>CAZCVY010000052.1:0-38326 GCA_964501985.1 uncultured Acidobacteriota bacterium | reverse complement strand
AGATAGTTGGTGGACCTGGGGAGGATCGAACTCCCGACCCCATGGTTGCAAACCATGTGCTCTCCCAGCTGAGCTACAGGCCCACGTAAACACCTTTATTATAGTGAAGGGGATTCGCTGAATCGTCAAGAGAGTCAGGACAGCGGCGCGGAAGGTCGCTCCAGGCGCCTCCAAAACGGGGCGCAAGATAACAACTACTCTGCATAGCTCCTTCCCAGCGCAAAGCCTATAATGAAATTCTATGGCAGGCTATTCCCAGCGTTCATTGGTTGATAAGCTCGGCATCAAAGAGGGTTTTCGCGTGTCTGTTTTGGGCGCGCCGCCTGATTACGCCGCGACTCTGGGGAAGCTGCCGCCGCAGGTCAAACTTGGCACGAAACTTCAAGAGGAAATGGACTTCCTTCATTTCTTCACCACTTCGCGCCGCGAGCTTGAACAAAAGTTCCCGGTGCTCAAGTCCTCTCTGGCGCAAAATGGCCTGCTTTGGATTTCCTGGCCCAAAAGGTCCTCGGGAGTCGCGACTGACCTCAGCGAGAACATCATCCGCGAAATTGGCCTGAGCAATGGTTTGGTGGATATAAAGGTCTGTGCAGTGGACGAAACTTGGTCGGGACTAAAGTTTGTCTACCGCGTCAAAGACCGCAAGTAGCTCTCTGTCGATCGATCATGCGATGGCCAGACCAGCGGCGAGCGACGCGAAATCATCCTTCGATAATTCGCCAATCGCAAATCACCAATGCTTCGATGCCTTCACTTGCCTGCGTTACCAGGTCCACCCACGGGATAAAGCCTGGGAATTCGCTCGTCCACCGGTGGCAGCACAGGAAACGGAGCGTGCGGCTCCGTTTGGTACCAATAGGCAACGGAGAAAAGATTATCCGAGCGATGATTGGCGTGGCCGTGCTCAATCGTGGCGCGGATTGACTTGGTAAACGGGATCGGCGAATCCAGATGGAAGCGATAAGCCGACGCTCGGCCTCCAGCAAGTTCATTGCTCACGACCGGCGCTCCGAAGAGGTCGTAGCCGAAGGGTTTGCCGCCAAAATCCCAAGCCCCCATGAAGTAATCTTCCGAACCGGTCCCCTCGACGCTGGGAATTTTTTCGCCATCGATGAAAAACATGTCATCGCCTTCGCCCCACCAGTCGTCCTGGTTCTGCACCACCGACATGGTTACGCCAACAAAGTGTCCCCGCCCCGTGGCCTCGAGCCAAACGTAGTTGCCGTCGCCATTCAGGTTGGGTTTGTCGCCGACGCCGGGACTACCGTTGTTCTTCCAATTGATGGTCCAGCCATGGCTCGGAGTGGCTTGCCGATACTGCGCGTGAAAGTAGAGGGTGTCGGCAGGCAGGGGTTTCGCATACTCGCGATACTCAATATTGTAATAGCACGCGTCCACCTCCTCCGCGCCTTCGTTGGTCAACGTGATCCTGGCGCTCTTCTGGAAGGGCATGGGGAAAAATGAGTTCAAGGCTTTAATTGAACCGACCGCCAGGGGGAGCGATTGGAAATTGACATACTCCCCGAGACCCAGGCCAAAGAAGTCGCCGATGGGAGCCTCCACACTCGGCGTTGCCTCGCCATCCCAATACATGCGCAGTACCAATTTTTTTAGGTGATATTTTTCTCCGCTGGCGATGGTAAACCACACGTGGGTGATGACGCCGGGGCCCGAATCCTCAAGCACGGTTAGTGTCTGGCCCACCGCAATCTTGCGTGCGTCGTCGTTGCCTCCCGTGCGGTCCCAACTTCCCGACCGCTTCAAAACATAATCATGGGGCTTCGTGAGATCCGCCAGCAGCCCACTCAATTCCTGGGCGTGCACAACGGGAACAAGACTCAACAGGACCAGAAACATTCCCAACCGGCGCATGGACACCTCCTCGAATTTAGTGCAGGGAAAGGCTAAAGCGCGGAGATTCTACCACAAGCCGGGGCCACTATTCCTTCGGACGCTGCGTGCGCGTCCCGCATGCGCTTCAAAAACGCCAAGCAATCGACATTGAAGCCTTCCCTTTTTATGCCGTGCCCCGACGCCGCCTCTCGACTTTCGCCTCCCCAGCGGGGTAAGCTGTGGATTCAAGAATTGACACGGCCAAGGTCATCCTGTGCATTCCTCAAATCAACGAGAAGTTTCCAGTCCTGCTAATTCTTTGATGAAGGTTTTCCGCCGCTCGCTTGCTGACGGGACCACCAAGGAGGGCTGGCTGGCGGTGGAAGGCCCATTCCTGGTCGAAGAAGCCCTGAATGCGGCCCCGCGTGTCAAGACTCACAGCGTGCTCGTAGCGGGCGGAGCAGCGGAGAAGTTCTCCGCCCTGCTCCAGCGTCTGCCGCCGGAAGCCGAATTGACTCAGGTCCCTGACCGATTGTTTGCAAGCGTCGCGCAAACGCCGTCCCCGCAAGGAATCGCCGCTCTGGTGGAACTGCCGGTCTATAAATTGGAGGAGGTCGTTGCCGCCCGCAATTCCCTGGTGGTCGTCGCCTGCCGCCTCCAGGACCCTGGCAATCTGGGGACCATGGTGCGCACCGCGCTGGCGTTTTCCGCATCCGCCTTCCTGACATTGCAGGAGACGGTGAGCCCTTTCAATCCCAAGGCGGTGCGCTCTTCGGCAGGAGCCATCTTCCGCCTCCCATTGATTTGCGGCCTTGATCCGAGGGAGGCCTTGCCGTTTCTGAGCGTCCACGTCCGCATCGTCGCGGCCGATCGCCACAGCCCGGCATCGCTCGCGCAAGCGGACCTGCGAGGGCCGATTGCAATCCTCGTGGGGCGCGAAGCCACGGGATTGCCGGAGGAGATTGGCCGCTACGCAAGCCAGCTTCTGAGCATCCCCATCCGCAAAGAAGTGGATTCCGTGAACGCGGCAGCCGCGGCAAGCATCTTTCTTTATGAGGCCGCACGACAGAGAGGATTCAGATATTGACGATTGCCGATTGCTGATTGCTGATTTAGAACCAGGCTACGGAAGCGACAATCAGCAATCGAAAATCGGCAATCGGCAATCCCCATGATCCAATTCCCATGAGCCTTTTCGAACCCAATCCCCTCGACCACACCGACGTCGCCGCGCAAAGCGCCGCCACGCCCTCGCCTTTGGCCGACCGGATGCGGCCGGAGACCATCGAAGACTTCGTGGGCCAGCTCCACATCCTGGGGCCGGGAAAAGCGCTGCGGCGACAGATCGAGCGCGACGAGCTAGGCTCGATGATTCTCTGGGGTCCTCCGGGCTCAGGCAAGACCACGCTTGCCACCATCGTCGCCCGCAAAACGCGCAGTGACTTCGTGCGCTTCAGCGCCGTGCTTTCGGGCATCAAGGAAATCAAGGAAGTAATGGCGGCGTCGGAAAAGTCCCGCCATTACGGCCGGCGCACGGTGCTATTCATCGATGAGATCCACCGCTTCAACAAAGCTCAGCAGGACGCATTTTTGCCTTACGTCGAGCGTGGCGACATCGTGCTGATCGGCGCCACCACGGAAAACCCGTCGTTTGAAGTGAATGCCGCGCTGCTTTCCCGCGCCAAGGTCTACATGCTATCCGCGCTCTCGACCGACGAAGTGCAGACGCTTCTCCGCCGCGCCCTCACGGACGAGAAGCGCGGACTCGGCGCGCGGTCCATCGAAATTTCCGATGAGCTGCTGCGGCAGATCGCAGTGTTCTCCAACGGCGATGCGCGCGCAGCCTACAACACGCTTGAAACCGCCGTGGCCGCCGCCGCGCGCGACGCGGATGGGCGGGCCACCATCACCGAAACCCTGGTTGAGGATGCCATCCAGCGTAAGGTTCTGCTCTACGATAAGTCCGGCGAGGAACACTACAATCTGATTTCAGCGCTCCACAAATCGGTGCGAAACTCCGATCCCAGCGCCGCGCTTTATTGGCTGGGACGCATGATCGAAGCGGGAGAGGATCCCCTCTACATCGCGCGCCGCCTGATTCGCGAGGCTTCGGAGGATGTTGGCATGGCGGACCCGCACGCATTGGGCGTGACGGTGGCGGCGATGCAGGCGGTGCATTTTCTGGGAATGCCGGAAGGCAACTTGGCGCTGGCAGAGGCCGCCGTCTATCTCGCGCTCGCGCCGAAGTCGAATGCGCTTTACGTCGGGTATGGCGAGGTCGCGCGCGACGCGCAGGAAACGATGGCGGAGCCGGTCCCTTTCCACTTGCGCAATGCGGTGACCGGACTGATGGCGAACTTCGGATATGGCAAAGGGTATCAATACGCACACAAGGCCGACGACAAGCTCACCGACATGCAGTGCCTGCCCGACAACCTCAAGGACCGCCAGTACTATCGCCCCACAGACCAAGGCTTGGAAAAAAGGTGGAAGGAGAGAATGCAGGCCATCGAGGAGTGGAAGAAACAGCGGGGGGGCGCGAAATGACGGGTGGTAGTTATGAATTCTGAATGATGAATGGTGGTTTCTCAGATTGGATTTCTGAAATCCGCGTTTGGAGCGTTGAATTTTAAGAACTTGAATTCTCAAAAGCCAAGCTCGCAATCTTGCAAGCTGGAAATTTGAAGACTCAGATGTTGGGATCTGAATGTCGAGTTCAGAATTTTGAATCTTGAGTTTTGAATTCTGTCCCAGCGTCCGTCTTGAAAAGCCCTTAAAACTGCTCATCCGCCGAAGGCCCATAGATCGCCGGCACGCTGATCTCGCTCATCCGCAGATACACGGTCAACTGTCCGCGGTGATGCGCCAGGTGGCAGAAAGTATCGGCAAGCATCACATGCCGCGGCTGTTCTTGCAGCACGCGTCCTCCCATCAGCAAACGCCAGGGCTTCAGCAGGTCTTCCTCCGTTGTTCCCTGGAGCGCTTTGTGCGCCTTGGCGACGCTGTCTTCGAGCGCTTTGAGCAATTCAGCTTTTGATTCCGCCGGCTTCATTCTGAATTCCTCACTCGAGGGGTCGCCAAGATTCAACTCGTCCCGTTCGACCATCAGAACCACCCAGCCCGGCATGGTTGCCACGAGCATTGCGAGGCGTCCCAATTCCATGGACTTCGCATGCGGCTTCCAGTCGTTGCGCCCCTCCGGCACGCGCTCCACTGCCTTGCGCGTGGCTGCGGCCTCCCGCTCCAGTTGCGCCAGAAAAAGCTCTTTGAGTTCCATGTTTATTTCTCCTCTTGGCGAATATACTTCAGCAGGCTTTTCGGCATTTCTCGACACGCGCAGTGATCCCGATGTTCTCGGTGCCAATTAACTCTCTGCTTAAATGTTGCCTTCGGAGGCAGTTTATTCTTGCTATGCCAGAGTTTGTTCACGGCCCTATTCTGGCAAAACTACTGGCGGCTATGCAAGCGCCATCACCGTGTGCTCCCGCAAAAATCCATTGCAAAGGGAAGCCGATAGGGTATGCTGAATGGCGAAAAGGTGGTCAATGGTAGGTTGTAGGTGGCGGGAAGGGTAGGTCGCAGGTGAGTGGTTGTGGGTCGAGGAAATTCATTCCCACAGACCAACCATCACTTCCACCTACCAGGTTCCACCTGCCACATGCCGATCCTGGCCGATCATGAGTCCAAGGAGCAGGGCATGCCGCAACTAAAACTAGAAGTGTTCCAGTCGCGCCTTAACTGTACACACGAATTGCTCGATAGCCTTGCCCTGCTGTCGGACGAAACATTGCGGCAGGTCCACCGCACCGCCATCCCCTCGGACATCTTATTTCAGTACCGCAAGCTCATCGAGACGTTGCATACGATGGCGGAAGACGCCGCGAAGCTTGCCGAATCCGCCTCCAAAATCACGGAAGAAGACAGCGTCTTACTTCAGTAGCGCAAGCGACACTTTGCCGTCCCATTCATCTGACAGTTTGCACCCAAATTTTGGGATTCCCACGATTTCTTGTAACTGGCTTTATTTTCAGTATGTTGTCAAGTCGGGGAGGGGGACAATTGGTTTTCAGGGTCTTTGTTATCAAAAAGCTCTCAGGTTTGGGGGCCTTCGAAGTTGATGGACATTAAGTCCCTTCGCCGTTGGTACACTTTCTCGGCCTGCCTCCGAGCTGACCAACCGATCAGGGGACCCGGCTAGGAAGAAGCCCTGCCGGAAGATGTCTGCAGTAGCACGCCGCTGTTATTTCAAGGGTAATTTTCTTCGCCAAGAGAATTATGCACGTTTCCGGAAGGAGCAGTCCCTCCAGGAATTTTGTCGAGGCAAAGAGAAAGGTATTGTTACTCTGGATCAGGACGTTTGTGCGCGGCTTCCAGCCGAGCCATGGCGCGGGTCAGGGATTCGCGGGCGCGCTCCCGGTCGATTGCCGGATCGTCCAGTCGCTTTAGGCGTTCTTCGGCGCGGGCTTTCGCTTTCTCCGCGCGCTCCACATCAATCTCCTCGGCGCGCTCGCAGGTTTGTGCCAGCACGATGACGCAGTCGCCCAGCACTTCGGCGAAGCCCCAGTACACGGCCATGCTGTGTTGGGCGCCACCGGACGTATACACCAGTTCGCCGGGGCCAAGCTCCGTCAGTAGCGGGGCGTGCCCAGGCAGAATTCCCAAATAGCCATCCTTTCCCGGGATGGTCACGGCGGTCACCTCGTCATGCGCCACGAGGCGATCCGGGGTCACGATATCAAGAAGAATTTCTGTGGGTAAAGTAATTTCGGCCATAAGTTTCGACTAAGGGAAGATCGGGAGATCCGGTAATCGGGAGATCGGGTGAACCAAAAGCCACCGCGCAACGCGGGGTTGCTGTTCCCCGGATCACCCGATCTTCCGATCGCCCGATTCCTTCACGCCGCCGCCTTCAGCTTCTCGGCCTTCTCCATGGCCTCTTCGATGGTGCCCACCATGTAGAACGACTGCTCGGTCATGTCGTCGTGCTTCCCGTCCACAAGCTCCTTGAAGCCTTTGATGGTATCTTCCAGCTTCACGTAGCGGCCATCCATGCCTGTGAACTGCTTGGTCACGAAAAAAGGCTGCGAGAGGAAGCGCTGAATCTTGCGGGCTCGCGCCACGGTGACCTTATCTTCTTCCGAAAGCTCGTCCATTCCAAGGATGGCAATGATGTCTTGAAGGTCTTTGTACTTTTGCAGAATGGCCTTCACCCGGCGCGCGACATCGTAATGCTCGTGTCCCACAATGCGCGGATCAAGCACCCGCGACGTGGAGGCCAAGGGATCGACGGCAGGGTAGATTCCGATTTCCACCAGTGCGCGGCTCAGCACTGTGGTTGCGTCCAAGTGGGAGAAAGCGGTGGCGGGTGCAGGGTCTGTCAGGTCGTCGGCGGGTACGTAAATCGCCTGCACCGACGTGATCGAACCGGTCTTGGTGGAAGTAATGCGCTCCTGAAGTTCGCCCATTTCCGTCGAAAGGTTGGGCTGATAGCCGACAGCCGAGGGCATGCGGCCAAGCAGCGCCGAAACTTCCGCCCCAGCCTGCGTAAATCTAAAAATGTTGTCAATGAACAGCAGTACGTCCTGCCCTCCCACGTCACGGAAGTATTCCGCCACGGTAAGGCCCGTCAGGCCTACCCGCAGGCGCGCGCCGGGGGGCTCGGTCATCTGGCCGTAGATTAAGGCGACTTTGGATTTCTCCGGGTCGCCCGCCACCATCACGCCGCCTTCTTGCATTTCCAGCCACAGGTCGTTGCCTTCACGGGTGCGTTCGCCCACGCCGGAGAATACCGAAACGCCTCCGTGCTTCATGGCCACGTTGTGGATCATTTCCATCACGATGACGGTCTTGCCCACGCCCGCGCCGCCGAACAATCCCGTCTTGCCGCCTTTCAAGTAAGGCTCGAGCAAGTCGATCACCTTCACGCCGGTCTCAAAAGCTTCCAGGTTGGTGTTTTGATCCTCAAGACTCGGCGCATGACGATGAATGGGCCAGCGCTCCTGGCAATCCACGGGGCCGAATTTATCCACGGGCTGGCCGATGACGTTCATCACGCGACCCAGCGTGCCCTTGCCGACCGGCACGGTAATCGGTCCGCCCTGGTCCTCCACCGTCATGCCGCGAACCATGCCATCCGTGGGCTGCATTGACACGCACTTGGCGCGGCCTTCACCCAGGTGCTGTTCGACCTCGGCGATGACGTCGATGGGCGCCGGCGTGTCGAAGCCCTGGGAAGTGATCCGCACGGCGTTATAAATTGCGGGAAGATGGCCGCCCTCAAACGCCACGACCACTACGGGCCCGATGACTTCGACTACTTTGCCAATGTGCTTCTGCTCGGACATCGTGATTCCTTTCTGGAAAGCTGTCAGCAATCAGCGGTCAGCTAAAGAACATAATCCGCAGCCCGGCTGATAGCTGAAAGCTGATTGCTGATAGCTTCTTACGTCGCCGCCGCTCCGCTCACCACTTCGATGATTTCGCGTGTGATGGCTGCCTGGCGGACGCGGTTCATGTACAGCGTCAAGGAGTCGATCATGTCTGTGGCATTGTTGGTGGCCGCGTCCATGGCGGTCATACGCGCTGCCAGTTCCGCCGCCTGCGATTCCAGCAGCGCCCGGTAAACCTCAATCTCCACATAGCGCGGCAGGAGGCTGTTGAAGATTTCCAGTGCCGGCTGCTCGTAGATGTAATCGATCAGCGCCTCACCCTGGGCCGGAACAATCGGCTTGATGGGCAAATAGCGCTCCACCATCACCCGCTGAGCCATGATGGATTTGAACTCATTGTAAATAAAATCCACGGAGTCCACTTTCTCTTCCGTGTAAAGCTCGATAATGCGCTGGGCAATCGGCTGAGCCTGGCTGAATTGCAGGCGGCCGAAGATATTGATGTGCTCGCCCACTTTCTTCACCGGCCGCTTGGCGAAATAATCCCGGCCCTTGCGGCCCACCATGAGGATCGAGATGTCCCGTTCGCGGTGTTCCTCCAAATAAATTTGCGCGGCACGAATCAGATTGGTGTTGAATGCGCCGCACAATCCACGGTCGGCGGTGACCAGCACCAGAAGCTGCCGCTCGATGGGCCGCTCGGCGAGAAGCGGATGCGAGCGATCTGTGGTGCGCGCCGCGACGCTCGACAGCAGCGCCATCATTTGGTTGGCATAGGGCCGCGCGTTGAAGATTCGGTCCTGGGCGCGACGCAGGCGTGCGGCCGCCACCATCTTCATCGCTCGCGTAATTTGCTGAGTGCTCTTTACCGAACGGATGCGGCGTCGAATATCGAGAAGAGAAGCCATAAAAGGGTCCGAATACAGTAGAGGGCATACGGTAGACAGGCCGTGCCTCGTGCCGTATTCCGTCTACCGTCTGCTGTCTATCCTATTTCGCCTACTTTTTGCTGTCTACCTTACTGTCCTCCACAAACTTCGCTTTGAATTCGTCGAGCATCTTGCGTATATCCGCTTTCAGGGGATCGGTGATTTCTTTCTTCTCAGCGATTTGTTTGCCCACGGCCGGATATGAGGTATCCATGAAGTCGTAAAGCGCCTGTTCGAAAGGCAGGCACTTCTCGATCGGCAAATCATCCAGGTAACCGCCCGTGCCCGCGAAAATGATGGCGATCTGCTTTTCCACGGGTAGGGGCTTATATTGATCCTGCTTCAGGATTTCACCCAGCCGCCGCCCGCGGTTCAGTTGCGCCAGGGTGGCTTTGTCCAAATCGCTGCCGAACTGGGCGAATGCGGCGAGCTCGCGGAACTGGGCCATTTCCAGGCGGAGCATTCCGGCGATCGACTTCATGGCTTTGATTTGAGCGTTGCCGCCGACGCGCGAGACCGAAATGCCGGCGTTCACCGCAGGCCGGATGCCGCTGTTGAAAAGGTCGGTCTCCAAGTAGATTTGGCCGTCGGTAATGGAAATGACGTTGGTGGGAATGTACGCGGACACGTCGCTCGCCTGGGTCTCGATAATCGGCAGCGCCGTCAGCGACCCACCGCCCAAATCCTTGCTGACCTTGGCGGCGCGCTCGAGCAGTCGCGAGTGGAGATAGAAAACGTCTCCGGGATAAGCCTCGCGACCGGGGGGACGCCTCAGCAGCAAGGAAATCTCGCGGTACGCCACGGCATGCTTCGAGAGATCGTCGTAGATGCACAAGGCGTGGCGGCCGTGGTCGCGGAAGTATTCACCCATTGCGCAGCCGGAATAGGGCGCAAGGAACTGCATCGGAGCGGGATCGGAAGAACTTGCCTCGATCACGATGCTGAACTTCATCGCGTCATACTCTTCCAGGGTCTTGATGACCTGGGCGATAGTCGAGCGCTTCTGCCCGATGGCCACATAGATACAAACCACGTCGCCGCCGCGCTGGTTCAAGATCGTATCCAGAGCCACCGCGGTCTTCCCGGTCTGGCGGTCGCCAATAATCAGTTCGCGCTGGCCGCGCCCGATGGGAATCATGGAGTCAATCGCCTTAATTCCCGTTTGGAGCGGTTCGCGTACGGGTTGGCGATCCACCACGCCCGGAGCAATGCGCTCAATGGGGCTGAACTCTTCACTGAGGACGGGACCCTTGCCGTCAGTGGGCCGTCCAAGCGCGTCCACGACGCGGCCTACCAGGGCATTGCCCACCGGCACCGACATAATGCGGTTTGTGCGCTTGACGATGTCGCCTTCCTTGATCTTCGTGTAATCCCCGAGCAGCACCGCGCTCACCTGGTCTTCTTCCAGGTTCAACGCCAACCCCGCCACATCATGAGGCAATGAGAGCAACTCGCCCGCCATAACGCGGTCAAGGCCGTGAATGCGGGCAACGCCGTCTCCCACGGAAATGACCGAGCCCACCTCCGCCACCGTCACGCTGCGGTCGAAGTTCTCGATCTGTTCGCGAATAATCTTGGTAATCTCGTCGGCTTTAATCTGAGGCATTGTCTGTTAGCTTTCAGCTTCCAGCTCTCAGCTTTCAGCTAGACCTCGAGGGCGCTGAACCTGGCTGTTCGCTTGAAACTGGCCGCTGCCTTTCCGAGCCTCCCGCCATGCGCTCCCTGCTCTGGCTATGACCTTTAACTGAAAGCTGAGAGCTGATAGCTGAAAGCTCCTTTACTGCTCCAACATCTTTTCCCGAATTCGTTCTAGTTGTCCGCGAATCGAGCCGTCATACACGGTGCTTCCGATTTGCGCGACCAGGCCCCCGATCAAGTCGCCGTCCAGTTGGAACTCCAATTCCGACTGCTGCTTGGTCAGCTCGTTGAACCGTGTTCGCAGAAGCTCTTGCTCTGGGGTGGATAGTCCGGATGCGGAAGAGATCTTGATTTGCACGATTCCCAGGCGCGCATAAGCTACGTTGCGGAAAGCAGCCACGATCTCGCCCAGGATCGGGAACCGGTAATGGCTCATCAGCACGCGCAGGAAATTCAACGTAATGTGCGAACTGCCCATCTTGGAGGCGATGGCTTCCAGCACGCTTAATTTCTGCGCCATGCTGACGGCGGGAGTATCGCAAACCTCGCGCAGCTCCAGGCTCTGGTGATAAGCCGCGCTGAAATCTTCCAATTCACCTAGCACCTGGCGGTAGTTGCCGGTTGATGCAACCACATCTGCAAGGGCGCGCGCGTACCGATTGGCAACGACGGTGGGCATAGCTAGTTCTTCCGCTCTTTCGGTTCGAGAGTGGCCACGAACTGGGTGACCAGGCGCTTGCGGCCGGAGTCATCCAGCCGGGCGCGAATCAGCTCCTCCGCCAGAGCCACCGATTTGAGCGCGGCATAGTTTTTCAGTTCCACCTTGGCTCCACGCGCCGCAGTCTCCGTTTGGGCGCGCGCAGATTCCAGAATTCTGGCGGCTTCCTCGGCACTGCTCTTCTGCAAGCGCTGGCGTTCCGCTTCCATCTCGCGTACAGCCGAAGCCTTGAACTCGGCAATTTCCGCTTCCAGCCCACGCAACTTCTCTTCCACCGCCTTTAATTTCGTTTGGGAAGCTTCCAACGTTTTTCGGCCTTCGGCCAAAGCCTTCTGAATGGAGGCGGAGCGCGAGCTGAAAAACTCCGCCAGCGGCTTCCGCAGAACGTACCCGAGCGCGCCGACGAGTATTAGAAAGTTGATGGTTTTGTAGATCAGTTCGCGCGTCGGATCTGATTTCTCTTCCTTCTTCGCTGCCTTCCCAGACTCTTGCGCCCACGACATCCGGGGAGACATGAACCCTGCCAGGCAAATGCCCAGTAGGCTGAACAAAGCGGCTTGACGAAGCGTGCGGTTCAAAGTGTCAATCTCCCTTGCCCGCTTGGGGTCGCGTCGGGTCCCACCAGGCTCTCGGAAATCTCTTCCGCGAGGGGCCGGCACGCACCATCCAATTCCGCCTTGGCTCGAGCCACCTCTGCGGCCAGCGCTGACTGGGCTTCGCGGACAACCACCTCGGCTTGCTCGCGCGCAGTTCGCAGGGCCGAGTCGCGCTGCTCGAGGTTCGTGTGCCGAGCACCCTCGCGCTGGCGGTAGACCTCCTGCCGGGCCGCTTGAAACGCCTCTTCGTACTGGCGCGCCTTCGTCTCTGCCGTCGCCGCCTGTTCGCGCGCCCGAGCCAGCGCTCCTACGGTCAATTCCTCCCGTTGCTTCAGGACCGCCTGGACTGGGCGAAAGAAAATTCGGTCGAGAATAATGAAGAGGAGAAACACCAGGATGACCGTAGGGATGCTCTGGAGGAACAAGTGCCCGAGTTGCTGAAAAATCACGTTCATTTGGTTTGGCTAGGTCTCACAGGGTATCTGTTGGCTACCTCACAAAGACCCGCCAATGTAGCACGTGGGTTTTGCGGGTGTCAAGGAGAAGCGCGAAAAAATCTAGGTCCTTTTTGTCCGATAGTGCATTGATTCTATTCGAGTTAGAAATAGTCCCCGGTCGTAGTCATCAGTTCTCAGGATGCGTCTCAGGAGGCGCCGCTTCGACTGAAAACTGAATACTGATAACTGATGACTTTTGTCTTCACTCGTACTTCACGAACCCAGGATTGAGGATGCCTTGCGGATCGAATTTCCGTTTCGCCGCGATCACGGCGGGCCATTGGTCGCCGTAGTGAGCCTTCCAGGCGGCATGGTCGAAGTTGATCCAGCCGGAAAGATAGCGCTTGCCGCCCATCAAACTTGCGGCGTGGCTCGCCATGTTCAAGCGCGGCAATACCTCGTTAATAAATGCCGGTGCCACGGCCGGCAGAATTCCGAAGCCCATCAGGAATTCACCTTGGGGGCGCATGAAAAGCGGGGCGCGCGACGCTGTGCCCCGCGCAGGCCAAAGCAGGATGTGCCCGCCCACCAGTGCTTGGGGAGGGAGATTCGAGAGGACTTGCGAGATGTAGACCGGCGTCGACTGCCACGGCAGCACGCACTCCATCCAAGGGTGCGCGTAGTCCCAAAAGCCTGCCCGCTTCCAGAGCGCAAACAGGTTGTCGAGCCGGGTAAAGAATTCCGCCATTTCTCCGGCTTCCGTGTGGACGTGCTTGTAAAACTTCAGCCCCGCGAGTTTATCCGCGGCGCCTATGGGGGATTCGCCCTCGCCGATCTCGACCGTCGCATGCAGCGGGAAGAACCATTGTGCGAACGGCTGGCGCTGGCCCCCGACTTTTTTGAAGCCCTGAGGGCAGGGCACGCACCACGATTCCAAATAGTCGAAGCGGGCATCGTTCATCAAGGATTTCAGGTCGTCGAGCAGCGCACCAAGGTCGTCGTAGAGCAGGTAGAAGCTGCGAAAGCGCGGTGCGTGGCGGCGCACTTTAAGGACGGCTTCGGTAATGACCCCAAACTGGCCAGCGCCGCAGCGGGCCGCATCAAACAGGTCGCGATTTTCCGCGGCGGAACAACGTACGATCTCGCCCGCGCCGGTCACCACTTCGAGTTCCAGACAATTGTCGGCTTGCGTGCCTTGGCGCCACGAAGCCACTCCCAGGCCGGCCATGGAAAGCGTCCCGCCCACGGTAACGTCCAGATTATTGGTCAAGACCGGAGGCGAAAGCTGCTCGGGCGCAAGGTGCTCCACCAGACCCCGCCATTTGATTCCCGCCTGCGTCGTGACGGAATCTTCCCGGACGTCCGTGACCTGGTTGAGCGAGGTCATGTCTAATACGATCTGGTCAGAAAGCGATTGCCCGGTTTGGGAATGCCCGCCGCCGTGCGTGGCCACCGCCAGTGAATTCCGGCCGGCGAAACGCACCACACGCGCTACATCTTCCGCCGACGCAGGGCACACCACCGCCTGGGGCTTCCGCACGATGATGCGGCCAAAGTCGGTCGACACCGCATCGCGCGCGGCGTCATCCGTCAAAATCCTGCCGGAAATCTCCCGTGCAAGTTCGTTCGTCCAACTCATCTTATCTCCTGTTGATGCTGTAGCTCCCCTAGCACCTAATATAGCGCATAACTCCTGTTCCGGGAGGTGCGGCCGGGTTAACATAAAGACCCATGCTCACTTCGAACACCATTAAACAGCGCGCCTTGGAGGTCGGCTTCGACTTTGTGGGGATTGCGCATCCCTCGGCTGTTAAGGATCTGCAGTTCTTGCCGGGCTGGGTCAAGCAGGGATTCGGCGGTGAGATGAGCTACCTTGCTGACCCCAAGCGCGAGGACCCGAGCAGAGTCCTGCCATCGGTGAAAGCCATCATCTGTGCAGGGCTCATTTACAATACGCTGTTCCCTTATTCAACAGAGGTTTCAGATTCCGGCGGGTCCGCGACGCCGCCCAATCCAAGTGCCGCGGCCGGAGATGTGCGTGCCCGGGCTTGGATCTCTCGGTACGCCTGGGGCAGGGATTATCACGATGTCATGCGCAGCAAGCTGGAACAATTGCGCACCGCTCTAGAAAACCTGGCTCCGCACGTCGAGACGCGCGTCTTCGTGGATACAGGCCCCATCGTGGAGCGAGCTTTTGCCCGGCTCACGGGGATCGGGTGGATGGGCAAGAACACGTGCCTGATCAACGAACAGAAGGGGTCCTGGTTTTTTCTGGGTGTGATCCTTACGAATCTCGATTTGGAATCGGATCTCCCCGCGCCGGACCGCTGCGGCTCCTGCACTCGCTGCCTGGAAGCCTGCCCGACCGGAGCGTTGGTTGGGCCCTATGTGATGGACGCATCGCGATGCATCTCCTACTTCAACATCGAACTTCGAGGGACCATCCCTGAGACGTTTCGCGCGGCGATAGGGAGAAATGTTTTCGGCTGCGACATCTGCCAGGATGTTTGTCCTTGGAACAATCGTCCTTTGTCCGCAGTCCGTAGTCCGTTGCCCGCGGATAACTCGCGCGATGAGAAATCCGGCGAGGCCTCGGCGCTGGGACGTGCGGGGACAACGAACGTTCCCGAGTTCCAACCGACGCTGGTCGAAGCCAAATTTCGCGAGAAGCTGCCGCAAAACTCTTCCGAAGACGAGTCCGGCGGACAGCTTTCAACGAACGAGCCGTTTTCGCTCTTCAACCCCACGTTGGAAAATCTGGCTGCAATTACGGAGGAAGATTTTCGTCGCATCTTCGCGCATTCGCCCATCAAGCGCGCAAAATACCGTAGCTGGCTGCGCAATCTGTGTGTGGTAATGGGAAATTCCGGCGATCGCAGATCTATCCCCTGGCTCGAGGTCAAGGCGGACCATCCCGATCCTGTCGTGCGCGAACACGCCGCCTGGGCCTTGCGCCGGCTGCAAGGCAGAGGCGAGCGGTCGTGATTTGCCTGGGGCGATTACTCGATGGGAATGCGGCTCTTGTTGTGCGCGAGCCACTGCTCAAAAGTTTGGAGTGAAGGGTTCAGGCTCCGGGCCACGGTGAGGTCGCGTACCCCGCAGAAATACTCCTCAAACGCACCGCTGGGGAACGCATTCCTCGCTTCGATATTTACTGCTGGCTCCCGGTTTCAGTTATGATGAAAAACGCGAGTTATCCAATCCGGTTTTTGGTGCCTGAATTCTCGTTCCGGGTTCCTGATTTTGCACTATGAACGAACTTCTGCGACAGGAAGTGCGGTTTCTGACCACGCGGCTCGGCGCGATTGTGCGCGAGCAGTCGGGACCGGAAGTGTTCTCAGCTATCGAAGCATTGCGGAAAGTGGCCAAGCAAATTCGTCAGCATCCCAATTCCAAGCTGATGAAGGCTAAAGAGCACGCTGTCAATCGCCTCACGGTGGAGCAGGCCGAGGCCGTCGCGCACGCCTTCAGCCTCTTTTTTCACCTTGTCAATCTCTGCGAAGAACGCGAGCGCGTGCGCCGCCTCCGCACGCGTGATCGGCAAGGTGCGGGCGCCGCCATGTCACTGCGCCACACGTTCAGCGAGTTGCGCCGCCAGAGAGTGCCCCCCGCTGCGGTCGAGAAGCTGCTGGAGTCCATGAGCATTGAGCCGGTGCTGACCGCCCACCCCACCGAGGCCAAACGCCGCAGCGTTCTAAACCATATCCTGCGTTTGGGGAGAACGCTCGATGCCACCTGTGGCGATTTGACCTCAGCGAACGAATGGGACATCGACTCGTGGATTGAAGCTTTGTGGCTTACCGACGAGGTGCGCGAGGGCGTGGTGACGCCGGCGATGGAAAGTGAGAATGCCCGCTTCTTTCTCGAACGCACCATTTACGAGCTGGCGGGAACGTTTTGGGAGAAGTTTTGCGCGGAGATGGTTCGCCGCTATCCGCGGCTGCCGAAGCCCGCCCCTTTTTTGAGCTTCGGTTCCTGGGTGGGAACCGACCGCGATGGCAATCCTTTTGTGACGCCGGAGACCAGCCTGGACGCCGCGGAGCAGGTGCGCGTGAGCATCCTGCGCTATTACCACAATGCGTGCCGCCGGATGTTGGGTTGGGCTTCGTTCCCCTGCCGCAACCGCCGCCTCGAATCGGCCATGCGCCGGGAGATCGATCGGGACATGCGGCGTTTCCCCGCCACGCGGGCTTTCGCCGCCGTCGATCAGCCCAGCGAGCTTTACCGGCGCAAACTGCGCATTATGATGTGGCGGCTCGAACGCACGGAGGAGCGCGCTCCGGGCGCTTACGGGGCGCCGGAGGAATTCACCCGCGAACTCGGCAAGCTGGAGGAGATGCTGATCGCGTATCCGAGCCCGCGGATTGCCCGGCTGGGACCGGGTCGCTTGCAGGTGGCCTCGCAGGTCTTTGGCTTTCATGGCGCCAGCCTGGACTTCCGCACTCACTCGCGCGCCACGCGTGGTGCGGCGGAGGAGGTTTTGCGCAAGGCGCACCTTCCCACCGAACCGGCCGAAGCGCGCATCACATCGATCAAGCGGATGCTTTTCAAGCCCGTCGTTCGCCCTCCTTTCTCGGCGGACACGCTCCGCGTGCTGGAGGAATTTCGCGCCCTTCGCACCATTCAGGTGCGCAACGGCGAAGCGGCGGCGCATCGCTACGTCCTGAGTATGACATCGTGCGCGGCCGATGTGTGGGATGTGCTGTTGCTGGCGCGGCAAACGGGACTCGTCGAGCCGCACGGGCGCCGATTGCAATCGCGCATTGATGTCATTCCTCTCTTTGAAACGATCGACGATCTTGACGAGGGGCCGCGAATCCTCGAGGAGCTGTTCGCCGATCCTCTATATCGCCGCATTCTGCGAGGGCGCCGGGACTTCCAGGAAGTGATGCTGGGATATTCGGATTCGGTGAAAGACGGCGGTTACGTCGCGGCGAATTGGGAACTCTTCCACGCCCAAAAACGCCTGGCGCAGGTAGGTGAAAAACACAGCGTGCGCTTTTCGTTGTTCCACGGCAAGGGGGGGACCATCGACCGCGGCGGCGGGCAATCGCATCGCAGCATTCAAGCGCAACCTTTCGCCGCGCCGGGCGGCAGGCTGCGAATCACCGAACAGGGGGAAGTGGTTTCCTTAAAATACTCGAGCCCCGCCATCGCCGAAAGGAACCTCGAGCAGTTGGTGACCTCGGTGCTTGACGCGCACCTGCTCCACTCGCTTTGGGTCGAAACCGCAAGAATCCCGGAATGGGAAGGCTATGCCACGGAACTTGCCGCCAGCAGCCGCGATTTCTACCGCAAACTTGTGTATGAGACGCCGGAGTTTGTGGACTACTTCCGCCAAGCGACGCCCATCGATTTGATCGAGCAGATTCGCCTGGGCTCGCGGCCCTCCCGCCGCTGGGGTGCTAGCGACCTTCGCGACCTGCGAGCCATCCCCTGGGTGTTCGCTTGGACGCAGTCCCGCCATCTGCTTCCTGCATGGTTCGGCCTCGGCCACGCGCTCGAAAGGTTCCAGCGCGACCACGCTCCGCACGGCTTGGACATGCTGCGCAGCATGCACGAGGGCTGGCCTTTCTTCTTCAACCTGATCAACAACGCCGAACATTCCCTCGCCAAGACCGACCTTTATATCGCCAGTCTTTACGCCGCCCTGGTGCGTCCGCCCGGACTCGGCCAGAGAATCTTCCGGCTTATCGAGGAGGAGTATCGCCGCAGCGTGCGAGGCGTCCTCGAAATCTCCCACGCGTCGATGCTGCTCGCCGGCCAACACGTGCTGGCCGAGTCCATCCGCCTGCGCAATCCGTACGTTGATCCGCTGAACTTCTTGCAGACTCATTTTTTGGAACGCTGGCGCCGCAGAAATCAACCTCGGGAGTCAGGAGCCAGGAGTAAGGAGCCAGGTCCCCGAAAGACAGAAGATGCCGCACTATTTCATCTGCTGCAAATCACCGTTGGCGGTATTGCATTCGGAATGAAAAGCACGGGTTAGGATCTAGGATTTAGGATTTGGAGTTTGAGATCGAGTTTAGAATACCCGGCGCTATCGCGAGCGGATCACTGGCGGAAGTTGAGACGCAACTAGAGATTGCGTGTCGCCTGGGTTACAACCAGGGCGAATGCGTGAAAGCTCTTTCGCAGGCGGCCGAAATCGGCCGAATGCTAATGGGTCTGCGCAGGAGCCTGGCTCCTGAGCCTAAATCCTGAATCCTAGATCCTCAACTGCCATGCCGAACACTCACGCCAACAAAATCCGGCTCGACCGGCTCCTGGTGGAGCGAGGACTCGCGGAATCGCGCGAGAAGGCACAGGGGTTTATCCTAGCGGGGCAAATTTTGGTGGACGAGCAGAAAGTGGAGAAGTGCGGCACACTGGTCGGCGCGGAGGCTGCTCTGCGCTTACTGGGCGAACCTCCCAAGTACGTGAGCCGCGGTGGGCTGAAGCTGGAGGGGGCGCTTGAACACTTTCGCATCGATCCCGACACGAAAGTGTGCCTCGACATTGGCGCTTCCACCGGAGGGTTTACCGATTGCCTGCTTCAGCACGGCGCGGGCAAGGTCTTCGCTGTAGATGGGGGAACAAACCAGCTTGACTGGAAATTGCGGCGCGACTCGCGGGTGGTCGTCCTGGAAAAGACCAACGCGCGCTACCTGACTTTTGATCGAATCGGGACGCTGGCGGAAATTGTGACCGTCGATGTCTCCTTTATCTCTGTCACGCTGATCCTGTCTGAGCTCGTCCCCTTACTCGCATCTCCTGCCGACCTGGTGGTGCTGGTGAAGCCCCAATTTGAAGTGGGCAAAGGGCAGGTGGGGAAAGGCGGCATCGTGCGTGACCCGGCGCAGCATCAGGAGTCCGTCGCCAAAGTTTCACGCAAATTGCTGGAACTCGGTTTCACCCATTTGGCCTCGATGGAAAGCCCGCTGTTGGGCGCAGAGGGAAACCGCGAATTCTTCCTGCGTGCGGTGTGGAAACAGGATTTAGGAGCTAGGATTTAGGAGCTAGGGCTGGAGGGGCTCCGCAGGAGCCCAGCTCCGGCGTCCTAAATCCTAAATCCCAAATCCTAGATCCTGCTAGAATGCTCATCACTCATGGCAAATTCCATCAAGCGCGTTGGCATCGTTTCCAAACCGAAGAAGATGGAAATCCGCGAGATTGTTCCGCGTTTGCTCGAATGGCTCCATGAACGCAGCATCGAGGCGTTCATCGACAAGGAAACCGGGGCCATCATGGAGACGAAGAAACGCTGCCTGACCCGCAACGAGATGCCGTCCCAGGTGGATTTGCTCATCGTGCTGGGTGGAGACGGAACGCTGCTGGCCACGGCGCGCGCCCTGAATCGCAAACCGGTTCCGATTTTGGCCGTGAATTTGGGCGGGCTTGGATTCCTGACAGAAATCACCTGCGACGAACTTTATCCCACCCTGGAAATGGTGGTGGCTGGCACCCACAAAACCGATCATCGCGTGCAGATTGAAGGCGAGTTGATTCGCGCCGACGAAATCCTTACACCGTTTCTGGCCTTGAATGACGTAGTGTTAAACAAGGGCGCGATCGCTCGGATTTTCGACTTTGAGGTACGGGTGAATGGCGAGTTTGTTTCAAGCTACAAGTCGGACGGCTTGATCGTGTCCACTCCCACCGGCTCGACGGCATATTCGCTGGCAGCCGGTGGCCCCATCGTTACTCCATCCGTCGAAGCTTTCCTGGTTACGCCCATCTGTGCGCACACGCTCACCCATCGGCCGCTGGTGCTTCCCAATACCGTCAAGATAGAGGTGACGGTGAAGAGTTTGAGGGAGGCTGCCTACCTGACCGTCGACGGCCAAGTCGGAATCGCCGCGCACAGTGAAGACGTGGTACGAGTGCGCAAGGCGGACTCATACGTGGAATTGGTCCGGCCGCCCGCCACATCGCACTTTGAGATTCTCCAAAAGAAATTGAAGTGGGGAGAGCGGTAGTTATTCACATGGATGCGCACGATTGACAGGATGAAATGGCAGAACCAGTTAACATGCTCTCGCGCATTCGCGGCTTACTTCGAAGCGCTGGGTAACGCAAAGGCCACGTAGGCGCCGTGGATGCGTCGCTGGGCAGCCGCATCGCTCATTTCGGGGGCTGCAGCGCAGACCACAAGGTATTCCCTTCCGCCAACCTCGTACACGCTCGGCATACCCTGGAGCCCTGTATCCAGGCGCTTCTCCCAAAGCACCTTGCCCGTATCCGCATCGTAGGCCCGGACTTTGTGATCCCGCGTAGCGGTGAAGACCAATCCGCCCGCGGTCACCACCGGGCCTGTTTTGAGAAATGGAAAGCCAGTGGCAGGAACTCCCTTTGCCGCCAGTTCCGGTATTTCGCCGAGCGGAATTTTCCATTTAATGGTGCCCTTGTTCAGATCGTATGCGGTGAGGGACGACCACGGTGATGCGATGGGTGGAACCCCCGTGGTGGTCATCATGAAGCCAAACCCGGTGAGGTATCGAACCGGGCCGGAGCCAGGCGCATCGGAGGTTGTGGGGTCTGCTGCCGGAGGCGATGGCAAGGCTGAGGCCGCAGAGGGATCAAGAACAAACGCGATGAGTGATTTCAGGTCCGCCTCGGGAAGCCTCGAAAATCCCGGCATCGGACCGCGCCCCTGCCTCACCACGCTCTCGATTTGCTCGCGGCTCAGGCTTGCCCCGATGTTGACGAGCGAGGGGATGGCGGGAGGCAATCCCTTGAGGTCAGTACCGTGGCAGGAGCGGCAATTCGACTCAAAAATGAAGTGCCCCTGCTGTTCGATCGATTCGCCCTTGGAAGCCCGGCCCGTCTGTTCGCGCTCCAATTTGAGTATGCACGGAAGGTCCATCGAGGCGACATACAGTGAGCCATCGGCGGGATTCACGGCTGCGGAACCCCAATTCGCGCCGCCGCTGTTGCCCGGCATTTCCATGGTGCCCCGCATGCTGGGCGGCGTGTAAAGTCCTTCATTCCACGACGAATCGATCTCCTTGCGGAACAGCGCCAATTCCTGTGGATCGCTGATCAGGGGACTTAGGTCGCTTGCGGTGAACGCTTGTCGCGCGAAGGGTGGCGGTTCGAGCGGGAACGGCTGGGTTGGCCATGTCTCTTCTCCCGGCATGTCGGACCGAGGTTCCGGCCGCTCCTCAATGGGCCAAAGCGGCTTGCCCGTTACGCGGTCGAACACCCAGATGAATCCAGTCTTACCGACCTGTGCCACGGCATCCACCTTGTGGCCGTCGTGCCACACGGTGAGGAGCTTGGGAGCGGCAGCATTGTCATAATCCCAGATGTCGTGATGGGTCATTTGGAAATACCAGAGGAGCTTGCCGGTGCGGGCGTCGAGCGCGAGCAGGCAATCGCCGAAAAGGTCGGCGCCAAGCCTGTCAGCACCGTAGAAGTTGTACTTGGGGCTCGCGGTCGGGATGTAGACGATTCCGCGTTTCTCGTCCGCTGAGATTTCGCCCCAACAATTAGCCCCGCCCACCCTTTTCCAGGCGTCTTTGGGCCAGGTTTCGTATCCCGCCTCGCCCGGGTGCGGGACCGTGTGAAAGGTCCATGCCAAGCGGCCAGTGCGCACGTCGAAGGCACGGATGTCTCCCGGGGCCGAACCATATCCCTCATTGGTAGCTGAGCCCAGGATCAGCAGGTCTTCGAAGACTCTCCCCGGGGTGGTGGATTGGACCAGCGAGAGAGTCTTGGGATCGCGGCCGAGTCCCTGTTTCAGGTCAACGATGCCGTTGGTGCCGAAGGACAAAATCTGCTTGCCCGTCCGCGCATCGATTTCGCGCAAACAATGGTTGCTGGCATAGAGAAGCCGGCGGTCCTGCCCATCTTTGCTTTCCCAGTAGTTGATACCGCGGTCGGTGATGATTTCCGTGTGCGGATCGGGCCTGTGAATCCAAACCTCTTTCCCGGTCTCGGCATCGAGGGCAATAATGGAGTTGTTCTCCGCCATGATGTACGTGAGCCCGTGCGCTTCGATGGGGTTAAAGAAATACCGGTTATCGTCACCCGTGGAAAATTCCCAGGCGATCTGAAGGTTACTGACATTGGAGCGGTTGATCTCCCGAAGTGCCGAATATTGCGCGGAGTCCGTTCCGCCGCCGTAGTCACTCCACGTGGTGTGGTTTTGGGGAAAGACGTTGGAGAGAGCACCAAAGACGAGCCAGCCGAGGAACAATACGCTGAGCGTGGCTCTACGGAGCGAGCCTGAGTGCGGCAATATCGGCTTCGACGTACACGCGAACGCCACCAGTGAACTCATTTGATACCCCATACAGGCTGAATGCTAAATCCCAAATCCTAAATCCTAAATCCTAGATCCTAACTTCTCTCTCCCGCCATCAAGTCTTCCACCGTTTCGCGGGCACGAATCAACTCCGCTTCTGCTCCATGCACCAGAACTTCGGCCGGGCGAGGTCGCGTGTTGTAATTGGAGGAAAGGACGAATCCGTAAGCGCCGGCGGTCAGTACCGCGAGCAGGTCACCGGGCTGGACGTCGGGCATGTCGCGGTCTCGTGCAAAGAAGTCACCGCTCTCGCACAAAGGGCCGACGATATCAGCCTTTAATCGCTCCGTTGTCCCTCCTCGCGCGGGAACAATTTCGTGGAAAGACCCGTAGAGGGCCGGCCGCATTAAATCATTCATGCCGGCGTCCACCACTACAAAATTCTTCTGCTGGTTCCGTTTCACGTAAAGCACGCGGGTGATTAGGGTGCCCGCGTCACCCACGAGGGCGCGGCCGGGCTCGAGAACGAGGCGCATTGAAGCCTTGCCCAAACGTTTAACGAGTCCCGCCTCCATTCGCTCCATGTCCAGGGGCTGCTCGCCGCCGTAGGAGATCCCATACCCACCACCTAGATCGAGCCATTCCACAGTAATGCCTTCCGCCGCCAATTGTCGCGCGACGGCTAGAATTTCATCCAGCGCCTCTAAGAAAGGCTCCACTTCCAGAATCTGCGAGCCAATGTGACACGCCACGCCTTGCACCTTCAGGTGCGGCGAGCGTGCGGCCTGCCGATAGAGCTCGGGAGCTTCCTCTTTGGGCACGCCAAATTTGTGGATCATCTGCCCGGTGGAGATATAGGGGTGCGTGTCTGCTTCCACGTCGGGGTTCACCCGGATGGAGATGCGTCCAACCTTTTTGAGGGAGCGGGCCCGGGCTTCGATCACGTCTAGTTCTCCCGCCGACTCCACGTTGAACATCAGAATGCCTGCGGCCAAACCTGCGTCGATCTCATCCTGGGTTTTCCCCACCCCGGAAAAGACAATGGTGTCAGGAGCGGCGCCGGCGCGCAACGCTCGCGCCAACTCGCCGCCTGAAACCACGTCGAACCCCGCCCCCGCCTGCCGCAGCAAACTCAGGATGCGGAGATGGGAATTAGCCTTGACGGAGTAACAAATCATGCCGGGAAGCCGCACCAGGTTTCCGCGCACCCGCTCATAGTTGTGGAGAATGGTGCTTTGACTGTAGACATACGCCGGAGTACCGAAACGCTCGGCAATTGAGGCCAAGGGCAAATCCTCGCAGAAGAACTCACCAGCGCGATAATGGAAGGACTCGTGATTCGATGAGGGCATCTTCTCTTCTTAGGTGTCAGGTATCAGGGGCCAGGGGCCGGAAGACTGGGTCCAGTGCGCTTACAGGCGTAAAGGGTAATTGTAAAGGGTAAAGTATAAAAAGGTAAAACGGTCCCATATCTTAACTTTTATACTTTACCTTTTGCATTTAGGCCGTAGAACCCACCGATCGCACTTTCCAATACCCGGCCTCTGGCTCCTGACACCTAGCAGCTGAAACCTGACACCCTCTTTCTCACCGCACTTTCAAAATTACCAACGTTTGGTCGTCGCGCTGCGGGCGCCCATCTTCGAAGGCGCGCAATTCCTCAAATACCCGATTGACGATTTCCTGCGGCGGCTTCTGGCTGTCGTGGCGCAGGATGTTTTCCAGCCGACGCGAGCCAAACTCCTCCTGGTGAGGGTCATTGGCTTCGGTTATGCCGTCAGAGAAAAAAGCCAGCAAATCTCCCGATTCCAAGCTCACCGTCACGGGCTGATACTCCGTGTGTTCCAGCAGGCCGAGAGGAACACCCTCGACGCGAATCGCCCGGCTCTGGCCTTTGCGAAGTAAGATCGGAAGCGGCATGCCGGCATTAGCCAGAGTCAGGCTCTTGGCGCGAGGTTCCCAAATGGCATAGGTCAGGGTGATGAAGTGACCTTCGATTTTGCGCTCCAGGAACAGCACATTCAGATGCTTCATCATTTCGGGTGCGGGAAGCTTAAGGGGAGCGAGGCTGCGCAATGTGCCGCTCGCCATGGCGCCGTAGAGCGCCGCGGGCGCACCCTTGCCGCTGACGTCGCCCACAATGATCACATGCCTGTCTCTCCCGTAGGAGAGAAACTCATAAAGGTCGCCCCCTAGCTCGCTCGACGGCTGAAAGTGCAACGCCACGTCCAGGCCGGGAATCTTTGGAGCGATCCCCGGCATCAGGTGCATCTGGATTTCCTGAGCGCGGCGCAGGTCGCGCTCCAGCCGGGCCTCACTTCGCGCCACGCGCTCGTACAATCGGGCATTTTCAATAGTGATGGCAATTTGCGGGGCCAGAGTGGAGAAGATGCGCACGTGCTCGTCGTTGAAATAATTGACGTGCGGACTTTCGAGGTCAATCACGCCAATCACGCGGCCGCGATAAATCAGCGGCACCGTCATTTCCGACCGAGTTTCGGGATTCACCAAGATGTAGCGCGGGTCCTTGCTGACGTCCGGCACCACGACTGGCTGGCGCAGGGTTGCCGCAGCTCCCACGATGCCTTGGCCGTAATTCACCGTAGACTTTTCGGGCGTGCGCTCATCCTGCTTCACGGAAATGACGGTGTTGAAGGTTTGGGCCTGGTCATCGGCCAGCAGAATGCCAAAGCGGTGGTAATCCACCAGCCGTTTGGTGAGTGTGCCGATTTTGCGCAACAATTCATTTAGCACCAGCACCGAGCTGAGCTCCCGGCTGATTTCGTTCAGCAACTGGAGCGTGCGCGCCTGGCGCAGCGTGCGCCGGTACAGCCGCGCATTCTCGATCGCAAACGCCATGCGGCTGGCCAAGAGCTCCAGCAGACTCACGTGCGAGTCGTTGAAGAAATCCGGCTGCGGCGCTTCCAGGTCGATGATCCCGATCAAGCGGCCCTTGAAGATCAGAGGAACCGCCAACTCGGAGCGTATGTTTGGTAGTGACGGGATATACGCGGGGTCGTTCTTAACATCATTCACCAGAACGGAACGCCGGGTCTTGGCGGCCCGGCCGACAATGCCGTCGCCCACCTTGATTCTCAGGTTTCGGACCATTTCCCGGGGATGGCCGAGGCTGAAGTGCACGCGCAACTCCTGCGTCTTCTCGTTGAGCAGAAGAATGGCAAAAACTTCGTAATCAATGGCGCGCTTAACAATCTCCGCAATGCGGGCTAGCAGCTCATCAAGGTCCAGGGTGGAATTGATGCGCTCGCCGACCTCGATAATCAAGGTCAGGAGTTCCGTCAATTCGAGAGGACGTGATGTGGCGCGCGTTGTTTCGCTCATAAGCGTCGTGCTGTTCCTGGCTCCGGGTGCCGTAGGGCGGGGAACTGGAAAAGGTGTCTTGCAAATAATGATTCGCGTTCCGCCTTTACCATTCCCTCTTCCCCATTCGCGATTTCGCAGGAGCTAGCCTTTAGGACCCTGCACCAAGCTCCAGACCCGCTTTCGGCGTTGGGGGGGCAGATGTGTGTATGTTTACAAGGCGGTTTCACTGCAAACACCGTATTTTAACATAATGGTCTGGCACGGTTGCGGGCTTCGCTGTCTGGATGGACTTTGGGTCCCGCTGACGGGCCGCGACCTAGGCCGTGACTTGGTTGTCGGCAAGCGCGTAAGGGGATATTATTTTCACCAGCCGATTCAAATGGCGGGGTGCGCGCAAAGAGGAGAAACCCAATGGGAAGGTGTGCTTCCTGTGGAGAAAGCGTTCTGGATGGGGCGCGATTTTGCATGTCGTGCGGAGCGCAGGTCGCCTCGGACCCTCTCCTGACTGCTGATGTCGCCACCCCTCCCCCCACGGCGGCCAAGCGGCCCTCCTCGAGGCCCCGCAGTTCCGGCGGGTCATCCGGGGCCGGCAAATCAACAGTTGTTTCCCGCCAGGGTGGTTTCCTGCCCGGCAATCTCCTGGCCGGACGCTATCGGATTGTTGCTGTCCTCGGTAAGGGGGGCATGGGCGAAGTCTATCGCGCCGACGACCTGATGTTGGAACAACCTGTGGCACTCAAATTTCTGCCCGAAGCCATGGACAAGGACGAAGAGGCGCTGGAGCGATTCCGTAACGAAATTCGGGTAGCGCGCCGCGTCACGCATCCCAACGTTTGTCGCGTGTACGATGTGGGCGAAGTCGACGGCTTGACCTTTCTTTCCATGGAGTACGTGGACGGCGAAGACCTGGCCTCACTGCTGCGGCGGATTGGGCGGCTGGTGGGGGACAAGGGAATCGAGATTGCGCGGCAACTTTGTGCCGCGCTGGCGGCCGCCCACCGCGAAGGCGTGCTCCATCGCGACCTGAAGCCCGCCAACATCATGCTCGATGGCCGGGGGCGCGTGGTCGTGACCGATTTTGGTTTGGCCAGCCTGGCCGATCGCGTTGAGGGCATGGAGGCGCGGAACGGCACGCCCGCTTACATGGCGCCCGAACAACTGGCCGGCCAGGAAGCCACTGCGCGCAGTGATATTTATTCCCTCGGCCTGGTGCTCTACGAAATCTTCACCGGAAAACGCGCCTTCGCTGCCGACACTCTCGCCGAGCTCATCAAGCAGCGCACCCATCAGCCCGTGAGCACGCCATCGACGTGGGTGAGGGACCTTGATCCCGCGGTCGAAAGGATCATTCTGCGATGTCTCGAGGATGACCCTGCGAAGCGGCCCTCTGGAGCGCTAGCCGTGGCGGCGGCTCTCCCGGGTGGCGATCCGCTTGCGGAAGCGTTGGCTGCGGGCGAGACGCCATCACCGCAAATGGTAGCCGCCGCCGGCGAAATCACCGGCCTCGCGCCGCGCTTGGCGATCGCCAGCCTGGCGGCCATCCTCTTAGGATTGGTTGCCGTCGTCTTCATCGGGCTGAAGGTCAGTGGCCTGCAATTGATGATTGGCAATTTGCCCCCAGAGGTTCTTCACCAGAAAGCCTGGGAGACCATCGAGAAGCTCGGCTACTCCGCTCCTGCCCTGGATGAGGCTGAACTGTTTTACTACGACACGAATTTTACCGACTATGTGCACGAGCACACCAAGCCGCGCCCGGACTGGCCAAAGGTCCTTGCCCATCGCCCGCCGGCGCTCCTGTACTCCTATCGGCAGAGTCCCGTGTATCTGGACGCGGATGGCCTCCACATGTTCATGACGCCCGGCATTGTTACGTTTGACGACCCACCCGCGATCCAATCGGGCATGGTCAACATTCTTCTTGATGCGCAGGGCCGGCTTTACTATTTGCAAGCCATGCCAGATGAGATTGAGACCAAGCCACCGCTGACGCGGCCGATGGATTGGAGGGTCCTCTTCGCCGCTGCCGGACTCAATCCGGCCGAGTTCCAATCGGCTGCACCCACGCGCTTGCCGCTCGCATCCTTTGACGAGCGCGCCGCATGGACGGGGTCTTGGCCTGGCACCGACTTCCCCCTCCGTATCGAAGCCGCCGCCTGGCAGGGCAAGCCCGTCTTCTTCCACATGGGAGGGCCATGGACCACGCCCGATAGAACTCAGTACGACAATTTGACGCGAGGGCAGCACGCCGGCCAGATTATCGAGGTGATCATGGCCATCTTGCTTCTTGGAGCGGGCGCGCTGGTGGCTCGCAGAAATTACGTAAAAGGCAAGAGCGATGTGAGTGGCGCTTTCCGTCTGGCGAGCGCGATCTTCGTGGTCAACATGGCGTTATGGGTGTCGTTGGATCACTTTATCCCTACCCTCGCCACCTTTGGGCGTTTCGTCCTGGCCGTCAGCGGCGCTCTGTTTTTTTCCGCTGCAATCTGGATGCTCTATATTGCGCTCGAGCCGTATGTGCGCCGTCATTGGCCGCACGCCCTCATTTCCTGGAGTCGTATGCTGGCAGGCAACCTGCGCGACCCTCTGGTGGGCCGGGATGTTCTGTGGGGCGTCCTCATGGGCGTTTTGTGGTCAGTCATCATCGGATTAGGATTTCTCTTTCTCAAACGGGAGGGCGCTACACCACAGCTTCCCAACACGGAACTGTTAATGGGAAGCAGGCAAGTCCTGGGTTATTCGCTGCAGAACATCGGCCAGAGCATCGTCGGCACTCTTCAATTCTTCTTCGTGATTTTTCTGCTGCGGGTGGTTCTTCGCAATAAGTGGCTGGCCCTGGTTTGCTTCGTTGGCATTTTTACCGCCACGAACACGCTGCGGAGCGACCATCCCCAGATCATTTGGCCGTTCTGGCTGATGATCTACATGCTTGCCGCCAGCGCCGTTACACGCTTCGGGCTGATCGTGCTCGCAACCGCCATCTTCACCGCCAACGTTTTGCTCAACCTTCCCTATTCGTTCGACTTTTCGACGTGGTACGCGGCCCATGCGGCGCTAATCGTGGCCGGCTTCGTGGCCCTCGCGGCGTGGGCCTTTTACACGTCACTGGGCAGCCAAAAGTTATGGAAGGATGACCTCTTCGAGTAATTATGCTGATCCTGGCTTTTGACACTACCAGTGAATTTGGCGGCGCCGGAATCTTCCGCGACACGGAGTGCCTGGCGTGGGTGCCGAACGTTGGGCCAGCAAATCGGTACTCCGTAACTCTCTTTGAAATGGTGGAGCAAGCGCTCAAGCTGGCGCACCTTGAACTCCGCGAGATTGAACTCTACGCTGCGGCCAACGGACCCGGTTCGTTCACTGGGATTCGCGTCGGCTTGGCGGCGGCGCGCGCGTGGGCCAAGGCTTTCGACCGCCGGGTCCGCGGGGTATCCGTTCTGGCAGCCATGCTGGGTAAAGTGAGCCTCACATCCGATTGGGTCTTCCCGGTTCTCGACGCACGCCGCGGAGAATTCTTCCTGGGATGTTTTCGCCGGAAGCCATCTGCCCCCCTGAATGTCACGCAGCTTGATTATGAACCCGCCGACGGGGGGTGGGTCCTTAAGCCGGAAGCGTTGCGAACGTTTATAGAGGAGAGAGTCGCAGACGGCGCCGGCGCCACGTGCCTGGTGCGCTCCCATGACCAAGCGGCCGCCGATCTTCGCGCCAGCCTGCCTGCTTGCCTCGACTGGCAACAGATTGAAAGCGCCTTGGTGGATTCCATTGCCAACATCGCCAGCCGAGAAGAACAATCGAGCCAGCCCTGCCCGGAATCGAATTTGGACGCCTACTATATTCGCCGTCCGGATGCGGAAGTTAATTGGAAGGGCTGACGACGGGGACTGAAGAAAGGGTAAAGTTTAAAGGACAAAGTATAAAACGGCTTCACACTTTATCCTTTACACCTTACCCCTTCTTCACCCCCAGGTACCCAGCCCCCAAATGCATCATGAAGCTCCGAGCCTTTGCCGAGCACGATCTTGCCGCCGTTTATGCTATCCAGTTGAAGTGCCCCCAGGCGGCACAATGGCGCGAGGAGGATTACCTTCATCTCGCTCATGACCCGAGCGGGACGATCTTTGTCGCGGAAACGGGAGATTCGGATCCACCGGTCGTTGCAGGCTTTGTGGCGTTTCACCGTGTGCTGGACGAAGGAGAATTGCGCAACATCGCGGTTGATCCCTCACATCAACAGAGGGGAATCGCCCGCGCTCTCATGGCGGCGGGGATTCGTGCGATGCAAGATTTGGGAGTCCGAAAACTCTTCCTGGAAGTTCGCGCTTCCAACCAACCGGCCCTTAAACTTTATCGGGCAGTGGGATCCAAGTTGCTCTACATACGTCATGATTACTATCACGATCCCGTCGAGGACGCGCTAGTGATGGCGTGCGACATCAACCGTTCTTGAGGAGGACTCATGGTTCGTGTTTCCAGACGTGACGCGGGGAAGTTGCTGTTGGCGGGATGTGCGGGAGCACTCGTGCCCGCCCGGGAGCTCTTGAGCGAAAACAAGATCGATTCAATGGTTCGCGGGGTGCAGATTGGCGCGCAAGCTTACTCGTTCCGCGATCGTCCGCTTGATGAGTGCATCGCTGCTTTCCGGGAAGTGGGGTTGGGTGAGTGCGAACTTTCTGAAGGCCATTTCCAGATGGCGAACACCCATGGTCCGGACCTCAACCAGTGGCGATCCGAAACGCCGCTCAGCTATTTCAAGGGCGTCCGCAAGAAGTTCGACGTGGCGGGGATCAGTCTTTCCGCCTATGGATACAACATCAGCCCGCAATTAACAGATGAAATGATCGAGAGGGGCTTTCAGGCGACCCTGGCGATGGGTTTGAATTGCATCACGACGACCACGCGAGTCAGCATGGTCCCACGCATCGATCGGTACGCGCAAAAATATAAGGTCATGGTGGGTTACCATAACCACGACAAAACCTCCGAGCCGGATGAGGTCGCAAGCGCGGAAAGCTTCGCGCACGTCCTGAAGGGCGCATCACCCTACGCCCGGATCAATCTCGATATCGGCCACTTCACGGCCGCGAACGAGGACCCCGTGACTTTCATTCGCGAGCACCACGCTCGGATCGTCACGCTGCACCTGAAGGACCGGAAGAGAAACCACGGTCCCAACATGCCCTTCGGCCAGGGCGACACTCCCATCGTTGAAGTCCTGCGGCTCCTGCGTGATAACCAGTGGAAGATTCCCGCCAACATTGAGTACGAATACGGCAAGCCAGGCCTCGACCCCGTGGCCGAGGTCAAAAAGTGCTATGCCTATTGCCGGAAGGCACTCGAGAGCTGAGCGCGGCCACCTGATCGCGGCCACGCAAAGACGCCTAAACCCTATGTGTCCCGCCGCGCTCGCCAACAGATATGCTAAACTAGTTAAGGGATGCGAGAACCTTTTCTGGTGAGAATCGATAAGCGGCCCGTCGTGTGTGACGGAGCCATGGGGACGCTGCTTTACGCGAAAGGCATTCCCCTCGCTCGCTGCTATGACGAGCTCAATGCGGTGATGCCGCAGCTTATCAAAGAGGTCCACCTCGCATATGTGAAGGCTGGGGCGGAAGTGATTGAGACCAACACCTTCGGGGCCAACAAATTCCGCCTTGAGAAATTCGGCTTCGGCGAGAGGGTGCGCGAATTGAACCTCGCGGGCGCGCAACTGGCGAGGGAAGTTGCAGGTGACGATCTTTACGTCGCGGGCGCCGTCGGACCGCTGGGGATTCGCCTGGAGCCCCTGGGCCTCGTCTCGCTGGAAGAGGCAAGGGCCGCTTTTCGCGATCAAATTACCGTGCTGGTCGAAGGTGGAGTTGACCTGATTGTGATCGAGACGATGATGGATTTGAATGAGGCCCACCAGGCGCTGCTGGCCGCACGGGAGGTGGGCAAGTTTCCCGTCGTTGTGCAGATGACCGTTCAGGACGACTGCAGCACGCCCACCGGAACCCTGCCGGAAGACTTTGCGCGGGCGCTCGACGAGTGGGGTGCGGACTTGATTGGCGTCAATTGCAGCGTGGGCCCTGCCGCCGTCGAGGAAACGCTCGAGCGCATTGCCGCGGTGACAGAGAAAAGGCTCTCCGCCATGCCCAACGCTGGAATGCCGCGCACCGTGGAGGGCCGCAACCTCTATCTTTGCTCGCCCGAATACATGGCCGGTTACGCGCGGCGGTTCATTCAAGCCGGGGCACGCATGGTGGGAGGCTGCTGTGGCACGACTCCTGACCACATCAAAGCCATCAAAGCTGCCGTGCGCTCGTTGAGCCCGCAGCGGGCGCGAGTTCATGTGGAAGTCATGGCGCGCCCCAGCCATACCCTGCCACCGCTCCCCGTGGCCAGCCGGTCGCGCCTTGCGAGGAAGTTAGCATTCGGTGAGTTTCCCGTCGTGGTGGAGGTGATTCCCCCCAAAGGATGCGATGCCACCAAGGAAGTTGAAGGAGCGCAATACCTGCTTGAGCAGGGCATTGATGCCGTTAATATTCCCGATGGGTCCGGCGCCACTGCGCGCATGAGCGCCTTGACCCTGGCGGCGCTGCTTCAGCAACGCGCCGGCATCGACGTTTTACTTCACTACAGTTCGCGCGACCGCAGCGTGCTGACGATCCAATCCGATCTGCTGGGGGCGCACGCGCTGGGAGTGCGAAACCTTCTGGCCCTCACGCGCGACACTCCCCAATACTCGACGGTAATGGAAAGCGACGCGTCGGAGGTGGATGCTATCGGCTTGGTGAATCTTCTCAGCAATTTGAACCGGGGATTGGACGTGGGGGCCAACCCCCTCGGCGCGCAAACGGCTTATGTCGTGGGCGCCAGCATCAACCCTTACGCTCTAAACCTGGAAGAGGAGCTTCGCCGCTTTCAGTATAAGGTGGAGGCTGGGGCTGATTTCGCGGTGACCCAACCCGTTTTCCAAGTGGAGCAATTGGCGAAGTTCCTTGAGCGGGCGCGAAGCTTTGCGCCACACCTTCCCATCATCGCCGGAATTCTGCCGCTCACCAGCTTCCGCAATGCCGAGTTTATGAATAACGAAGTGCCGGGAATCTCCGTTCCTCCGGCGGTGATGGAGCGCATGCGCGCGGCTGATTCCGGCGAGCGCGCACGGCAGGAGGGACTGAAGATCGCCCGGGAAACATTGCAGCAAATCCGTTCCTTGGTTCAGGGCGTGCAAATCGCTGCGCCCTTCGGCCGTTACGCCCTTGCCGTGGAGGTGGCGCAGGCGCTTGGAGCCCGCCCGGCGGCCGCTTCCGCCCACCAAACATGATAGAATTCAAGTATCCGCCCATATCCTGAAAAGGTTGTGCGGCCTGGCTTGGGGAAAGCCGTCCCTGAGCGAATGTGGTATTAAGAATGGAGGCAATCTGATGTAGCGGCGAGTTTGCCTCGCCATAAGGCGGCGTAAAGCCGCCGGTGCATCAAACTCCTCCACTCTTAGGAAACACGCGCCGATGAACGCGAACGAGGAACCTGTCATGCCCCAATCCGCGAAGAGTGACAAGCCGGACCCCTTCGAGAAAAACCTGGCGCGCCTCGACGCCATCGTGCAGGAGCTGGAGGACACCGACCTCCCGCTCGACAAAGCCTTGGTGCTTTATGAGGAGGGGATGAAGCTTTCCGAATGCTGCCATAAGCAGTTGGATGAGGCAGAGGGAAGGGTCGAAATCTTGATGAAGAAGACCGGGGGAAAGGTAGTGGCAGAACCTTTCGCAACGGACGAGGCGGAGGCGGGGAGTACGTAGAAGTTAGAAGCGAGGAGTGAGTAGCGAGAAGATAGAAGCTCACGCCTTCGCGCCTTTCCTTCTAGCTTCTGGCTTCGAGCTCCTGACTCCTGGCTCCAAGCGGCCCAATTACAAATTCCGATGAGTGTTCCATCGCCCGAAATAATTCGCGAACATCTCGACCAGTGCCGTGCGTTGGTCGACGAGGAACTCGATCGCATCCTTCCGCCGGCGGAGGAATATCCGCAGAGCATTCACAACCCGATGCGGTATTCGGTGTTCGCGGGGGGAAAGCGCCTTCGCCCTTCCTTGTGTCTGGAAGCGGGGCGTCTGTTCCGGGGGGATGACAGGATCCTGCTCCGGGTGGGAAGCGCGCTCGAACTGATTCACACGTACTCGCTGATTCACGACGACTTGCCGGCCCTCGACAATGACAACCTGCGGCGCGGCAAGCCGACTTCACACGTGGTTTTCGGCGAGGCCACCGCGATTCTAGCCGGTGATGCTTTGCTGACCCTGGCCTTTGAGACGATCGCCGGCGCTGGCGCCGGGGCGCCGGAGAAGACCTTGCAGGTGACTTACGAACTCGCCCATGCCATCGGGACAATCGGCGGGATGGTGGGTGGCCAAGTGGTTGATCTGGAGACGACGGATGCGACCGGCGACGTCGCGCGCCTGGAATATATCCACTCCGCCAAGACGGGCGCTTTCATGCGCGCCGCGGCCCGCTCCGGCGTGATATTAACTCAAGCCAATCAAGACGATCTCGCCCGCGTTACGACGTACGGGGAAAGGATCGGCCTGGCATTTCAAATCGCCGACGATCTGCTCGATGTCCTGGGATCCCAGGCTGAATTGGGCAAATCCCTCGGCAAAGACGAAGAACAACACAAGGCCACCTACCCCGCGCTGCACGGCATCGAAGCATCCCAGAGAATCGCGGCATGCCTGGTGGAAGAAGCCTGTGAGGTCCTGGAACCTTACGGCGAGCGAGCCGGGATTCTGCAAGGCATTGCGCATTACATAGTTGGCAGAAAGCAGTAAGCAGCAGGCAGCCCAGCCACCGGTGGGACCGGATTGAATAGCCAGTGACTCGTAGCTTAACGGACCATTTAGAATAGGAGTGCTCCGCGGTAGTCGCAAGCCAATGGGCAGACAGCCGTCGGCAGTAATCAACAGGCACGAAACAGTATCCGGCGGGCAGCCAGCCGCCGCCAGGACGCAACGGCCGTAGTCAGAAAGCAGAAGCCGATCGGCAGAATGCCGAGGACAATCGGCAAGGCGAAGTCAAAAGTCAAAACGCAAAAGTCAAAAGTGCGACCACATTAGGTTTTGGCTTCTTCCCTTTGGATTGTGAATCTTAAGTGTTGAATTTTGAATCTTGAATTTTGAATCTTGAAGTTCGAGTGTTGAATTTTGAATCTCGCAGTTTTGAGTCTTGAATCTTGAAGCTTGAGTCTTGAATATTGAATCTTGAATTTTGAATTTCCCCTCAGCCTGCTCACTTTGAGAGAGGTGCTAATGGAATACAAGTATTTGAACCACATTGAATCCCCGGCCGACTTGAAGAAGGTGCCGCGCAAGGACCTCCCCATCGTCGCCGATGAATTGCGCGATTACATGCTTTCGGTAATCGCGAAGATCGGCGGCCATCTGGCTTCCAGCCTGGGTGCAGTCGAGCTGACGATCGCGCTTCATTATCTGTTCGACACGCCGCGCGACAAAATCGTTTGGGACGTCGGCCACCAGGCTTATGGCCACAAGATCCTGACGGGCCGCCGCGACCGCTTCCCGACCATTCGCCAGTACGGGGGAATCTCCGGCTTTCCGGTTCGTGATGAGAGCCCTTACGATACCTTCAACGTCGCTCACGCCGGAACCGCGATTTCCGGGGCGTTGGGCATGGCGGTGGCGCGCGATCTGAAGGGTGAGGATTTCAATGTGGTAGCTATCGTGGGCGACGCCGGTCTGACGACGGGCTTAACACTTGAAGGCATCAACAACCTCGGGACGCTGAAGAAAAAAGTGATCGTGATCCTGAACGACAACAAGATGTCGATCTCCCCCAATGTCGGCGCGTTTGCGGGCTACCTGAACCGCATCGTTCACGGCCAGGCCTACAACCGCTTGCGGGAAGAAGTGGAAAAGATGGTTCGCGCCGTCCCGCGCCTGGGCCCGCGCCTCTGGAAACTTTCGAAGGATCTGGTGGAAACCGCCAAGAGCATGTTGATCCCCGGGTTGGTGTTTGAGGAATTGGGCTTTGAATACGTCGGGCCCATCAACGGTCACAATCTGGAAGAATTGATGGATGTGCTTTCCAAGGCCAAAAAGCGGCCGGGGCCCGTCATGATTCACATCGTTACCCAAAAAGGCAAGGGCTACGGTCACGCCGAGCAGCTTCCGGTGAAATACCACGGCGTGACTCCCTTTGACTTTTCCACCGGCGCGTTTCACAAGGGGCCGGTAGCGGCGCCGAGCTACACCTCGGTGTTCGGCAAGGCCATTTGCCAGATCGCGGAAAAGGATTCGCGCGTGGTGGCCATTACCGCCGCCATGGGCGAGGGCACGGGCCTGGACGAATTCTCCAAACGCTTTCCCGAGCGCTTTTACGACGTGGGAATTGCCGAGCAGCACGCCGTCACCTTCGCCACGGGACTGGCGTGCGAAGGCATGCGCCCGGTGGTAGCGATTTATTCCACCTTTTTGCAGCGCGCCTTCGACCAGGTGATGCACGACACTTGCTTGATGCGCGCGCCGGTGACCTTTGTTCTCGACCGCGGCGGCCTGGTGGGCGCCGACGGCCCCACGCACCACGGGCTCTACGACCTGGTCTATCTTCCCGCCTTGCCGGGCATTGTGGCGATGGCCCCCAAGGACGAAAACGAACTTCGCCACATGCTCTACACTTCGATTAACCTCAATGCGCCCGCCGCGCTGCGTTTCCCACGGGGCAACGGGATGGGTGTGGACATCGACAAAGAGTTCAAGACCCTCGAGATCGGCAAAGGAGAAATTCTGCGCGAGGGCTCCGACATCGGCATCCTGGCGCTCGGCTCCATGGTCTACCCCTGCCTGGAAGCCGCGACAAGGCTGGAGGCTCTGGGCATCCACGCCACGGTCATCAATGCCCGGTTCGTAAAACCCCTGGACGAGGAACTCATCTGCTGCCTGGCGGCGGAAAAGCAATTTCTGGTCACGGCGGAGGAAGGCACCGAGGCCGGAGGGTTCGGCTCGGCAGTCGCCACGCTCTTGCAGGACAAGAAAATCCCCGCCAGCATCCTGCGCATCGCCGTTCCCGACCGCATCATTCCCCACGGCGCGCCCAACCTGCTGCACGCCAAGTACGGCCTGGATGTCGACGGGATCTTCGAGAAGATCAAAAACTTCGCCCACGAATTCCCCGCGCGGCCGGAAGTGCGGTATCGGTCGCTGCTCAGGTCGTAGCAAAGAGCGGGATACGGGATACGGGTAAAGGGACACGGGGGCTGAGAGATTGTAGCCACGGTCAGCGGTTTTCTGACCGTGGGCTTTTCTTTCATCCCCGAAACGCTCAAGGAAGAACCCACGGTCAGAACCGCACTGACCGTGGCCACACGCCTGCGCTACGTGGCTCGTGCCATGGCCGTCCCGGCCATGACGGGGCGCGCTGGCGCGTACACCCAGCCGCTCGGTCCCGTTCTGCCTCATCCTTAATCTCGATTCCGCCGATAGCCGAAGCGGGCGAGCGTGGGCGGCCGATCCGGTGGCGCAGGCCACCGAGCAAAACGTAGCGCAAGGCTCGCTCTCCAGCCTTGCGGCTCTTCCGGCGCGGGACGGACTTTCGCCTCACGCCCATAGGAATTTTCCCGTGGGCTGCGCCGAGACCCTCGCCGGCCAGAAGTGCCGCAGGACCGGAGGGAGGGTCCTGCGCTACGTGGCGGGGAAAACGTGCGGAGCGGTTTGGGACCATATGCGCGCGGGCGGACATAATATCGCTTTTGGCCACAATTCTGCGGTTTGTCAGAATTTTTCTTCCTACCGGTAGGAATTTGGTTACCGTTATCACTTGACAACTGATACCCGCCTGAGCTAGAATGGTGCCATGAGCGCAGTAATCTTCGCTCGCCCTCCGCGCCCTGGCATATCCATTTCACACCCTGCTTTGTGCCCACAAGAGGTTCCCCAAACCGCGCCACCCGCGTCCCGTATTGTCCATTCCGTTCCCCGTATCCCGGCTCCCGGATTTTCCATTCCCATATCCCGTACCCCGAACCCCGTATTCCGTATCCCGAATCTCAAAACCCCTACCCCGTGTCCCGAATCCCGTATCCCGTGTCCCGTACCCCGTGCCCCGTATGCCGTGTCCCTAATCCCTAAACCCCAACCCCTAACCCCTAGAAAGGACTTTCTATGGCCCTCATTGAGCAAACCATGACTGAGAAGAACCTGGCGGCGCACCAGCGCAATGCGCAGCAATCGCACGGCGCCGCAACGCCGGAAG
>CAZCVY010000051.1:0-38679 GCA_964501985.1 uncultured Acidobacteriota bacterium | reverse complement strand
TCTTGCCCTAATCCCTCCGCCAGTTCAACATTTATTTACGGATAAGCTCTAAGTAATTCCTGGACCGTAAGTTTGGAGGCGTAGTCTGTGAGAGGTTTTCTTAACTTCTTCCGTACGTCCTTGAACGCTCCCCAAGCTTCCAATGGAATCCAATCAGGGAGAACGAAGGACGATCCGGTGTTTTTTTGTTGTACTCTTTGCGTACGTTCTGATTCCTTATAGCCTGCAGGTTTGTCGGCGGCTTGCTTGCATGTTTCCTGCCTGCCAGTCTGCAGATTTCCTGCAAACTTGTCTGTACACGTTGAGACTGAGACTCCGAGGGCTTGTGCCAATTTATCCAAGTCAACTCTGTAGAATAATTGGCAGGGAATTCCCCTCTTTTCCTCCTGCCAAAAACCGCATTGCCTCAGCTTCTTCCTTGCCCCCTCTTGTTCAGATCTAGTCAACCCGGTTTCTTCATTCCATTCCTTTTCTGATTTATAGAACCATCCATCCTTTGTCGAAGATCGTGGCGTCCAGTACAGAGCCTGGCTCAACATCAAGGCCGCCGTTATGCTTCCTGTGATCTCAACAAAACACCGATGGAAAGAAATTGAACGGTCAAGAATCTTTTCTAAGTTCATGGGGTATGCGCCTCCTTGAAGTTCTAAACGGATCTGATTTGGAAGGCCTCCGGCCAGACACGCCTGTTGCCAGGTCATGGCAGTGCCACCTTTCCGTCGTCCAAATCCCCCTCAAATCACCCAGCCTGTTGGCTGGGCCGCAGCTACCTAAATCTCCCTCAGCCAGTCCTTGAACCGCCGCAGTGCCGTCTAAGGGCTGGGTAAGGGCCTCCAGACTGGGCGGCTTAGCTACTTCGGCTCCCCGATGTTGGCAGATCCACCTCGACAGGCAACCCACTTTTTGAGGCAACCTCGCCAAGGGCGTTTTTGAATGGCTGAAGGCCACCCCGCTTGCCGTCGAATGTCGAGACTCCACCGACTCGGAGAGTGCGGTCTCCCATCTCGCGGGCGGTCCCGGCTCTGGACCCTTGGGCGATTTTGGGGACAGAAGAACAGCAGAAAAACGAGTACCAAATCAGTACCACTTGAGCGTTCCGAACGTGCTTTTCAGTGACTTAGCGTTGCCAACCGTGGCGCAAAATCATTGACTTCGAACATTTCGGAATGCTAGATTTTCAAAGGGTTAGAAAATAGTCACGCGGTTGGCAAGGGCCTGCTCCCACCATTCGCACCACGCGTTGAAATTCCCCTTGGTTCGCATTTTGCGCGGAACCGGCGGATCGATGGTTTCATGACCGAAGCTCGCTTTATTCGCAACTTTTCGATTGTCGCCCACATCGATCACGGCAAGTCTACGCTGGCCGACCGTCTTCTTGAAATCACAGGCGCGCTATCCAAACGCGAGATGTCGGAGCAGGTGCTCGACTCCATGGATTTGGAGCGCGAGCGCGGAATCACCATCAAGGCGCATGCCGTGCGCCTGCGCTACGTAGCCCGCGACGGCAACGAATACCAGCTCAACATTATTGACACGCCCGGCCATGTGGATTTTTCCTACGAAGTCTCGCGCAGCCTTTCCGCTTGCGAGGGCGCCGTGCTGGTGATTGACGCTTCGCAGGGCGTGGAAGCCCAAACACTTGCCAACGCCCAGTTGGCGATGAACAATCACCTCACAATTGTTCCCGTGATCAACAAAATCGATTTGCCGGGCGCCGACATTGAATCCACCGAGCAGCAGATCGAGCACGCCCTGGCTCTCGATCCAAAAGAAGCGCTGCGGATCAGCGCGAAGGCCGGCTCCGGAGTTGAGGACGTACTGGAGGCAATTGTCGCGCGCATCCCCCCGCCCGCGGGATCTCCCGAGGCGCCACTCCAGGCGCTGATCTTCGACTCCTGGTTCGATCCCTATCGCGGCGTCGTGGTTCTGGCACGCGTTGTGCAAGGCACGCTTTCCGTGGGAATGCGCATCAAGCTATGGTCGAACAATCAAGTGTACAACGTCGAGGACTTAGGGGTGCTGACTCCCAAACCCCTTCGCGTCGAGCAACTGACCGCTGGCGAAGTCGGTTTTGTTGTCGCCAACATCAAGCGCATTTCGGAATCGCGGATCGGCGATACGATCACCGATGACGCGCGGCCGGCTCCGGGTCCCTTGCCAGGGTTCGAAGAAATCAAATCCATGGTTTTCGCGGGTCTCTACCCGGTGGACTCCAGCGCCTACGAGAACTTGCGCGACGCCATTGACAAGCTAAGCCTCAATGACGCGTCGCTCGTCCACGAGCCGGAGAATTCCGAGGCGCTGGGTTTCGGTTTCCGCTGCGGCTTCCTCGGCCTGCTTCACTTGGAAATCGTCCAGGAGAGGCTGGAGCGCGAATTCAATATTGACCTCATCACTACCGCTCCCAGCGTGCGCTATCGCATCACGACCAAGGTTGGAGAGGTTTTAGAGGTTCACACCCCCACCAAGTTTCCGCCCGCTGGCGATATTGATAAGGTCGAGGAGCCCATCATTCGCGCTCAGATCTTCACGCAGGATGAATTCCTGGGTGGGATCCTGGCACTACTCGAGGAGAAGCGCGGTGTGCAGAAAGGGTTTGAGTACGTCTCCGGGAAGCGCGTGCTGCTGACTTACGAGTTGCCACTGAACGAAATCGTGTTGGACTTCTACGACCGGCTCAAGTCGGTTTCCCGCGGGTATGCGTCGCTCGATTATCACTTTGCGGGCTACCGGGCTTCAGATCTAGTCAAGGTAGACTTCCTGGTCGGGGGTGAACCTGTGGATGCGCTCAGCTTCATCTGCCATCGCGACGCCGCATTCGCGCGCGGGCGTTCTCTCTGCACTCGCATGCGCAAGTTGATTCCCCGCCAGATGTTCGAGGTCGCCCTCCAAGCCTCCATCGGCTCGCGCGTCATCGCCCGCGAGAATGTCGCGGCCATTCGGAAGAATGTCATCGCCAAGTGCTACGGCGGTGACATCTCGCGCAAACGCAAGCTGCTGGAAAAACAGAAGGAAGGCAAAAAGCGCATGAAGCGCGTGGGCCGCGTCGATATTCCCCAGGAAGCGTTTCTTGCTATTCTCAAGGTTTCAGACGAGTGAACCCCTGGCTCGCGCCGCGCGGCCAGGTCGTACTACCCTCCAGGAGATACTCGCGATAGAATCTTCGCGACCTCATCCGAGGAGCCACCTATGGAACTCAAAACCGTCAGCATTGAAAAGCCCGCCGACATGAACTTCATCCTCGGGCAGTCGCACTTTATCAAGACGGTCGAAGACCTCTACGAAGCTATTGTGCAAACGGCTCCCCAGATGAAATTCGGCATCGGTTTCTGCGAATCGTCCGGCCCGGCGCTAGTGCGATTTGCGGGGAATGATCCCAAACTCACCGAACTCGCGCAAAAGAACGCCTTCGCTCTTTCCTGCGGTCACGCGTTCATCATTTTTATGGAAGGCGGATTCCCCATCAACATTTTGAATACCGTGAAGAGCGTCCCGGAGGTCTGTCAGGTGTTCTGCGCAACCGCGAATTCCGTGGAGGTGATTGTTGCGGAATCCGAACAGGGCCGCGGAATCCTGGGCGTGATTGACGGCGCGAAGACTCGCGGCATCGAGACCGACGCCGACATTCAAATCCGTAAAGACTTTCTGAGAAAAATCGGGTACAAATTATAGGCAGCGGGCACTAAGGTCTGACACCGTTGGATCAATGGTAAACTCTCAAGCTCCCAAGCCAACGAGAGGCTTAGACAGTAGAATGACTATCCCTCAACGACGTGCACATAGAGAGATCTGCATGACGAAAGGCATCGTTGCCGCCGGGCTTGCTTTCGTGATTCTCGTCCTTCCGTTCTCCTCCGGACGAATGAGCACCGCGGGAATAGTTTTCGCCGCGCAAATCGGCGAAGTAGCCCTTACGCCCGCTTCGACGTCAGCTTCCCCCACCACGACTCCTTCGGCTGCGGCGCCGAGGAAGTCTTCCCCGATACAGGCTTCACAATCCCGCCTGAATGTGAGATCGAGAATTGGGCTGGTGGTTGATGCCAATACATCCGAGAGACTACTGGTGAAGAATGCGGACCGTGTGGTGCCCATCGCCTCTATCACCAAATTGATGACCGCCATGGTGGTGCTCGATGCCAAGCTTCCTCTGGAGGAGAAGCTCAAGATCACCAATGACGATCGGGATCTGTTAATGGGAACGACTTCCCGGCTGCAGGTCGGCTATACCTTGACGCGCAAAGATATGTTGCATCTCGCGTTGATGTCTTCTGAGAACCGCGCCGCTGCTGCCCTCAGCCGGTATTACCCCGGCGGGCGGCCCGCCTTTATTGGGGTCATGAACGCAAAGGCAGCGGAACTGGGGATGAACCAAACGCACTTTGTCAATCCCAACGGCTTAACGAACGAAAACGTCTCGAACGCCATCGACTTGGCGAAACTCGTCCGCGCTGCGGATCAATACCCGCTGATTCGGGAGTTCACGACGGACCCGCACTATGCCGTACAGATCGGCCGATACATCCTGATGTATAACAACACAAACCGCCTCGTGGGCCGGCCCGACTGGGACATCGAGGTGCAAAAGACCGGATTTACCAACGAAGCGGGGCGTTGTGTGGTCATGAAGGTGAAGGCGCAGGGCCGGTCGCTGATCATGGTTTTCCTCGATGCCGATGGAAAGCTAACACGCTTTGCCGACGCACGCCGTGTCCTCATGCAGTTGGCAGTCCTGCAGAAGAAGTAGGCGATGAACCAACCCCAGAGCTATTGGTGATTGGCGAATGGTGATTGGCGATTGAAGATGACAGCATCGAAGCTTCACGCAGGGCCTTCAATCCAAGAACGCGGCCACATGGTCGCGCTGGGCAATCGCAAATCACCAATCGCAAATCGCCAATGAGTGCTCTCCTATTTCACGCCCCTTCAATCTTTCGATCCTTGACGTCCGCTACGAGTTCTCCCCTCGCAAGGTGAACGGAAATCTCATCTCCCATCGCCACCTGCGCCGCATCGTGCACGACCCGTCCCTGTGCGTCCCGGGTTATCGAGTAGCCGCGTTCCAAGATTGTGCGCGGGCTGCGCTCCTTCAGCACCGCTTCCAGTTGCGTCAGGCGATTGCGCCGCTCCGTAAGAAAGCGCCGGAAGTCATTCTGAAACCTCTGCTCGCGCTCTTCCAGGCCGGCGCGCTTGAGTCGAACGTGGCGCGTGAAATCGTATCGCACCACTCCTGCCGAGGCGCGCAGCCATTCCTGCCGGGCGGTGTGGAGGCGAGTGCGAATCGACCTCTCGAGCGCGCCCACGCATTCGTCCACGCGCTGGGCGCGTTCCGCGAGGCGCATCGAGAGCGTTTGGAAAACCTGGTGCGTGCGAAGCTCCATCAACGCGTGCCGGGCTTCCGAAATCTTCAGGCGAACCAATTGCCCCATGTGCCGCGCGCGGTCTTGCAACTCGCTCGTCAAATCCTGTTTGCGGCGCACTACCACTTCCGCCGCGGCCGAGGGTGTAGGAGCGCGCAAGTCTGCGACAAAATCCGCAATAGTGAAATCCGTTTCGTGGCCCACGGCGGAGATGACAGGAATCTTCGACGCGGCGATAGCCCGCGCCAACACCTCCTCGTTGAATGCCCACAGATCCTCGAGCGACCCACCTCCCCGGGCCACGATCATCACGTCGACGGGCGCTTGGCGATTGAAGTATTCGACGCCTTGAGCAATTTCCTGCGCCGCACCCTCGCCCTGAACCTTCACGGGATAAACGAGCACGTTGATGTTGCGAAAACGACGATGGAGAACCCTGAGAATGTCGCGGATCACTGCGCCCGTGGGTGAGGTCACGACTCCGATATTGCGGGGAAGCATCGGAAGTGGCTTTTTGCGCGCCGGGTCGAACAGGCCCTCAGCGGCGAGCTTCTGTTTCAGTTGCTCGAAAGCGAGTTGGAGAGCGCCGAGACCTGCCGGTTCGAGGAACTCGACATAGAGCTGATATTCACCTCTCGCTTCATACACGCTCAGGCGGCCGCGGGCAATCACCGCCAGCCCATCCTGCGGCTTGAATTTCAGGTAGCGCGCCTGGTTGCGAAAACAAACGGCGCGAAGCTGCGCGGTTTGATCTTTGAGGGTGAAATAAAGGTGGCCGGAGCCGGCGGCGCGGAGATTGGATACTTCCCCGGTCACCCAGACGTCCGGGAACTGCCTTTCAAAAAGATTCCGGATCTCCAGGCTCAGCTCCGTCACGCTGTAGATCTTTCGAACCGGCCCGAAATTGAGAGAGGGTTGAGTCAAGGGAAGACCGTCACTCGTCCGTGGTCCTTCGTCGTTTGCTTCGCGATACGAATGAAAATCGCGGACGGACCACGCGCGTCCTATTTCCGCGTCAAAAGCGAAATCACCCACATGATCATCGTTGCGGCGATGCTCAGCACCAAACAAGTCACAATCGGGAAATAGAACTGAAAGCTCTTGCCCCGGAAGGAAGTGTCGCCGGGAAGGCGGCCGAGGCCCAAGAAAGAGAATCTCGATCCGGCCATGAAGACGAGTCCAAGCACCACCAGGATGACGCCCGCAAGAACCAGGAATCGTCCCAATTGGAATGAAGCTGCGCCGCTCATCGAAACCCTCCTCCATCCTCGCTGGCCAGCGGGGCGGTTGTCAAGATCGCGCGCGGGCTTCTTGAAGGGGGCCGCAAACCACAGCCGGGGATCAGGCTAACCCATTTCTTTTCAGGAATATCTCAGGGTGGGCGTGAATAGGCATCCGAAAAACCCAAGTAACTTGCTGTGATTTCTATAATTTAGCTGTGAAGGCGAATGATAGGGAGAGTGGGGGTGGATTCAGTGGGTTAATTTCGAAGTATCTACTTCATTTTCAGCAACATCTCAGCATTTGGAATAATCGCTTTGTTTTCAGCAACATCTCAGGGTGGGTGACATTTTGTCGTTCATCGGTCCTTTGTTTTCAATAACATCTCAGGAGCAACCTTCATTTTTCATACTTTTCCACAGGTTCGTCGCCACTTTGCGAATTACTGAGAAAGGCAGGGCCGGAGTAGGACAACAGGCCACACATAGCGGTGGCTATACTCCATGTTTATCCTGTTGTCAAGTTATTTTTTAGTGTGATCCACTGGCCAGGCATGTGCGCCAACGCGCGGGGAATCCCGAACTCACCCTAAACCAGGTCAATTCCGGGAAAGAAATAGCCCATTTCGTAGGCAGCCGTTTCCGGGGCATCGGACCCGTGGACAGCGTTGTGCTCGATACTTGAAGCATAGAGCTTGCGAATCGTACCCGGCGCGGCATTGGCGGGATTGGTCGCGCCCATCACTTCGCGCAGGCGAAGGATGGCGTTCTCACCTTCCAGTACGATCACCAACGCGCTGCCAGAACTCATGAAACTCGTCAGGCTTTCAAAGAAGCCTTTGGTGCGATGAACAGCATAGAAGCCCTCAGCTTCCTTCTTGCCGAGGTTCACGAGGCGAGCCGCCACGATCTTAAATTGGCTGGCCTCGAAGATCTTGATGATGTCCCCGATGTGTCCCGCAGCGACGGCGTCGGGTTTTATGATCGTAAGAGTCCGTTCGATTGACATAGATCTCCTTTATTTGTGATTGGCAAATGGTGATTGGCGATTTGAAACTCTCGGAAGGCTCGCGGGCGGTGCCCCAATCACAAATCACCAATCACAATTCACCAATGGCTTTTGCCATGGCTTCGCCGATGAGTGCGGGACTTTCCGCAACGGCGATTCCGGCTGCCTGAAGCGCCGCGATTTTGTCGGCGGCGGTGCCTTTACCGCCGGAAATGATCGCTCCCGCGTGGCCCATACGGCGGCCGGGGGGCGCGGTGCGGCCCGCGATAAATCCCACCACGGGTTTCTTCACGTGAGCCTGGATGAAGGCCGCGGCCTCTTCTTCCGCCATCCCGCCGATCTCTCCGATCATCACGATGCCGTGGGTGTCGGGGTCTTCGTTAAACAGCCGCAATGAGTCCACGAAGGTCGTGCCGATGATGGGGTCGCCGCCGATCCCGATGCAGGTGGATTGGCCAATGCCCAGCGCCGTGAGCTGACCCACCGCCTCATAGGTCAAGGTGCCGCTTCGCGAAACCACACCCACGTGCCCCTGAAGGTGAATTTGCCCAGGCATGATGCCAATTTTGCATTTACCCGGGGAAATGATGCCGGGACAATTAGGACCAATCAGGCGCGTCGGCTTACCGGCCAGGAAGCGTGCCGCGCGCACCATGTCGAGCGTGGGAATGCCCTCGGTGATGGCAACGACGAGGGGAATCCCGGCGTCCGCAGCCTCCATAATGGCATCGGCGGCGAAAGGGGGCGGAACAAAAATCACGGACGCGTTCGCGCCGGTCCTGTCTCCGGCCTCTTGTACGGTGTTGAATACCGGAATGCCATCGACGGTGGTCCCGCCTTTTCCGGGGGTCACGCCCGCGACCACTTTGGTGCCATAAGCGACAGCCTGCTGCGTGTGGAACATCCCTTCCCGGCCGGTAATGCCTTGCACGACCAAGCGGGTGTTTTCATCGACTAAGATCGACATGGAGAATTCCTGATTCGGTGATTTGTTTTAGGATCGGTTTGCCGCGGCCACGACTTTTTCCGCCGCCTCTTTCATATCGTTGGCAACCTCGAAGTTCAGACCAGACTCCTTCAGGATTTTCTGGCCGAGGTCTACGTTAGTGCCTTTCAGCCGCACGACGATGGGAACTTTAATGCCGAGCGTTTTTGCCGCGGCTACCACGCCGTTGGCGACGATATCGCAGCGCATGATTCCGCCGAAAATATTGATCAAAACGGCGCGCACGTTGGCGTCGCTCAGGATGATCTCAAATCCGTGGCGCACCTGCTCCTCGTTGGCGCCTCCGCCCACATCAAGAAAGTTGGCCGGGCGGCTGCCGGCGTACTGGATGATGTCCATCGTGGCCATCGCCAGGCCCGCGCCGTTCACCATGCAGCCCACGTTGCCGTCCAGGCGGATGTAATTCAGGCCATAGTTTGAGGCCTTCACTTCCAGCGGGTCTTCCTCGTCGAGGTCGCGCAATTCGCGGATGTCCGGGTGCCGGGCGAGGGCGTTATCGTCGAAGTTCATCTTCGCGTCGAGCGCGATGGCTCGGCCGTCCCGCGTAATGACGAAGGGATTGATCTCGACCAGCGAAGCATCCGTGGCCTCGAAGGCGCGGTACAGGTTCAAGAACAAGCGTGTCGCTTCGTTCACCACCTTGCCCTCGAGCCCCAGGCCAAAAGCCAGCTTCCGCGCCTGGAAGGGTTGGAACCCGACACTCGTATCGATAAATTCCTTCAGGATTTTTTCCGGATGCTCGGCGGCCACCACTTCAATCTCCACGCCGCCTTCACTGGAGGCCATGAATACAGGCCTGCCCGAGGCTCGATCGATGACAATCCCAAGGTAGAGTTCGCGCGCGATCTGCAAGCCCTCCTCAATCAGAGCGCGCTTGACCACCTTACCCTCGGGCCCGGTCTGGTGGGTAACAAGGGTCATGCCCAGGATTTTGCCCGCCAGGGTTTCCGCTTCCTCGGGATTGTGAGCCAGTTTTACGCCGCCGCCTTTGCCGCGGCCGCCGGCGTGAATCTGCGCCTTCACCACCACCGTGCCACCGCCCAATGTTTTCGCCACGCCGCGAGCGTCCTCGGGCTTGGCAATGATCTCGCCTCGCGGCACCGTGACTCCAAACTTGGCGAGAATCTGTTTTGCTTGGTATTCGTGGATTTTCATTTTAAAGGCTGTTCGCCGTCCGTTGTCAGTTGCAAAACGCTGAATGGGACTGGCGAGTAACGACTGGATTTGAAATCAAGTTTTGGCAAAGCTGACGAAGCAGCTTACACTAGAAAGCTCAGGTCGCTCACCCCGAAACCAAGAAGTATAGGGAATCTCGGCGATATTTGCAACGAAGGGAACACGGCACTGGGTGTGACTGAATACCGTCGGTGGCCGCACGCGGACGGGCCAGGCACGCGGCGCGGCGATGGCTGGTATGAATGCTTTTTTCAACGGGCCACAAATTTCCAAACTACGACGGCCACGAAGACAATTATTCCGATTGCATAACCCCAAGTTCTTATTTTATTCACCCTGTGCTGTTCGATCATGAAACACCTCGCAAGACTGGATCTAATATGCCACACGTGGGGATAGTAAAGCGATACCGAGGAAATTTAGATACCGGCCAAATTAGGCTTGGGGCGGCGAGTATCCGGTAATGCACGATAGAACTCTCAGAATATCATGACGATCCGGAAGTCCATCGAAACAGTCAATGCCCAAACGCACCTGACGCGCGCGGAAGCGCGCCAGATCATGCAACTCCTCTTGTCCGGCTCTGTCGCGGATGAGGAGATCGTGGCGTTTCTCGCCGCGCTTCGCGACAAGGGTGAACACGCTGACGAGGTCGTGGGATTTGCGGAAGTCATGCGCGCCCACGCGGCGGAAACCTTGCGTGCCGCAGGGGTGCGAATCGAAAACATTTCACACCGTGAGCCTTTGCTTGACACTTGCGGCACCGGCGGCGACGGCCACGGCACGTTTAACGTTTCGACCGCGGCCGCACTGATTGCGGCGGCGGCAGGGGTGCGGGTGGCGAAACACGGCAATCGGTCAATTTCAAGCCGTTGCGGCAGCGCCGACGTGCTCGAGGCCCTGGGCGTGGCGATGGACTTGCCCCTGGAGCGAATCCCCCAATGTCTCGAGGAAGTCGGGATGGTCTTCCTCTTGGCCCCTCGCCTGCACCTTGCCATGAAGCACGTGATGAATGCGCGGCGGGCGCTCAAGACTAAATCGGTTTTCAATCTTCTTGGCCCGCTAACCAACCCTCTGGCCGCCACGATCCAGTTAGTCGGGGTTTTTGATGCCGCACGGACGGAAATGATGGCGGAGACGCTCCGCGCGGTCGGAACCCAAAGCGCCTATGTGGTGGCGGGATCGGACGGCATCGATGAAATTACCATCACCGGCTCGACACGGCTTTCCGCAATCACCGCGAACGGAGTCAAGACGCGCGATGTCCAACCCGACGACTTCGGTTTGCCGCGGGCCTCGCTTGAACAATTGCGCGGTGGAGACGCGGCGACCAATGCGCGTCTGCTCCTGAGTGTCTTAGAAGGTGAATTCAGCCCGTATCGCGATGTGGTGCTGGCGAACGCCGCGGCGGCTCTCACCTTGGCAGGAAAGGCACAAGACTTTATGGAAGGGACAAAGCGAGCGGAAGAGGCGATCGATTCCGGCGCCGCGCGCGCGAAACTGCGAGCGCTGGTGGAATTCACTGAGCGGTATCACCAAGGACTTTCTCCGCCGGCCTGAAAACGCGGGCCGCATCACGCTTGATGTTCGGGATGCGTGCAGCCCTGGAATTCCGAAAGGTATGTGCGACCCTGAAATCCCAACACGTCTTTCAACCCAATCTTCGACGTGTAAAATCCCTCCACGGTCATTTCCTTAACGAGCCGATAAAACGCGAAGCCCGGATGACTTGCCTTCGGGTCGTTCTCGGGCAGGCTCATTTCGGTCAGTAGCGATTCCTGCTCGGATCCCTCCAGATCACGGAAATCGTGGCCATGCTTCTCGCGGCTTAACTTGTCCAACAGGGCAAGTCCTTCGGTCCATTCCTCCTGCAAGTGCGGCTGATGTTCGGCGGCGGAGAAAACGACAAAATCGATGAAGCGCGCCACTTGCGCCTCCTTGGATCCCGGCTGATCGTCGGTGGGGATGATCAGCTCGGTTAGAGTCTCAACCGTGGCAAATTGCCGCGGCGAAAAAAACTTCGGCGAGAAGGGTGAGGTAGAGCCGAGCTCCGGCGTCTGCCCCGCCGTGGTGTGAGGCGCGTGCGCGGGAAGGCCACCCTCCGCAGCGGGAAGCCAGGCCGCCAGGAATTCCTGCCCGGCGGCACTGGCCGCCAGCACACTCAAGTATTTAAGGGCCTTTCTTCGCCCGATGATTTCGTCCGTCATAGTAACTCCAGCATCGCGATTCTTGGCCTCGGCGTTCCAGCCCCTGAAGACAGTCGCTTAAACACTCCCCGTCCGAAGTTCCTCCGCCAAGTGATCGGCGGCGCGGTAGGCCATCGCCATGATGGTCAGAGTCGTGTGTTTTTCCGGGTGCGACACGAACGACGCAGCATCAACCACAAGTAAATTCTTCGCGTCGTGGCAACGATTCCAAGCGTCAAGCACGGAGGTTTTCGGGTCGTCGCCCATGCGCGCGCCACCAGCTTCATGGGTGACCGCCCCCAGCGGAGACGGATTCACTTTTTGATACGGCAGAATTTCGGCTCCGGACGCCTTCAGAATTCTCTCCATCTCGTCGTACATGTAATCGCGGATCGCAAAAGCGTGGTCGTATTCAGCGGTGGTGTGGAAACGCACTTGGGGAATGCCGTAGCGGTCCTTGAGCCCACCGGGATCGATTTCAACGTAGTTTGACGCAAAGGCCAATCCCTCTCCATAACCGCCGATCGACACATTCGCCGGGTACAGTTCCTTGATGCGTTTCTTGTACGCGCTTCCGAACCCTGGGAGCGAGGCGCCGTGACCAGGCCCCTCGCCGCAGCCCGTCCAAAATTGCAGGCGGAAGCCCCGCTGGAATTTCTTCTGATCTTTGCTGTAGTAGTAGCGCGGGATATAGAGGCTCGCTTCCCCGGGGCCATCGTCATTGGTGGTGGGCCGGCCAGCGAGTTGCGGAAAGAAACCGGGAATATCATTGAACGCCACATGTTCCATTAGGTACTTGCCTAGCACGCCGCTGGAGTTGGCGAGCCCTTGCGGAGAATTCCGATCCTTCGAATTGAAGAGGATGCGGATGGACTCGACCATCGAGGCGCCCAGCACCACGGCTTTCGCGGAGGCCTCGTATTCCTGCCCATTGTGCGTGTCAATGTAGGTCACGCCGCGAGCTTTTCCCGTGTCCTTATCGAGCAGCACCGTGCGGACCACGGAGTTGGTTCGAAGCGTGAAGTTCTTGAGCTTCTTGAGTTTGGGCACCAGTACGTCGAGTGAACTAAAGCGTGAAGCTGTATCGCACCCATTATTGCAGGCGCCGCAGTAGTGGCACTCGGGGCGGCCGTCGTAATTCTGGCTCAGCACGGCCAATTGCAGGGGCAAAACCTTGATGCCGAGCTTTTCTGCCCCATGCTTAATCAGCCACTCGCCGCAGCGCGCGTGGAATCCGGGAAGCAGGTTCTGGCCGCAGGGGGTGTTATAAACTCCCTCGGAAAGCCCCGACACGCCGATGAGCTTCTCGACATGGTCGTAGTAGGGAGCGACTTCGTCGTAGGTCACGGGCCAATCGTCGCCCCACCCGTCCTGAAGGCTTTTGGGTTTGAAGTCGAGTGGCCCGAAGCGGTCGCAGGATCGTCCCCACACGTTCGTCCGTCCGCCGACGGCGCGGATGCGCGTCCACGTAAACTTTGAACCCGGCGCGACCGCGTAAGGATCTTCCTGCGGGATGGTGTAGAGATGATCCGTCCACTCGGTGATTTTCCATCCCATGCCTTGCGGCAGTTTGCCATATTGCCCCGGCTTGCCGTGACCGCGATAGGGCCAATCAAACGGCATCTTATGGGGATGAAAATCCTCTCCCGGGTCGATCATGCGGCCAGCTTCCAGGCAAAGCACGCTCAGGCCCTTGGTAGCCAGGACGAATGCGGCGATGCCCCCGGCCGCTCCTGAGCCGACCACGATCACATCATAGACAGGTTGTGAACCCACTGACCCTCCAGTTGGGATTCCCGTTTGAATGCCCGCAACGACCGCGCTTCAAAGTTGCAGGAAGTTGGCGAGGAGTTGTTTGCCCGCGTTGGTCAGGACCGATTCGGGATGAAACTGCACGCCTTCCACTTTCATTTTCTTGTGGCGGAGACCCATGATGAGGCCGTCATAAGTGCAGGCGGACACTTCCAGGCAATCAGGCAGAGTCTCACGCTTGACGATCAGCGAGTGGTAGCGCGTGGCAGGAAAAGGGTTGGGTAATCCCGCGAAAATCGTCCTGCCGTCGTGCTCGATGGCGCTGGTCTTGCCGTGCATCAACTGCGGCGCGCGAATAACGTCTCCACCGAACGCCTGCCCTATCGCCTGATGACCGAGACATACCCCCAAAATCGGTATCTTTCCCGCGAAGGCAGTAATGACGTCGAGGCAAATTCCGGCTTCGGAAGGCGTCTTCGGGCCTGGCGAGATTACGATTCGGTCCGGAGCCTGCACCTCGATCGCCTCGACGGTGGTCTGGTCGTTCCGCACGACCTGCGGATCCGCGCCGAGCTCTCCCAGATATTGGACGAGGTTGTAAGTAAAGGAATCGTAATTATCAATGACCAAGATCATGAGTGCGCCCTTCGAATGAAAACCCATTATATGAGAAATCGCCTGTCCGTGAAATGCGTGTGGCAGGCTTGGTCGGGCGGATCACGGATTTATCTCTCTCTGCCAGGACATCTTCTGGGAGATGGGCGACCCGAATCGGCATTCACAGCCGTAGAATGTCACCCAGAGATCGCCGAATTCCGTCACTTTGCTCCCGGAATCCACTTCCGCCCGCCCACACCACTTTGAAGCCCTTCAACAGACTGATTCTTAAGAAATTCTGGGAGTCCTCAAGGGCTGCGCCACCACAAGACTGGAGATTAAATTGCTTCGACGGGAGGCGTGAGAAGGGTAAGTTCTAATGAACCTGTCCAAGTGGAAATGGCGTCTGTCCATTTTTGATGTTCTGGTGGGCTTGGCCGTTCTGATGATTCTGTCGGCGCTAGTGATGCCCCACTTTGTCCGGGCAAGAAGTAGGGCGGCATCAAGGGCGCAAGTGCCTCGCCCCTCTGCCGTTTCTCCCCAACACTGAACCCGCCCAATCCAGCCACCCGATTTCCGCAAATGCATTTCTCCCCCCTTCAAAAGATTCGAACAGGGTAAAATGTGCCCGGCCTGAATGCTTTTATGCGCGCATTGGCGGGTTGACGTGGGCCGCGCCCGCAAGGAGCCGAAATGTTCAAATCTGGACGAAGGGCTTTTCTGAAAACCGGAGTTCTCTCTGCTGCTAGCCTCGGCACTTTGGCGAGTGCGGAGGACTCCGTTCTATCGGCCAAGGGGGAGATGGCCGCCCGGCCAAATTCTGCGCCTTCATCGCCACCTTTCAAACTGGGGCTGGTGACTTACAATCTGGCGCACGACTGGGACATCGAGACCATCATCAAGAACTGCGAGGAGACCGGCTTTGAGGGCGTCGAGTTGCGCACCACGCACAAGCACGGGGTGGAGATTTCCCTCAGCAAGGCGCAACGCGCGGATGTGAAGCAGCGCTTTGCCGCGTCCAGGGTGCGCTTGATGAGCCTGGGCACCACCTGCGAATATGAGTCCCCTGACCCTGCAACCGTGGAGAAAAACATCGAGGAGACTCGGCGCTGGTGCGAGCTGGCGCAGGACCTCGGCTGCGTGGGCGTGAAGGTGCGCCCGAATGGATTCCCCAAAGATGTCCCCGAGGGCAAGACTCTCGACCAAATCGGGCACGCGCTCGCCCGGTGCGGAGACATTGCCCGCGACCACGGCGTGGAAATCTGGTTGGAAGTCCACGGCCCCGGCACCCAGCTTCCGTCCAACACCCACCACATTCTTAGCGTGGCGAATCACCCCGCCGTGGGGGCGTGCTGGAATTCCAACGACACCGACGTGGTAGACGGCTCGGTGAAACCGTCCTTCGACCTGCTGAAACCCTGGATCCGAAGCTGCCACATCAACGAGCTGTCCCGGACGCTCTCGCCCTGGGGCAGCGGCCTGGCAATGCCCGCAACAAACCAGCCGGGCTTTCCACAATGGGAGAAACCGTACCCCTGGCGCGAGCTCTTCACCTTATTGCGGAGCATCGGGTTCGACCGATACACCTATGCGGAGGTTCCGGAGAGTTGCGAGCCCATCCGGTTCATGCACTACTACCGCGCCTTGTGGCAATACCACGCGGCGTGAAATGCTAACGTAGCGCGGGCATCTTGCCCGCTGTGGCTAGAGCGTCCCGCTCTCGCGATTGGCGCGGACAGGATGCCCACGCCCCAGCGGGCGGGGACGCCCGCGCTACGATGCGCTACGACTCGGGACGACGATGGGAGACACCATGCAGGTTTACGAAGTGCATTGGGAGTGCGGAAGTTGCGGGCAGAGCCACTCATTTCGGCACAGCGTCAATGAAGATGACGGCTGGCCGAACAAGTTTGAGCTGACTTGCGAAAATCCTGACTGCGGGCAGGAGCAGGATGTGCCGTTTCGAAGCTGCACGGTCACCCTTCTCGACTCGGAATAGACCTGCGTGTTGGAGAGAGAAGTTATTTCGTAGACGTCCGCGGGTTCAGTGGATTCAATCGCCAATCGGCAATCGAAAATCTGCAATTCATGTGTACCGCAGCCAGCGCAGCAATTCCACCAGCGAGGGCCGTTTCCCGTACATCAGGATGCCCACACGATAAATTCTTGCCGACAACTGAATCATGCCCAACGTGGCCAAAATACAAAGAGCCAGCGAGAGGGCGATTTGCCAGAAGGGTGGAGTTTGCACGGTGATCCGCATGACCATCAGGATAGGGCTGGAAAGGGGAAACAGGGTCAGAGCCACCGCCAGCGGTGAATTGGGCGAGCGCTGAATGACGGGAAAGACAATAAAGCAAGCGACGAGGATAAGGGTAACGGGCATCTGCACCTGCTGCAAGTCCTCATCGCTGGACGCCATGGAACCCAAAGCCGCATAGATTGACGCATAGAGAAAATATCCCGCCAAAAAGAAAACGAGCGGGTAGACCAAGTACGCGATGGGCAGGTGGATCTTCGGCGGCGTCGCCCCGGGTAAAACTGCTGAACTGATGGCGGCGCCATAAGCGGAAATGAGCCCCGCCGTACACGCCCAGATGAGGTATTGCGTCAGCGCCACACCGGCCACACCCAGGATTTTCCCGGTTAAGAGATAGGATGGCTTGACCGAGGAAGCAAGGATCTCCACAATCCGGGAGGTTTTCTCCTCCAGCACCGAGCGCATCGTCATGACGCCATAAACCAGGAGGGTGATGTAAAGAATCATCACAATAGAGAGTTGGACTAACTCGCTCTGTCCGTTCTCCTCGGACTCGCCGGACCTGGTGACCTTCACCAGGGTAAGATCCACCCCGTTCATCAGCTCGCTCACATCATCAATGTGAACGCCGCGATCACTCAGCCGGCGTACGATCACGGCGTTATTGACGGCGTGAGCGATGGAACGATCGGCGAGATAGTCACTCCCGTTGAGGGAGTGCAAGGTGGCTTTCTTGCCGCTCAGAATGTCCTTCGGCACTTCCAGAAAAGCGTCCAGTTGGCCGTCGCGGACCTGCCGGGTTAAATCCTGGTAAGCCACTTGCTCGGAGGCAGGCCGATCCCAACTGCCGACCACTTCGTAGCGCGGCCGCCCATCCGGCAATTTCTCGTTAAGCGATGAGGCGATCTGTGACGCCAGGCCGCCGAGATTATCCAGGATAGAAATCTTGAGCGGATGATCGGCCTTGTGGGTTGCCAGGCCCACGGAAAGCGCAAAAATCCCCACGCTGAACAGCGGCAGCCCCACCGTGCTGAGTACGAATCCCTTGGTGCGGACGCGCGTCAGGTATTCGCGTTTGACGATCAGCCAGATCTTACGCATGCGCCTCCGAAACCTTCTCGATGAAGATGTCGTGCAGCGGCGGCTCGACCAGTTCAAAGCGGGAGAGACGCACGCCCCGCTCCACGGCAGCCTTGAGAATCTCCTGGGGGTCCGCGTTCGGACGGAGCTTCGCCTCCACCATCGCGCCGAAGTGGTTGAGTTTCTCGATCAAATCCGGCAAGTCGAGAAAATGATCGTCGCCCGTGTACTCGATGCGGACGGTGTTCTTTCCGTAGGACTTCTTGATGGCGCGCAAATCCCCCGCCAGCACGCTGCGCCCGTGGTTGATGAGGCAGATCGCATCGCACATCATCTCCACCTGCTCCATGCGATGAGTGGAAAGGATGATGGTGGCGCCTTTTTCCCGAAGGTCCAGCATGATGTCTTTGATCTGCGTGGCATTCACCGGATCGAGGCCGGTAAAAGGTTCGTCGAGAATTAAAAGCGGAGGCCGGTGAACGACCGCGGCGATGAACTGCGCCTTTTGCTGCATACCTTTGGAAAGATCGTTAATCTTTTTTTCCGACCAGGCGGCCAAACCCAGGCGCTCGAGCCATTCGTGCACGCGCACGGAAGCTTCCGCTTCGCTCAACCCTTTCAGCGCGGCGAGAAATACCAGGACCTCGCGCACCTTCATGCGGTTGTAGAGGCCCCGCTCTTCGGGAAGATAACCGGTCAGATCCTGAGTACGGGAGCTGGCAGGCTGCCCAAAAACCTGGACGGTGCCCTCATCGGGGGCGAGGATGTTCATGATCATGCGTAGAGTGGTTGTCTTGCCAGCGCCATTAGGGCCCAGCAATCCAAAAACTGCCCCTTTTTCAATATGCAGGCTGAGGTCGGATACCGCCACGACCGTGTCATAACGCTTCGTTACATGTTCGACGGCGATAGCTTCCATCGGGGAGTCATCCCTCTTCGTTGTCGTAGCTAGGTTTACCAGTTGGAGGCGAAACGGTATTTGTAGCATCAAATGGAGGGAGAAAGCAATTCGATGCCGAGGCTGGAAAAACGCGCGAAGGAAAAGGCCGAGCAGGGGGACGTAGCGCGGGCATCTTGCCCGCTGGCGCGGGAGCGTCCCGCTCCCGCCAACAATGCACGGGCAGGATGCCCACGCACCAGCGGGCGGGACGCCCGCGCTACTTCCGGAGAACTAACTGTACGGAACAAAACGTATCGGGTAAGATATGCATCCAAATTTCGTTTGGAGACGTAAGCTCACATGCGTAATGTCGTCATTATCGGTTCAGGATGCGCGGGGTTAACCGCCGCAATTTATGCCGCGCGCGCCAATTTGCGGCCCCTGGTCATCCGCGGGGTGCACGCCGGCGGCCAGTTGACCTTGACCACGCTGGTGGAGAACTATCCCGGGTTTCCCAAGGGCGTCCAGGGACCGGAACTGATCGACCTGATGCAGAAGCAGGCCACCGAGTTCGGGACGGATTTTCTGGAAGGCAACGTCACGAAGGTTGACCTTTCGAAGCGGCCCTTCGTGCTGGAGTTGGGCCACGAGCGCGTGGAAACGAGCACGCTCATTATCGCCTCGGGAGCTTCGGCGAAAATGCTGGGCCTGGAATCTGAGCGCAAGCTGCTTGGCCATGGAGTTTCCACCTGCGCCACTTGTGATGGTTCATTCTTCCGGGGTAAGGAAGTGGCGGTGGTGGGCGGCGGCGATACAGCAGCGGAAGATGCGCTCTTCCTGACGCGCCACGCCAAAGAGGTCAGCATCATCCATCGCCGCGACCAGTTGCGCGCGTCCAAAATCATGCAAGACAGGCTTTACCGGAACCCGAAGATCAAGTTCATCTGGGACTCCAAGGTTGAGGATATTTTGGACGCGGACCAACGCGAGGTTTCGGGAATTATGCTTCGTCATCTGAAGACGGATGATGTGACCCTTAAACCGGTGGACGGGGTCTTTATCGGGATCGGGCATGAGCCCAATACCAGCTTGTTCCGCGGGCAATTGGACGTTGACGACCTGGGGTATCTCATCACCCGAGAAGGATCGAAGACCAAGATCCCCGGGGTGTTCGCCGCCGGCGACGTCAAAGACCGCGTCTACCGGCAAGCCATCACCGCGGCGGGGTCGGGATGCATGGCCGCGATGGACGCGGAGAAATTCCTGGAAGCAGAGCATTGATCTAGTTTTGGATTTTCGATTTTGGATTTTGGATTGACCGCGGCATCCCACGGCGCGACGACACTCAAGCTTCAGGGGACCCCCGCAAGTCCGGAAACCTGAGACCTGAAACCTGGCACCTAACTTATGCTTCGTTCCCTCCTCCTCTACCTTTCCGAGCGCGAAAGCCCCAAAAAACTTCTGATGGCCAGTTCTCTCGGACGCCGCTTGGCCTCGCGATTCATTGCCGGCGAGGAGCTTGGCGACGCATTGGGCGTGATCCGGCGGCTGAATGCTGAAGGTTTCATGGTGACGCTCGACTGCCTGGGTGAAAGCGTTCACGAGGCCGCCGCCGCCGAGGCCGCGTGCGAGACTTATCTTCAACTTCTCGATCGACTCGCGGCGGAGAAACTGAACTCGCACGTCTCCGTGAAGCTCACGCAATTGGGCTTGGCGATTGATAAGGGTCTCGCCCGCCGGAATTTAACGCGGCTGGCCGAGGCCGCGGCGCGCCACCACAACTTTGTGCGGGTCGATATGGAAGGCTCGGCGTTCACCGACGCCACCTTGCGGCTGTTTTGCTCCGTGGGCGCGCCGCGCGATGTGGTGGGAATCGCCATTCAGGCATATCTTCGCCGCACGGAGTCCGACGTGGCAGAACTCTTGCAGCGCGGGGTGCGCATCCGGCTGGTAAAAGGCGCATACAAGGAACCTGCTGATGTCGCTTTCCCCAAAAAGAGCGAAGTGGATGAGCAGTACAAAAAACTTACGGAAAAGCTCCTTGCGAGCGGGATCTACCATGCGATCGCGACCCACGACGAGCGCCTGATCGTGGCCACTGAGAGCTTCGCCCGCGTGCGCGGCATTCGGCCCGAGAATTTCGAATTCCAATTGCTCTATGGCATCCGGCGGCATCTCCAGCGGGCGCTCGTCCAGCAAGGGTGGCGGGTGCGCCTGTACGTTCCCTACGGGCGGGAGTGGTATGCTTACTTCATGCGCCGGCTCGCGGAGCGGCCCGCCAATCTCTTCTTCCTGATGCGGAATCTGTTGAGGCAGTGACGCGTGGCGAGTAGAGAGTGACGAGCAGGCCCCAAAGCAACTAAAGCATGATTGAGGAGCACACCTACGATGTTAGCTTAAAGTTGATAGCTGCTTGTCACTCGTCATCTGTCACTTGCCGTTGAATCTATGGAACGCTCTGAGTCTGTAGGTGAATTCGCTCGTTACGTGGCCCTCCCGGCGGAGGAGATCCGTTTGGATAGGGCGGCCTTGCTATTGGCGCGCACCGAGTATCCTGACCTCGATCTTACCGCACAAATGGCGCGGTTGGACGCTCTGGCGGAGCGGGCGCATTGCGATCCCGCCCAGTCGCCGCACGCCAATATTGCCAGCCTGAATCAGCTCCTCTTCGAGGAGGAAAAATTCGCGGGCAGCGAGGAGGACGACCCGCGCAACAGTTATCTGAATGAGGTGTTGGATCGCAAAATGGGGATTCCCATCACCCTGTCGCTCGTGTACCAGGAAGTGGCGCGGCGATGCGGTTTGCCGGTGGTCGGAGTGGGATTTCCCGGCCATTTCCTCGCCAAGTACCTCGCCCCATCGGGAGAAGTCCTTCTGGACCCCTACCAACGCGGCGCCATCTTGAGCCTTCAGGACTGCGAGGAGAAATTGAAAGCGCAATTCGGACAGGAAGCAGAGTTCCGTCCGTCATTCATCGTCGTCGCGTCCACAAAGCAAATCCTGACCCGCATGTTGAATAATCTGAAAGGTACCTACTTCCGCCGCAAAGATTTCGCCAAAGTCCTCATGATGATTGAAATGTCACTGGCAGTTGACCCCGCGTCGCGGCAGGAGATTCACGATCGCGGCATGATTTACTTTCTCATTCGGCAATACGGGAAAGCGCTGACCGATCTTCAGGCCTTCATTAACGGTTCCCCTCCTGACGACCCACAACTTCGCGATGTGCGGACCATGATCCACCGGATACGGGCGATGCATAACTGAGTTAAAGTCACGGCTGAGGGATCCTGGTCATTCCGTTTATCATATAAACGCCATGCCAAAATTGACAATGGATTGCTCGTCACCTACCATAGACTGTTGGAATCTTCTTCCATAACGATGACCGGCAAAACCATTTCGCATTACCAGATGTTGGAAAAGCTCGGCGGCGGCAGGATGGGAGACGTCTATGCTGCCGAGGACACAAAGCTTGGCCGAAAGGTGGCTTTGAGAATCCTGCCGGAGGACGTGGTCAGGGATCCGTTGGCGCTCGAAAACTGCAAACGTGACGCCCTGGCCGCCTCGGCGCTCAATCATCCCCACATCTGTGCCGTTTTTGGCTTTGATGAATACGAGGAAAAGCCCGTCATCGTGAGGGAGCTTTTGGAAGGCGAAACGCTGCGCCAACTGCTGGCGTGGCAGACGAGCAAGCGCACCGAGCGCGACGCGAAAACCGCCCTTGCGGAGGCGAGTGCGGAACCTAATACGGCGCCTTCCAAGCCCCCAGGTCCGGCCCGGCTCCCAGTGGACATGGTGCTGGAATTGGGCATGCAGATTGCCGATGCGCTCGACGCCGCGCACTTCAAAGGCATTCTCCACAGAGATATCAAACCCTCGAATATATTCATTACCAAAGATGGACAGGCAAAGATCATGGATTTCGGCCTGGCCAGAATCACGGGACTCGGCGCGCGGCGGCCTGAAAACGGAACTGTGAGCGGAGCTGCAACCCTCCCCCCAGGGGGAAATGGAAGGATCGAAACCTTGAGTGCGGGCGTGGCTTTGGACATCCAATCTCCACCCTCTGCCGACGCTGACTCCCTGACCAGTCCCGCTGCGGAGATGAGCGCGTTCGCCTATCTGTCGCCGGAGCAAGTACGGGGAGAGGAGTTGGACGCTCGCTCGGACCTTTTCTCTTTCGGAACGGTCCTTTACGAAATGGCCACGGGCCGGCAGGTCTACAGCGGAAAAAGCCCTGAGCTGATTAGGAAGGCCATTTTGCAGAGCACCCCGGCTCCGGTTGGCGACGTGGACCGGCGCTTGCCGCAGAAGCTCTCCGCAATCATCGGTAAGCTCATGGAGAGGGACCGCGAGCTGCGCTACCCGAGCGCTATGGAGGCACGCGGCGACCTGAAGCGGCTCAAGCTCGAAACGGATGTTGCCGGCGCGCGTGCCGCTCGCCACGCGCCGACACGCGCGGTTCCCAGCCGCCGTGCAGCCCGCTCCCAGCGACGAGCCAGAAGGCACTTACTCCGTAAGCTGAAGATAGGAGCCATGGCGCTGGCGGGCGTTGCGGCGCTAATCACGGTCATATTTGTAGCTCGCTGGATCCGGCTTCTCCACCCCGCTGCGATACCCGTCAAGCGTGTGCAGGTCAGCCATTGGAACAAGCCCATGAATGAAGCCCGGCTCTCGCCCGATGGCAACACCGTGGCCTTCAGTTCGCCGGTGAGTGGGGTTGACCAGGTTTTCATGATGCTCGCGTCAGGCGGGGAGCCCATGCAATTGACCGGAGACCCAGGTGACAAGTACGTTGACGGGTTCGCGCCGGATAGTCGGGAAGTTTACTATGGTGGAACGCGCGGCCGGGACGAGGAGTGGGCAGTCCCTACCTTTGGCGGCGCACCCCGTCGAATTGCTTCCGGCCGCTGGCTGGCTGCCTCTTCCGATGGCGATTCCCTCTTCTTTCTCGAGCCCGGCAGTCGGGCGCTGATTCACTCCTCCAAATCCGCGCCGAGCGAAGAGATGGTCCACTTTTTTCGTGATCCGCCGCTGGTGCCGTGGTCCTTATTGCCTTTTCCCGATGGCCACAATCTGCTGGTTACCGCGGTCGAGCGGCCGGGCGATAGCCAAGTTCATCTTTACCAAGTGAATGTGCCCACGCACGACGTGGCTGATCGAGGAGTTCTTTCCGGGTCCCCCACCGGAGAGGTGTGGGCCGATCCGGGGAATAGCCTGCTACTCAGCCGCTCCGTCGATGGCTTCACCCATCTGTGGAAGTACGATTTGGATGGCCATAGCTGGACGCAAGTTACGTTTGGTCCCGGCCCTGATTCTTCCCCCATGCCCGACCGTACCGGAAAGGGAATTTACTATGTAGAGGGCAGAACCCCCGGGAGTTTGACGGTTTATCATGTCGCGACAAAACAGTCTGTCGATATTGCCTCGCAGAACATCTCGCAGCCGGTTATTTCCCCGAACGGACGGCGTGTAGCGTACATCAAGTACCCTGCGCCCGGCCAAAGCGAACTATGGGTGTCGGAGCTCGACGGTTCGGGTGCCCACAAGGTGGCCTCAGCTGGGAGTCTGGAAACCGGCAATTGGTCGCATGATAGCTCACGGATTTTCTATATGGACTCAACGAGCGGAGTGAGGAAGGGTTTCGTCGTGGGGGCTGACGGCCGCGGCCTTCGCCCAATCGCCGCCGTGGGGGAGAACCTCATGACGGCGGTATGGTCGGCGGATGACCAATCGCTCTACCTCAGTGGTGACCATGGGGGAATGCAAGATAGTCTCTGGAAGGCACCGGCCGATGGTTCGCAAGCGCAAAAACTCATGGACGGCTGCGGTATTGCGTTGGACGCTGCGCCGGACGGGAAACACCTCCTGAGTGTGGTGACCACCGGGGACAACATGGGCATCTACCAAATTGCTATCGCCGCCAGGCAATGCGCCCTTTTGCGTCCGGGGGTCTCGACCCCCACCGCCCGCTTTTCCGCGGACGGAGGATCCTTCCTCTACCCTCTTGCGACTCACAGCGAGGTGACCTTCTACCGCCAAGGGTGGTCCGAGGGCAAACTTGTGGGCGAGCCCGCGCCCGCTCTGGCGCTTCCTTTTCCTTTCGGGATGTTTTACCCGGGCAACACCTACGACTTCACGCGCGATCTCTCGTCGATTGTCTATGCCCGCTCCAGTCGGGAAGCTGATCTCTACTTCCAGACCCCCGCGCCGTAGCCGCTCAAACCCCTTGCCTCTCACCCAGCGGGATTGGTACGATTTGCCAGGGCGGGAGGGCCAAAGGCTCTGCGCCCGAGGAGGGTTTTGGTGCCTAAACCAAGAGTAACAGCAACATCAATTCTGGTTTTGGCGATGTGCGTGTTGGCGGCGGGCTCGGTGAGCGCGAAGTTGGGCCATAAGTCAACTCCGCCGCCGACGGCGTCGACCTCAGGTTACAAACCGGTCACCATGTATGACGTGACGCGAGATCCGGCCAAAGATCTTCAGGATGCCATTGCCGAAGCCTCGAAGACGAACAAACGAATCTTGCTCGAGGTGGGCGGGGACTGGTGTGTCTATTGCAACATCATGGACACGACGTTTGACAGTCATCCCAACCTCAGAAAGGTTCGCGACGACAATTACGTGACGCTAAAGGTAAACTTCAGCAAGGAAAACCTGAACGAAAAGTTCCTCTCGAAATTTCCCCCGATTCCCGATTACCCGCATTTCTTCGTCCTGGATTCCAAGGGCGCCTTGCTGCGATCGCAACCAACGCACCGATTTGAACACGGAAGGGCCTACAGTGTCGGCAAACTCGACGAATTCTTGAAGAGTTCGTCGCAGCCGCCCCGGCATTGGCTTAATGAGGTGGATTAACTCACCATATAGCCGTTGGTGAGTGAAAGTGGCTCGGCGGCCGAGTCGCGTCTCCCAGCTTTACCGGCGGAACAGGGAGGAGAACCAACTGCGCTTTCGACCGTCGTCTTGATCTTCAAACCAATCCGGTTGAGGAGGCAACGGTTGTCCGTTGATGACGGCTTCCGGATTCTTATTCATGATGAGGTCAGCGATTTCTTCGCCCTTCTCTTGCGCCAACTTGTGGTAGCAAGGGGAAAGGAGTGGAGGGCGCCGTACGGTATCGTGAGCATCGCTGGCAAAGAAGTGAACGAAGCCGGAGTTCAGCAAGTTTTCGGCGTACTTTCGCGCCTTGGTACCAAATCCACCCGTGTAAGACTGTGCCGTGACCTGCACCAGACATCCCATTGAAACCCAGTGCTCAATCAGTTGCGGTTTGCGCTGCAGAAGAAGGTTCCGCTCCGGGTGCGTAATAATCGGGTGAATCCCCGACACTTGGATGTCGTAATAGACGCGGCTGAGGTGTTCAGGAATGAATTGATCGGGGAGTTCCACCAACAGGTAGGAAGTCTGGTTAATGGTGAACTTCTTAGAATTCTGCGCGCAATTCTGGATGTTGTCGTAAGAAAGATGAAAGTCGCAGCCCAGCATGAGCTTAGGCTTCTCGCCCACCTTCTGTTGCAGCTCGCTGAGCAGTTGCAGGTTGAGATCCGGATCGAAGGCAAAAACGTAATTGCTGTGCGGCGTCGCGACCAAGTGCGTAGTTCCATCCTCTGCCGCCAGGCGGCACATCTCGACGGCCACATCCATTGATCTTGCCCCATCGTCGACACCGGGCAAAGGATGGGAGTGAATGTCGATCATATCGAGGCTCGGGAAATGTTGCTGGAATCGCCTTGGCTTTCCGGGCCGCAAGGGCGCGGATACTTCCTTTATAACGCGGACGTCCAATCAGCGGCGTCCGCAGGTTCCGCCGCAGTTGCTTAGCCCCAGAACAAACGGACAATTAGTAATTCAGCATAGCATGCCAGCCGACGCGTTCGTCAACAAGATTAGGCTGCGGTAAAAAGGCCACATCGTACAAATTGACCGAGCGCGCCGAGCGGAATCCTGAATTTGGGATTTCAAATATAGAAGAAATCGATGCCAACGGCGGGGACCTCGTGATTCTTCAAAAAGGCGACCCAGCTTAAGTTAATTACCGTTAACAAGTTATAGCCGTTACACGCATAATCGAAATAGAGATTCAATTGGAATCCGGCTTGCTCTACGGCATAGACGAGCCGACGTCGGACAAACCTAGAGGGTAGCCAGCGACGGCTCGGAGTTTAGACCCAAGACCCGACGCTTGGAGGGGGGAGAGAGCTTCCCCCTCATTTTATTTTGGGCCCAAACTTCTCGCTTGAGCTTCCGAAACTGCCTAGACCCACCCCTGCCCCGCGGATTAATGTCGGCCTCCCTTCACGTAGGATCCGAGTTCTAATGCCGTTGGACGCCGAGATCTCGAGGTGCACCCTTTTGCGACGGGCGTGGGGTTTGGAACCATTTTTTGCCAACAAATTGAGAAAATTCGCATCAAAGAGGAGGCGAGGGCAAGGTGGAGGATGGTAATCATCAACGGAGGCGGTGCTCGGAATCCTCAAAGCGCAAGGTTAGAGCCGCACCCATGCCTGAGTCTCTCTACCCCTCCCCCGATGGACATAGCACTCCTCCTCAAGCGGGGCAAGCCCATATCGAAACAGGGAATTAGCCGTTGACCGTAGTTTGACACATGCTAGGGGGTCTGTTAAATTTAGGAATTGCTATCTTGCGAATCGCACTTATTGAGAAAGCCAAGGTCTTCTCCGGAATAGTTGTTGCCTCCCTCCTTCTGGCTACGCCAGGATGCTTGGTGCGGAAGGTGACGCACGTTCACGCCCCGGGTCAAACCACTCCAGCACGCGATGCGAGTCTGGCAGAACTTGTCGCGAAGATCGACGGATGGAGCAGCGAAATCCACACCATGACCGCGACGGTCGACCTTGAACCTACCACGGGATCGGTTTATTCGGGAGTCATCAAAGAGTACCACGATGTAAAGGGCTTCATTTTGCTACGAAGACCCGCCACCCTCCGCATGCTGGGCCAAGCGCCGGTGGTTCGGACAAACATTTTTGATATGGTTGCGTCCGGGGATGAATTCCGCTTGTACGTTCCGAGCAAACAGAAGTTTATTATCGGAAAGACCGCGGTCGAGCACCCCGCGAAGAACGCGCTGGAGAACCTTCGGCCCCAGCATATTCTCCAGGCGCTGATTGTTCCCCCTATTGACGCCGACCACGAGACGCCCTACCGGGAAAAGCTCTCTCCCCGAAGTCAGCCCAGCAAGCACTTCTTCGTGGTCAATATTATTGAGCCCCAAACGGTGCGGCACGTGGTGCTACGGCGCAAGGTTTGGTTCGACCGCGCCGACCTGGAATTGGCGCGGGTTCAATTCTATGAGCCGGATGGCACTTGTACCGAAGATGTCCAATATTCCAACTATCAGGATTTTCAGGGCATCCACTATCCTACCCGGATCGAGTTAAACCGGCCTGAGGACGATTACGAGGTCACCATCACGATTGAGAAGGCCACCTTCAACACGCCGATCCCCGCAGAGAAATTTGACCTGAAGCAGCCCGAGGGCTCGGAATTGATCAACCTGAACGCCGAGAAACCGGAGGGAAACCCTCTTGGTCAATAAGCTGATCATTTCCAACATCCTGCATCGCCCCATCCGCACTGTGGTCAGCGTGCTGGCCGTGGCCATTGAAGTAGCAATGGTCATCATGGTCGTCGGCCTTTGCCATGGGCTCGTAAACGATAGCGCCCACCGGGTAGAGGGCGTGGGCGCCGACATCCTCGTGCAGCCCCCAGGCGCGTCATTCCTCATGGGCATGTCGCAAGCCCCCATGCCGATCAAGATCGCCGATCGATTGGCGGAATTACCGCGCGTGCTGGCGGTTGCGCCCACCCTTTTTCTAGTTAATTCTGTCAAATCGCTGAGCATCATCGATGGCATTGACCTGGCCAGTTTCGATCGCGTTTCCGGGGGATTCGTTTATCACTCAGGTGGGCCCTTCACGGGGCCGAACGACATCCTGGTGGATGACGTTTATGCCAAATCCAACCACGCCAAGGTGGGGCAAACGATCAACTTGCTGAACCATGATTTTCGCATCGCGGGGATCGTGGAACATGGCAAAGGTGCGCGCATGTTCATTCCCCTGGACACCGCGCAGGACATGCTGGGGGCACAGAACAAGGCCTCCATCTTCTATGTCAAATGCACGGACCCGGCTTACCGGGAACAAACCGCCGAGGCTATCCGGACGTTATTGCCCAATTACTCGATCATGCCGATTCAAATGTACATGGAGATGATGACGTCGAATAATCTCCCCGGCCTGAATTACTTTATTAGTGCCATGATTGGGATCGCAGTCGGGATCGGGTTTCTTGTGATTTTCCTTTCGATGTACACGACGATTACTGAGCGTACCCGCGAAATCGGCATTTTGAAATCGCTTGGAGCTTCCAAAACGTATATCATCTCTGTCATTCTGAGAGAAGCAGCGCTGCTGACTGCAGTGGGTATTATTGCCGGGTGTATCGGTTCGTTGATCATGCGCAAAGCGTTTTTAGCACTCTTCCCTACGCTGGCCGTTCAACTTTCTTGGGACTGGCTCCTCTACGCTGCTGGTCTGGCGCTCGTGGGAAGTATCGTTGGAGCTTTCTACCCCGCTTTGCGGGCCGCCCGACTTGACCCGGTGGATGCCCTCGCGTACGAGTAACCCGCCCGGTCCGCGGTACGTCTGCGCTTATAGGCCCTGAGTGCCCGTAGCCCCGATAATTCACCTTGCGCCGCAACCAGCCGAGGGAAAACGTAAGGATCACGTGGAACCTATTATCTACACCATCGGCCTCAAGAAGACCTATCGTTTCGGCAAGGTCGATGTGCCTGCGCTCCGTGGCGTGGACCTAGTGGTCCAGGAGGGAGAGTTCGTCGCGGTTGTGGGACCTTCCGGGTGCGGCAAGTCTACCCTTCTGCACGTCTTGGGCGGACTGACCGGACCCACGGACGGCCAGGTCTGTGTCGATGGCAACGACTTTCGAAAGATGTCTGACTCCGACCGCACGCGCTTTCGCCGGCACAAGATTGGATTCGTCTTCCAACGTTTCAACCTGTTGCCCACCCTTTCGGCGCGGGACAACATCGCCATTGCCCAGCACATCCAGGGCAATGGCTTCAACCCCCACCGTTTCGAAACCGTCACTCGCTTGTTGGGAATCGAGGGGAAACTGAATCATCGCCCCTATGCCCTCTCGGGGGGCGAGCAGCAGCGCGTGGCGATTGCCCGTGCGGTGATTTGCGAGCCCAAAATCCTTTTGGCCGACGAACCCACCGGCAACCTGGATACGGAAAACTCCCAAGCGGTGCTCGACATGTTGCGCGAGCTCAACCGCACCTTCCGCCAGACCATCTTGATGATCACTCACAACCCTGAGGCTGCTGGCGTCGCTGACCGGATCATCCGCATGCGGGACGGGCGAATTATTTCCGATTGATTCTTGCCGCATTTCTGGCTATTTTTCCAGGGTACGAGTTATGTCCTCACGCACCAATATTCACGAACACGCTCTCCCGCACACGGCAACTCGGGAAGGTGAGTCCTCCTTGCATAAGGTGTGGTCCACAATCAAGCTCGTGATCACGCGCAGCATTTTCTGGGCTTACGAGCGCGGGAGTTGGCAGTACGACGTGATCGTGCTCGCGATCCTGGCCTTCATCTTCCTTTCCCCGCGCGCCTGGTTCAACGATCGGCCCACTTTGCAATTGACCGACTTGCGCCATCAGCAGGGCATCGTGGAGATGGGGCGCGTCAATAAGGACGTGCGCTATCTGGTGGACGCCCGACTGGTGGATTCCCTCGGGCAGAAACCTGAGGACGCCATCCCGCTGATCCTCCATGAACATCTGCAAAAGGCCTTCACGGTAAAATCCATTGACCCGGTTCGGGACCGCCATCAGGTTATTCTGGGCTATACTGTGATGGTGGAGGAATAACGTAGCTGTCGGCGGGATTTGACTCCCCGGGTCGAGTCGGCCGCGCGGATTTCCGATTTTATGCGCAATAGTTTCAAAACCTGGATGTGCATGCTGCTGGCCGGCGCCATAGCAATGGCCCTTGCTCCCCCCGCCAGCGCTCGCAAGGGCAGACACCCGACCGACCTCACGGAAATCCTTTTCAATATGAATGAGGCGTCCAAACGGCTGAAAACTGCCTCCGCCAATTTGGAATACACCAAGGTCACCGTGCTGGTTGATGACAAGTCAACCGAATCAGGCCAGTTCTTCTATCGCAAGGGCAAGACAACGGAAATTCGCGTTGACATCCAAAAGCCGGATACCAAGGTTCTTCTCCTCGAAAAGAACAAAGGCGAAATGTATTTTCCCAAGATCAACCAGATTCAGGAATTCGACCTGACGCAAAAAAGCGATCTCGTGCAGCAATTCTTGCTTTTGGGGTTCGGCACCGATACCAACGAACTAAAGAAGGCCTACAACATAACCTACGTTAAGGAAGAAGACCTGGAAGGCGACACGACGGTTCTGTTGGAACTCGTACCCCGCAAGGACTCCGGCGCCGCGCAGATTACTAAGCTCCAGCTCTGGGTTAATGAAGAATCCTGGCTGCCTGCACAGCAAGAATTCTTTCAGCCGGGCGGCGATTACCTCATCGCTCATTATTCCGGCGTGAAGGTGAATTGGCCAATCCCCAACTCCACCTTTGAATTGAATGCTCCCTCCAGCGCCAAACGCGTTAAGATGAATTGATGGCTGACCGTCAGCATTAGCGAGGGTCAGTTTTCGCGCGCTAAGAATAATCCCCAAATGAAACTCAAATTGCTGGGTACCCTCAAATCTCAGGATGCCATGCTTGCAGAAGAGGAATGGAGGACTGAACCTTGAGTTCGGCAAGAGCATACGACGTCGCAGTGATCGGCGCGGGAGTCTTCGGCGCGTGGACGGCCTACCACCTGCAACGCCGCGGAAGCAAAACCATTCTGGTTGATTCCTACGGACCGTCGAACAGTCGAGCCAGCTCCGGGGGAGAGTCTCGCGTCATCCGCATGGGTTATGGCAGCGATAAAATCTACACCCAATGGTCCATTCGCTCCCTGGTGCAGTGGAAGGAGTTCTTTCAATCGACTGGCGAAGAACTGTTCCATCCCACGGGTGTACTTTGGCTGGCCAAAGACGGCGACAGGAATGTCGCCGCGAGCCTGGAGACGTTATCGAAAGCCGGTGTGAAGGCAGAGAAGCTCGCGCTCCAGGACATGGAAAAGCGGTTTCCGCAAATCGCGGTGGAGGACCTCGCCTGGGGGCTCTATGAACCTGACAGCGGCGTATTAATGGCTCGGCGGGCAGTGCAGGCCGTCGTGCGCGAGGCGACTAAGTTAGGCGCTGATTACTGTCAAGGCGCGGTTCAGACGCCTACCGGCAGCGGCCAGGTTCATTCGGTAGCGACATTGAACGGCGAGACCCTACAGGCGGGGGCACTTGTATTTGCTTGTGGGGCGTGGCTGCCGAAGGTTTTCCCGGACTTGCTAGGGCCGCGCATCTTTCCAACTCGCCAGGAGGTTTTCTACTTCGGAGTTCCGGCCGGCGCCGCGTCCTTCCGGCCTCCGGCCTTTCCCGTCTGGATGACCATGGGTGAAGTTTACGGGCTCCCCGATCTGGAAAATCGCGGCGCAAAAATCGCTTGTGACCGCCATGGCCCGGCGATTGATCCCGACACGGCCGAACGCACACCAAGCGCGGAATCTCTGGCAGAAATGCGCGCTTACCTTGGGCGCCGATTCCCTGCCCTGCGAAATGCGCCGCTGCTCGAGTCGCGCGTGTGTCAGTATGAAAACACTTCGAATGGCGACTTCCTAATCGACCGCCATCCCGATTTCTCGAACGTCTGGCTGGTCGGAGGAGGCTCCGGACACGGCTTCAAGCACGGCCCGGCGCTGGGTGAGTATGTGACGGCGCTCATCCTGGAAGGCGGCCCGGTTGAGGCGCGCTTCTCTCTCGCCACGAAGGCAACCCTCCAGAATCGGGCGGTGTATTAATTAGAACTCAGCCGAACGCCACAGGACCGTGGATGCATCATCCCTTGCGCTTCGCCTGGTCGGCAACCGCCTGCGCCGCGCGGGCCACCGCCTCGGGGTCGCCCAGGTAATAGTGGCGAAGGGGCTTCAAATTTTCGTCCAGCTCGTAGACCAGCGGAATCCCCGTCGGAATATTCAACCCCACAATTTCGGCCTCCGATACGTTATCCAGATACTTCACCAGGCCGCGCAAGCTGTTGCCATGCGCAGCGATGATCACCCGCTTCCCCGAACCAACGACAGGGGCGATGGTCTCGTGCCAATAAGGGAGCGTACGAGCCACGGTGTCTTTAAGGCATTCGTGCAGGGGCAATTCCGCGGCGCTTAAGCCGGCATAACGTGGATCTTTGCCCGGGTAGCGCTCGTCGTCGAGCGTAAGCGCGGGCGGTTGGATGTCGTAGCTCCGCCGCCAGATTTTCACCTGCGCCTCGCCATACTTCTCCGCTGTCTGCGCCTTATTCAATCCCTGCAATGCGCCGTAGTGCCGCTCGTTCAAACGCCAGGTGTTGTGGATCGGAATATACATCTGGTCCATTTCTTCCAGCGCCACCCACAAGGTCTTAATGGCGCGCTTCAGAACCGAGGTGAAGGCCACATCAAAAACAAACCCGTCTTTGCGAAGCTGGCGGCCCCCCTCGGCGGCTTCCTGAAGACCCTTTTCGCTGAGCCCCACATCCGTCCAACCGGTAAAAAGATTCTCCTTGTTCCAAATACTTTCGCCGTGCCGTAACAAAACAAGCTTAAACATGAATGCGTCTCCTTTAATGGTCGTATGTGCCAAATTCCGAGCCGGATATTATATGCGGTTTCAAACGGCGAGAGATAATTTGGCTGAAATCCGAATTATGAATTCTGAAAGATCGTCGCGCCGATTTTTTTTCGAGGGCCGAGAACCTCCTGCCGGAACCGCGCGAGGTTTTGCCATATAATGGGCTGCGGATCTCGGGGAAATGGCTGTTTAACTATCGCGGTTTATGAGGTTCACATCAGCTCAGTTCGCGAGACACGGACCGGGCCCTACCAGGAATAAACCGCATCTGGAGTCGCAACTCATCTTCGCCCAGGAGAGAGAAGGTCATCATGCCAATGAAATTTTGGAAAGTGACTGCTATCGGACTTGGGGTGTGCCTCGCAAGTTGGTCGAGCGCCTTGGCATCGCAGAAGGCCCAAGCGGACGGCGCGCATATCCGCATCGAGTTCAACGAAGTGCTGCACAGTCGCGTGGTGGCCAAGTTCGACGGCAAGGAAATTGCGATTGGCGACTTCGCGCCCTCGGAGGCCGTCACGATCGGGGGAAAGGAAATCCGCGATTTCACTTTGCGCGAGGTGAATCACGAGGGCGTCCATGACGCGATGTGTGAGGGCCAGCGCGTCACCCTGAACGGGACCGCCCCCTCTCTGAAAAAGACCATTGCCGTGACCACCTGCGCCGAGTTTCCGCAAATGGCCATTTTCGAGGTGCAATACACCAATACCGGAGAATCCAGCCTTTCCGTGGACGACTGGACGAATCAGGGCTACTCCATCTCCGCTGGCCAGGGCACCGGCGAGCGTGCGTTCTGGTCGTACCAAAGCGGCTCGTACGAAAAGAGGCCGGATTGGGTGCTATCGTTGAAGCCAGGTTTCCATCAGGAAAACTACCTGGGGATGAACGACACCGATTACGGAGGGGGAACGCCCGTCGTGGACGTCTGGCGGAGAGACGTGGGCATCGCCGTGGGTCACCTGGAGATGAGCCCCAAGCTGGTCTCGCTTCCCGTCGCCATGCCCGACCCGCAGCATGCCACCGTGGCGGTGCATTTCAAATTGCAGCGAGAATTGAAACCAGGCGAGACGATAAAGACGTTTCGGACGTTCGTCATGGTTCACCAGGGTGACTACTTCCGCAGCCTGGCGGAGTACCGTCGAGTGATGGTCAAGCAGGGTGTGGTGTTCAAGCCCTCGCTCGATGATGCCTTTGGTCCTATCTGGTGCGCCTGGGGCTTCGGCAGGAAATGCCCTCCCACGCAGGTTTACAACGCCTTGCCCATCGTGAAAAAGCTGGGCTTCCGGTGGGTGACCCTGGACGACGGATGGCAGACCTCCGAGGGAGATTGGTTCCTGAATCCGGAAAAATTTCCCGGTGGCGACCGCGACATGAAAGCGATGGTGGACCGGATTCACGCCGAAGGATTCAAAGCTCAGCTCTGGTGGGCGCCTTTGTCGGTTAAGCCGGACACGCAACTGATGAAGGAGCACCCGGAGTATCTGTTGCTCAATGCCGACGGATCGAAGCAGAAGATTTCCTATTGGAACGCGTGGTATCTCTGTCCCGCCGATCCCGCCGTGGTGGAGTACCACAAGGCCATCGTCGTCAAGGCTCTGCGGGATTGGGGTTTTGACGGCCTGAAGCTCGATGGACAATTCATGAATGGGGTGCCCCCGTGTTTCAACCCTGCCCACCACCACGCGGTGCCCGAAGACGCGGTGGAGGCGCTGCCCCAGTTCTTCAAGGCGATCTACGACACGGCACTGAGCATCAAGCCCGACGCGCTGGTGGAGTTCTGCCCGTGCGGGACAGGGTACTCGTTCTTCACCATGCCCTTCATGAACATGTCGGTCGCCTCCGACCCCGAGAGTTCCTGGCAGGTACGTCTGAAGGGGAAAACCCTCAAGGCCTTGATGGGTGATTCCGTCGCCTACTTCGGAGATCACGTGGACATGAGCGACGGCGGCGACGACTTCGCCTCGACGATTGGGGTCGGCGGCGTGGTGGGAACCAATTTCACCTGGCCGGTCGGTTCCGCCCGGCGGACCAAACTGGATTTGACCCCTCAGAAGGAAGAAATCTGGGACAAATGGATCAAAATCTATAAGGCCGAAATGCTCCCCCGGGGCGAATACCTGGGAACGTTGTATGACATCGGCTTTGACCGCCCGGAAGCCCACGCCATCCGTAAGAACGGGAACATGTTCTACGCCTTCTACGCTCCCGAGTGGAACGGCCAGCTGGAATTGCGCGGATTGGAGAAGCGAGCGTATCGCCTGACGAACTATGAGACGCGTGAAGAGTTGGGGACGGTGCAAGGCCCCACGGCCACGTGGACTGCCCAATTTCAGAAACACCTGCTGCTGGAGGCAACAGCCCAATAACACGGAGGGCGTAGCACGGGCATCCCGCGTTCGTAGCGCGGGCGTCCCGCCCGCTGGGAAGCTGTGAATTTATTGATCTTTTCGATTTTCGCCCGCGTACTTTCAACGACTTGCGCGCGGAAAAACGCGGTTTTTTCAATTATTTCACAGCTTCTGGGGCGTGGGCATCCTGCCCGCGCGATGGCGAGAGCGGGACGCTCCCGCGCCAGCGGGCAAGATGCCCGCGCTACGGAGCCCTCAAAATGTTTTTGCCCATTGCGTTCTGCCGCGACTCTGTGTATCTTGGGTTTTCGGGTAGAAGGTCAATCATCAACAATTGAAAAGGGGGATCAATGGGGAAGCACCTTGCTTTTACGCTGATTCTCGCCGTATCCGTCGCTGCCACCGGACAGGCCGCGACCTACAATTTGATCGACCCGGTGGTAGCGGGGTTGGTCAGCGGCTCTTCCATCACGACGAACACCAACACCATCGCCGCAGCCACGCCGGGAGTGGTGAAGGGAGCGGCTGCCGACGGCACAACCCAGGTCATCCTGCGCATTCCCGCTTCGAACGCGGGCCAACAGTTTACCGTCGCTGTCATCAACGATGCCAATGCTCCAAGCACCTCGGTTCCGAATGATGGCGGAGTGTTCGTGTTGGGGGGCAGTCCCAGTTCCGCCGCGAGCTCAGTCGTCGTAACCGCCGTCACGACGACCGCAGGAGAGGAAGCTTTCGCCATTTATCTTGCGCCGGTGAATTTCTCGCGCTCCTCGGCGGACAATACCTTGACGACGCGTAGCGTGACTTTGCAAGTGTCGTCGGCGTCGGTCGTAACCGGCACCGCCAGCGTTACGGTGGCGCGGCCTCCGGTGGTGCTCGTCCACGGCCTTTGGGGAAGCGCGGCGAGCTTCAGCAACTTCACGCCTCTGACGACCGACAAGCTTTTCGATATCAACTATGCGACTTATGACAACGCCATCACAGGAATCACAAGCACGACGCCTTCGCTCTCGAGCACTTCAGGCATTGAGGCAAACTCCCTGGGGTTTGCCTATAACGCCCCATCGGTGCTGGCGCAGATCAACAATTTCATTGCCGGTTACCGCACGAGCGCGAACGTGGCCTCGGTAAAGGCCGACATCGTGGCGCACAGCATGGGCGGCGACGTTTCGCGCACGATGTTTCTGCTGTCGAACTTCCTGACCAATGCGACGTTTCCGACGTACGGCGCCGGTCCCATCAACAAGCTGATTACGGTCGCCACGCCGCATCTCGGCACGCCGGTCGCCGCCGACTTGCTGGCCAGCAACAACACCTGTGTACGCAACGTTCTTGCTTCCGACTCGGACTACGCGCTATCGTCCATTACCTTCTCCGGACAAACGGCGGATGGCGCGGTAGGAGACCTGGAAGGCAATGGGTTTGGCAGCAGCTTGAGCCCCGCGCTTTCCAATTTGAAGCCCAGTCAGCCTTTCAAGACGGCCTATATCGCCGGAATTGCGACCTCCACAAACCTGAACGGTCTGAGCTGCATCTTCTGCACCGCGGAACTGGTGAGGGCTCTGTGTTCGGGCAATCCGCTGGCGGGGGACCTGACGGCGTCGAAGTGGACCGCGATTTATGGGCAGAGCAATGACACCATCGTGCCGCTCGACAGCGCGTTGAACAACCTCACCGGGCAGCAATTCTCCGGCGTCATTCATACTGCGGCGCTCGAGACCTTGGACTTCAAGGGGCCGTCGGTGCTCGATGCCGCGTCGAACATTTCGACGGAGGTCATCAACCTGCTGAACGAGCAGCCGACAGGCAGCGATTTTCACTAGAGGATAATTTGCGGCGTTACGAGGGTTGCCGTAGAGGCGGCTTTACGCCGCCACTTTATGCCGCCAGATGGCGAGGCAAACTTGCCGCGACAACGTCAAACGGCACTACGACCGCTACGAGGGGGAACTTTGGCAGAATATTCGCTAGACGCGATGAGCGAAGGGAGGACGGCATGAGCATCATGCAATACAGGTGGAGAGTCGCAGGTAGTTTGATTTTCGCGGCGGTAATGGTCGTGGCTTCAGCCGGCGCGCAGCAAACCCGGGTTCACTTTGTCTCGCCCGCGGCGGGCACGGTCGTCCAGCCCGGGCAGACGGTCACGATCGCGGTGGTGGCGGATTCATCCGTCGCCAAGCTTGCTCTGCTCGGGCAACACCCACTGCCGGTAAGCCAGGTTGTCGCGCCCGGCTTGGGCGTCGCCCGCCCATTCGAGTTTCAGGTCAGGATTCCGGCGGATATCCGCCCCGGACCGTATCGCGTGACGGCGATCGGGTCACTCGCCGGAGGCGAACCGGTATCGGAGTCGCTGGTGCTGAACGTGGAGAAAGCAGAGGAGCCCACGCGGATCTGGGCCCAGCCGTCAACGATTCTTTTCTCGGCCGCGGGAGAGCGAATTCCGGTGCGAGTCCTCGGCGCATTCGGCGATGGCTCACAGGAAGCCCTGACGAAGTCCAGCAAGACGACGTACACATCCGCAAATCCGAATGTCGCGACCGTGACTGCCGACGGCTTGGTAACCGCGGTCGGCCCCGGAAAAACGAGCATTCAAGTCCGCACACCGACCCACGGTTTTTCGATTCCCGTGACCGTGCCCGAGGGATCAAAGAACGAGTAACGTAGCGCGGACGTCTCGCCCGATGGGGCGTGGGCATCTTGCCCGCGCGCCGACGGGAGAACCGTAGCAGACCTGTTCTTTAGGTCCGCGGTTTTTCCGCGGATGGCGTTGAAAGGCTGCGGACGTTCAGAACAGGTCCGCGCTGCTTGACTCCACCATCTGGTCCATGCCCGACGTCCGATGCGGGGGTCTACTTCCGCGGAGCTTTAATCTCCGCTGCGCCTTGGTGCAGGACCAAGTGGGTCACTGCACCCTTGTCGTCCTTGAAAAATTCAATCTCGGCGTCTATCACCTTCGGGAAAAACTTCGTTTCCGACTCCGCAAATAGCGGCATCTTGCCCTGCCCGGTAGCCTGCGAGAT
>CAZCVY010000050.1:1696-39212 GCA_964501985.1 uncultured Acidobacteriota bacterium | reverse complement strand
CGGCTTATGGGTTCGGTGGCGGGTATGAGCCGGGCGTCTCGTCGGATTCCGGGCTCGAGGTTGGAAAGACCTTGACGTTGCAGTATGCCCTGATGCCTCACGCTGGAGACTGGCGCGATGCGGGTGTCTCCCGTGCGGGGTGGGAAATCAACAATCCACTTATCGCGCGCAAGGTGGTGGCCCACGCGGGCAGCTTGCCCCATCGTTGGGGATGGTTGGAGGTATCCGCGCCCAACGTCAACCTTTCGGCGCTGAAGCCCGGGCGCGATGGCAGTGTAGTCTTGCGCGTGTACGAAACCGCGGGCCGGTCGACCCAGGGCGTCAGGATTAGATTGCATGCGGAAATCGCCTCAGCGCACGAAGCCAATCTGATGGAAGACGAGGCGCGCGAACTCAGAACGGAGCAGAACTCCTTCCGTTTCGATTTGCACCCTTATGAGATCAAAACGTTTACCCTGCGCCTGCGGCCAGCGGAGACTCGGCCCTAGTTCTTTTCGGTGCCGGCAAGGCAAAATCAAGAAACGACGCAAGCGATTGTCATGCCCGGTCTGGGGCAGGGTACATGGAGACGAGCCGCGGACCTAAGAAACAGGTCCGCGCTTATCGCAGCACGCCTTCTCATCCGAGACGCTGCGCCCACTTTCATTGAGGGTTGAGACCTCACTGCGGGGGCATAGTTTTTGGAGAAGGGGCGGCAGAATTTGCTTTTTCCAGCAGAGATTGCAGAGTGGTGTCTTCGGGGAAAAGCCGAAGTCCCCGCTGCGCGGTATCGACGGCATCCTGATGCTCTTGCATACTAAGATAACGCTCGGTCAGAAACTCGTAAAAAAGCCGGTTATAGGGAGATAGGCGAAGGCCTTGATTCAGTATGCTGACGGACTCCGCTACCTGGTTGGTGCTGTCCAAAAGTATCGAGAGACGCAAATAGTCTGCCGGATTGTCGGATCCCGACTTCACGGCACGCTGGAGGTATTCGGTTGCCTTACGTGGACTATCCGCTTCGCCCTTCGACAACTCCCGCTGGGCTAGTTCGGAAAGGACAAGGAGATTATCCGGCTCGGACTTCGAGACCTCGTCGAGCACTGTCAGGTAGTGGGCGCGATAAGTCGCAGGGTCCTTTTTCACCGCCTGGACATAAGCCTCCAGTAGAGTTTCAGGCGGCAGAGTTTCGGACTGATGGTCGGGTTCCGCATCGAGGTAGATTAAATCCGGAAGGTTCGGCGTCGTTAAGTGAAAAGCCGCGTCAGGATAAGGCTCACCCTCCGTGGCGGTGATTCGATGGTCAGTTAGCGCGATGTGCGGAATGATTGTTACGCCCTGTTTGTGCATGTGGCAGCCCGCGCAATCGTCGGACGCCTTCCTGGCAATTCGCGCGGAAACCGGCAGCTTACAGCTCTCGTCGGAATGACATGTCAGGCATTTATTGCGAAAGTAAGCAGCCTTTTCGTCGCTGGGGCGCTCCACGTGAGGGTCATGACAGGTAATACAACTCAATTTCCCGCCGCTCTCCATGTAGCACTTGCTCAGGATCATTCCCACATAGTGGCCGAGCAGCGGAGACCGTGCCGCTGAGGCGGGGCTCAAGGGCTCTTGCAGCATCGCAACCGTCTTATCGAGGGCCGTCCCGGGGCGAAAGTCGAGGAGTTGATGCCCGGGTTTGAGCACGCGAACGTCACTACCCTGGTGACAACTCATGCAGATGTTATTGGCCATCCAAGGTGCGAGTTTGGCGGGATTAACGATTGAGAAGTCAGCTTCGTGCGATGCCGGCAGCCCCTTTAGGCGTTCCTGCACGTGTAACTGCCCTGGACCGTGGCAGTTCTCGCAGCCAATCGAGAGTTCAGCAAAGGGAGGATTTGAGCCCCTGAACGGCTCAAAAAAGGCGCCGGGCGTGGTGCGGGGTGATGCGGGCTGAGGCTGGCCGCTGTGACAGGCGACGCACACCGACACGATGGGCCGGGTGAATCCAGGGTTCTGGGACTCAAAACCTGGCGAAAGGTCCCAGCTTTCCCGTTGCGAATAAAACGAGAGCGGAGCCTCGAAGAAGTATTGGCCCCGTTCCACAATATAGGTATACCCAACTACGCCAGACCCGATGACGTAAGCGAGTTTCTCGGTGCGCCGGAATTCCTCCTTCCCCGTCGCATCAAGCCTGTATTCGGACTGGAACAAGCTGGACCCTTGGCGGGACACATCGAAGTGGAGGTTGGAATTGTGGTCGAAGATCGTGACGGGGGAACGAACGCGGGCAAGCTCGCCGGGAGTATCAGCCGAAGACATGGAGCGGCCCATGCCTGTCTTTCGGAAGCTCTCATAGATACTTGTGTGGCATGTGCCGCATTTCGCCGAGCCCACATAAGCGACTCCGGGAGAAACGTTGCGGTATGGAGGGTCTGGGGGGCGCTCGGGGACGTTACGAGCCTGGTCAACCTGAGCGCCGAATCCAACGGTATTCGCCCACAACAGTAACACGGTCATTAAACCCAGTCGGACGGTGGGCCGACGCATTTTGGCTTGAGGTGAGAATAGCAACTCTGTCAACTCTACTGCGAATTCCCTTGATGAATAGCTCGGCAACGATCGCTTCATTTGCGCACTGTTGCTACTTGGTCCCCGATGATTTCGGCGCCCACTTTAACTTCGCGAGCTGAATTCCCTTCAAATTCGGCAACAGGGCGGCAAGATAGGTCTGCCCTTCGAAATCGACGATTTCGGGCGCGGCATACGGCATCGTTTCGACCAGATAGCGATCGTCGTCACGGCCGAAGTCCAGTGGATCTTTGGAACGGTATACCGAAAATTTGGCCTGCTGGCCATAAATCTGGTTGCGCAACAAGTAATAGTAGCCCGACGCTTTGTGGTAATAGACGAAGGGACATTCGGCCGACCAGGGCCCGTTGCCTTGCGAGCCCCCGTAAGCCACTTTTGTGGGTTCGCCCCAGTCCAGCAAATTCTCGGAGGTCCGCGCGAAATCGTAGCCGCGACCGTTGGGCATGGCAGTGTAATAAATATTGTAATGCCGTCCGATCTTGATAACCATCGGATCGCGTGTGTTATCTCCGGGGCCTTCTCCGAACATCCCCGATTTTCCCTTCGAGTTTAGCTGGCGCGCGAAGGTCTTGCCGTCGCTACTTTTGGCGAGGGCAATGTGCTCCCAGTCACCGTAAAACATGTAGTAAGCCGCGCCCACCTTGAGCACGAAGGGGGCTTGCAGTCCACCTCCCGTCTCTCCGAAACTAGGGTCCGCCATCATCGCGATTCCCATAGGGGTCCAATCTCTGTCGGTCAATCTGTTCGCTTGCCAACGATAAAATAGCCGGGTCTTCCCCGGCGTCAACGTGGATCGAATACAAGACCAAAGCTGCCATGTACCATCGGCTGCTTGCCAGATGGCGAAATCGACGGGCTGCTGACTTGGCGAGGTGTACTCGCCCAGATCCGGGTCTCCGGCGATTTGCCAAAAGTCACCGTCAATCTGGGGTACTAAGACTTGGTCCGCGCCGAAGATGGCGCCTGAGAAGCTGCCGACTAGAAAGAGAAATCCCAAATCGCCGAGCACCCATCTACGCATTTGATTTCCTTGGTAATTGAACTCGATAAGAATAAGACTGCACTGCATGGTCAGGGCCGGTGAGGCTCCCTACTCACAGAAATCCGCTCAGTCGGCAGCAGACCTCCCAAGAGAGGCCTTACGAGTACCCGATGTGCCCGAACCCAAGGGAAGTGGTCGATTACTTTTCTTGGGCAACACAGAATGCGCCAGCAGAATTAGAGATTCGCGCCCAACAATTCTGTCATTTGCCCATATGTACGACGGTGGCCACGGAAAACCGCCACGCGGCTGTAGCGACCACCAGAGATGCACCTCGTGGGTGCGTGGGGTCCGTCGGTGCCGCCAAGCAATCAAATGAAATGTGCACCCCTAATGCACCTTGGACTGGGAGATCTCTGGATCGTGTCCGCCAAGTATTGTAGAACTGCGATGTCCTGATTCTAAATGTGAATCGTTCTGTGGTTTCGAAAACCGATGTTCTAATGTTTGTTTCCGCACGTAGTTATTGAAATGGCAGGGGTGGAGGGACTCGAACCCCCGACCCTCGGATTAGAAATCCGATGCTCTATCCGGCTGAGCTACACCCCCGCAAACCTTAGCTTACTTCAAGTGGTGGGTTTTCATCAAACGTTCATGGCGTTAGCAGGTCCAGACGATCCGTTTGAGCATCCAGGCATCTTCATCGCGGGGAATCGCGTCCAACGTAGTGGCGGAAGGGTCGGGTCGCGAACCCGGTCCGGTGTATTTCCTAACGGGCGGGTTTTGGCGGCCCGGCAAGTTGGGCAGGGTCAGAATCCCTGTGGCCGTTGGAGGGTGTGCGGTTTGTTCAGAGTAGCGTTCAGAATCCAACAGCACGGAAGTTGCGGAGCCCTCCTTCGACATTCGCGACAAGCGCTGGCCCTCCTCGGAATTGTGCTCTTGGGTGCGACGGCGCTCTCGACGGCGGCTAGGCGTCCTTATTTCGCCAGGTCGAGTCCGGCCGCGCACACGTCGAAGGCCTGCATAATGACCGAGGTCCACCCGGACACCGCCCCCTTGGCCCAGCCGGCCAACATCTCGATATCGCCAATCCCTCCCCCGCGCGTAGACCATTCTCTCCCGATTCGCGCGGTAGTCTTCCCACAGCCTCCCGGATTTTTCTGTTCCCGCGCTTTACGTTCTCCGCCAGCCGTCTAACTCCATTTCTGCGCTTTCCTGTTTGACTGATTCGAACCCGAAGCTGGGTCTAAATCAGGGTTGAACACATATTCGAGCTTATGGAGGTGAGTGATGGAATCGTCATGCGCATGGGAATTGAAGACTCCGCGGCACGCTGTGTCATCGAAGGGTAAGTTACTTTTGGTTGACGAAGATAAGAAAGATTTGCAGCACTATTCCCAGGTCCTCGACGAACTTGGCTACGAAGTCCGGGCCTTCTCCTCCTATGGCGAAGCCGCCGCATGTTTGGAACGGGAGATGTTCGATATGGTTGTGGTCAGTCCGGGCGATCTCCAAGTTTAAAGGCCGAAAATGAGCCGATCGACCAACCGTCCATCAACAGGGGCGCTCCTCTTGCTTTCGCTACGGCAAAGCCCTCGCGATCGCGGGAACTCTCACCTCACTTATGAGGGCAAGCTTCGCGCAGGGTAGGGAAGTTTGCGCTGATGGCCTGCCTGGCGCGGGAGCGTGAATAGCTCCATGATCGCCAGTCGGGACTTTCGGCGGGTGGCCATCGCGCGAGGAGGCGTGTTGCCAGCGTGCAGCGGTCCAGCGGGTTGAGATCCGGCAGCCCGGCAAGCAGCTCCGGCACGGCGTCGGCGCTCAGGTTAGCAGCATAGCGAGCGTCGAAGTTGCGCCCCGCGCGCCCGCGGGCAAGGTTGGTGCGAGCAATCAAGGCGTCGGGATTGATCACGTGGAGAGTTGCAATCAGCAGGAAGCCCGCCACCATGGCTCCGAAGGCAAACTGCTCACGGTGGCCCCGCAGGACCGTGAGGCAGAACCACACAAACACCGCGGCCAGCCAGCCCATGAAAGCCGTCGGATAAAGGCGCTGCTCGCTCAGCCCGTATTCCGCTTGATACAACCGCATGCGCTCGACCGCCGATGCCATGATGACGAAGAGCAGCGCGATCTGTGCGCCCGCGAGCCACCGAAACAGTCGCTGCCCAGTGGCGTCGTCAGGCCGCAAGAGCCAATGGACAAAGAGCAATAAGGGAAGAACCAGGGCGACTACCGCGATCAGTTCAAAGAAACCGCGCCGGGCGTACTCCGCGTATGACAATCCTGTTGTGGCCAGCACCAGCGATGATCCGCCGAACAGATATCGCACCTGCACTGCAACGAAAGCCAGGAAGAGCAGGTCGAGCGCGCCCATCATCACCCCCGTTTCGATTGCCCCCAGGGAAATAGGGAGAAGGCGTTCGACCGACTTGGTGATCCGTTCTTTGCCCAACAGCAAGCCTCGCAGGTACCCACCGACGAAATAGGTGATAAACCCGATCAGCACCAGATGGCTGGGGACGTCTCGAAGGAAGCGGACGACAATGGCACGGAATACGGCGTCGGCGCCCATAAAAAGAGCTCCAAAAACGAGGAGCGGGGGAATCGCCAAGGCCAAACCGATCAAGACCGCCAAGGTTTTTCGGATCTGGCCCCCGCCCAACGCGCTCGTCCATTCGCGGTCCTTGAGGAGGAGCGGGAACATTCCCAAAGTCGCGTTAAGCCCAGCCAAGACGCTGCCCAAAGCGTATTGCATCAAACTCGCCATACGCAGCCGCCCCCCATACGCCCTCAATATGACGAGCGAGAGGGCCGTCAGCAGCGCCAACAGGTTGAGCGCTTCCAAGGGAGGGGAATCGTGCCAAAGAAAAGCCAGTGGGGAGAGCACCATCGGCAGCACAAGGCAGAATGCGCCTCCGGCGAACGCCTGGCGACGCGACCGGCCGAGGAAGTAGATGGCCCCCGCCAACAGGGTTCCCCAAATCGCGAAGTTTACCCCCCATGGAAAGCACCGGAGCAGGGAATCGCCCAGGACCCCCAACGTGATCGCGACGGCGAGGACCGAAATTTCCAACTTCGCGGTGTCATTCATAGGTTGAATTCCTTTCGAGGCACACTTCACCGGCCACAGGTTTCACACGTCGCTTGGCCTGTCATCCTCTTCGCCGAATTGGAATCGTGGAGATTGCCTCTACCCGATGGCCTGCCCGCATCCGAGCCACTTCCGCAGGTAAGCCATCTGACCCACGTGGTAGGTCTCGTGGAGCGCAAGGAACGCGATCTGTCCGCTGACTTTCCCGTCCAGGGTGACTCCCTTGGGAACCGCCACTCCCAGCGCTTCCGATGACGCATTGGCCAAGGACGGCGCCAGCTTTCCCGACAACTCATCCCAGGCCTGGACGATTTCCTCCATCCGCGGATACTGTTCGTCAGCCGTCAATTTGGCGCCTCGTGCAAACAGTCCTTCCCAAGGCCTTGACCACTCCTCGCCCAGAAGCTTGAGCACCTTGGCTCGATGAACTACCACGTGCGCCGCAATCCACAGCAGGTGATTGGAATCTTCTCCTGGCCGTGCCAGGAGCTTTTCCGTAGGAACCCCGTCGATTGTCTTCTTGAAAAGGCCCGTGTTGGTATTGAAGATGCCCGCGATATTGAGAAAGTCTGTGCTCATGATCCCTCCTCCTGCTCATCTTGCTGCGGCGAGTTTCCTTGGCCATTGGAGCTCGTAGCGGCGAGTTTACCTCGCCATCGAGCGACGGATAGTCGCTCCGCCACAGTCCTTTCTTAGATGTTCAATTCCCCCTCCAGATTCATTGGGGACCGAATCCGCGCCGCTCGCCGGGCTCGGAAAGGGGCCGTCTTTCGAAATCAACCAGCCACCGTTTCCGCCACCGATGGAACCTGTCCAAACCTGCGATGACGCGTGCCGAACTCCTGGATCGCGGCGTAGAGTCCGGGGGAGCCGAAGTCCGGCCACAAGCATGGAGTGAAGTACAACTCGGAGTAAGCAATCTCCCACAGCGGGCAATTGCTCAAGCGTTGCTCGCCGCCCGTGCGGATCAACAGGTCGACATCCGGGGCGGGGTCGCCGGCGAACTCCGCATCCGCCAGCAGGCGAGTGAAGCTCTCGGCGGAGTCGTCGCTGGCGTATTGGAATTGGCGCGCCGCTTGCAGGATGGCTTCCCGCCCAGAATAGTCGATGGCGAGCCGGACGTGCATCTGGCCCGCGGCCGCGCTTGCCGACTCGACCTCCTCAATCGCCTGGCGCAGGCTAACCGGCAGGCGGTCGCGCCGGCCGATGACTGTCACACGGACGCCGCAAGGGGCGAGAGTCAGGGCATCCACACTGAAGAAACCCTCGAAGGTGCGCATCAATTCCGCCACTTCGTTTTCCGGCCGGCCCCAGTTGTCTGTTGAGAACGTGAAAAGCGTCAACATGCGAACGCCCAGCCCCAGCGCCGCCGCCACCGTGCGCTGAACCGCCAATTTGCCGGCACGGTGACCTTCCACGCGGGGCAGTCCGCGAGCCGTCGCCCAGCGCCCGCTGCCGTCCATGATGATCGCCACGTGCAGCGCCGTGGGGTTGGAAGTCCGGTTTCCATTGCCATGAGTCATGGTGCGCCCCCGTTGGAAGAGTTGTGTTTCCGCAATGTACTTTGCAACATAAAGCTGATGGGCAAAAATTTTTCCGCCCCGCCCCTAGCGACCGCGCATGGATTGAATCAACGCTTCCATCTGATCCAGGTAGCGTTCCAGCGCGTGCCGGCCCCCGGGGCTCAAGCGATAAACCGTTTTGGGCAACCGGCCCTCAAAGTACTTCTCGCACACGATGTATTTCGCTTCCTCGAGTTTCCGCGCGTGGACGCTCAGGTTGCCGTCCGTGGTCGCGAGCAGCTTCTTCAAATCGTGGAAGCTGAGGGATTCGTTTGCCGCGAGCGCGCTGACGATCCCCAGGCGCATACGCTCGTGAATCAAGCGGTCGATTTCCGCCGTGGAGGGCGCCACCGCGCGTTCGGTTTGCGCCGCGCGGCCGGGTCTTCGTGTTTCCAGCGGCCACGGCCCGCTGAGGGAATTGGATCTAGCCACCGTACCTCCTTGCGATGATCGTTCCAAATAGAATGTGCAATCCACCAAACCCCGCAGCCATCACCGCGTTGGCCCACGCCGGCGGGCAGAACATCGCCAAGACCCCCGCCAGCATGAAGCACAGTCCCATCACCGGGACGACACGCACGGAAAAAGTTCCCGCCGACATGACGGCGACACCATAAAGAAGCAGCCAAACGCTGGGCAAAAGGTGGCTCAGAGGTGTCGCGTAGATGGCGTAGGAAATCACTGCGCCGGCGAGCAGGGGCGGAAACAGGCTGAGAAGGAACTGACGGGCGGGCCGAGTGAGAACGGGCGTGCCCACGCGCCGCGCCTTCCAGAAAATTCCCACGGCGCCGAGGGCCAGAGCACACAACATAGCGGCGAGCCAGGTCATCAGCCAACTCATCGAACTCGTGGGGCGGGGAGCCACGCAAGCCGCGGCGACTGCGGTCACTCCCATGGCCACGCCACCCCATCCCGGGACGGCGGTGAAGGAGGCCGCATTTTCCATGGTCTGGCGGATGAAGCGCAGATCCTCAATCGCGTGCACATGCAGCGGGGCAGGTCGAAGGCGACGTGAGCGAACAGGTCCGGCACAAGGCATGTGACTAGGTATACGCCCGCCAAAAATCGTTGTCAAGTACTTTGTGAAACAAAGTTTGTGCCTGGCATCTGTCTCTTAAAACGTTAGCGCACCCCCGCCACCGGCGGGCGAAGCCCGCTTTGGAGTGCGGCCGCGAAGCTGCCGCTTTCCTCCCTTGGTCCAACGGGCAAAGCCGGAAGGGGAAAAGCGGCAGCTTCGCGGCCGCACTCCAAAGCGCTCCGCGCAGGAGCGGAATGCTGGCAGCAAGCTGCGCGTAACGCCGCCATCCTGGCGGCTCCGGTGCCGGCTGGAAGCCGGCGCTACGTTCCTACGCGTCTTCCGAGTACCCGGACGTCCGGCTGCGTCAACCGGCCAAGTGCACTTATGTTTTTTGCGCGAAGTAGTGGTAGTTTTCGCCGGCATCGAGCTTTGTTCCAACCAGCGACAGACCTTCGGCCTCCAGCGCGTTTCGGTAGAGGTCATGACCGAGTGAGATGGAAGGCCGGTCCGTCATGACATCCGTCCACGTGCAGAATTGCTGGGTCGCCGTGAACAACAGTTTGCCGCCGCTGGGCAGGGCAGCGGCGATTTTCGCGATCACTTTGCGTTGAACCTCCGCGTCCAGAAGAAAGAACAGGCCCCACGCGACGACAGCATCAAAAGTTCGACCGAAAAAGTCGGAATCCTCGACAGCGGCACACTCGACGGGAATCGTCGGAAAGCGTGCTCGGAAGGCTGCGATCATGCGGGGTGAGGCATCGATTGCGTGCACACTGAACCCCCGATCAATCAACGTTTTCGTGATGGGCACGCCCGTCCCGCATCCCAAGTCGAGCACCGATGCGCCGTCCGGCAGCGTCTCTGACCAGTCCGTCACGACAGATGCCCCAATGCCTGAAACGCTCTGCCCGCGCCCACGGATATAGATTGGGGCGATATCTTCATAGCCATTCGACTTGTCAGGAATCGCCACGAGAGCGAGTTTAACATGGTGAGCTTGCAGTGGCGCGGGGGGTAGACAGCACGCTTCCTGGTTTTTCGCCGGTTACCATGGCCACGCCGGCAAGCCTCCCGCCCGTCGCCCCCGCCCCCTCCGGGCGAAGCCCGCTTTAGAGTGCGGCCGCGAAGCTGCCGCTTTCCTCCCTCGGTCCAATGGGCAAAGCCTGAAGGGAAAAGCGGCAGCTTCGCGGCCGCACTCCAAAGCGCTTCGCGCAAAGGGGGAGCACCAAGCGTAGCGCGGACCCCCGTTTTTGGGGTCCGCGGCTCTCCGCTTCCCAACGCCGCATACCTTGAGGGCCCTCGCCTATCTCATGTTTGGCAGCGGGGTTGAAGGGAAGAGCCGCAGACCTCAGAGGCGGATGCGGTACTCTCGCTTCGCGAGTGAACGGCGACACGTTTCGAGGTTTTCGGGCGGGAAAAACCGGAAACGCGATGCTTGCACCGTCCCCGAATCAGAATTCCGCGCAGGCCACGGGTGGAGTAAAATGGTGTACTTAAACCGATATCGCCGAATCCCTAAGCTCGTACATAGCCTCATCAGATCCTGATGGCGCAGCCTTCCACAACGCGGACCACACGCGCAGTCATCGGACTTGCCTTGCTGATCGGATCCGCCTCTTCCATCCGCCCTCAGACCACGGCCGCCGCTTGGACCGGCGAGTGGGGAAGGTTCACGCACGTTCCGCGCGCTGGGCAAATCGCCGCGCATGTTGAAGGCGCCGGCCTCTCCATCTCCGACTGCGCCGACGAGCACTGTCAAGCCTCCTTCGAAATTCTTGGCCCAACGTTTCATGCCGAGGCCAAAGCCGAACTGGAGATCGAGAACGACAGCGAGGCAATTGCCCACCTCCGCGGCGACCGCGAAGAAAAATGCACTCTGACGCTCGCGAAGACCGACACGAATCCGCCCTCGATCACCGCGACGCTAAGAAGCGGCGACTGTTCGTATTTTGAAACTCCCGGCGCCAGCTTCGAACATACCTATTCGCTGCGATCGAGGGCGCGGTTTTACGGTGGCGACATCCCCACGTGTTTTATCGGCGGCAACCCCTCCGTTGTCGCCCGCTGCGCAAGCTCGGCATTGTCGGAGCAGGAGCGCGACTGGACCTCACTTGCCTGGGAAGTTTCCAGTCTCGGCCAGCCGCCGCTCGACACGCGCGCCGAAGAGGCAAAGATTCTCGCGTCCTGCGACGCGGTGCCTGACGCCGCGGCCTGTCTCGCCACCGCTTTTTCCCAATCCACCCGCGATCTGGTCGCCCGCCGGGATGCGTGGAAGGCCTCCGTCACCGATCCTGGCAACCCCGCGGAAGCACAGCAGGCCATCGAAGTCATCCAAGGCGCCTATCGCCGTTCGTTTCCGAATGGCGATGTTCAGGGCGACAAGTTCCGGTCCACGGACACTCTCCGCATCAGTCCGGCCTCCGCCGCGTCCATCCGCGTTGAGGTTCACCTCGAGTTCTACAACGGACACGAGTGCAACCACGACGGCGTTGCCAGCTACCGGCGCGCAGGCCTCTTCGCCGAACAAGTCACCGACAGCCAGGGCAAACTTTGCGTCTTCGAGGTTGCCCCCATCCCCACCGGCGTGCGTCTCGCGGATCCCACCGGAATGTGCCGCATGAACGACTGCGGCGCTCGCGGCGGCTATAACGACGTGACGTTCTCCTCGAGCGAAAAGGTGAAGGCCAATCCAACACCCCCAGGATCCCGCTGATTCGGTCGACCGCGCCGTAGGGGCAGGTTTCGTGTGTCCGGTAGCTTGGCACGGAACCGCTTCGTGCCTGCCCACTCCGGGGCCGATTCGGCTCCTCGGGTTGGGCGCCCACGAGGCTGCGCCAGCGAAACTCGACATCAACTCAAAAAAATCCTCTCTCCCGGGACGATTTGTCCCCATTCACCTAGCCTCTGGTCGCCAACGTGCTACATATCTAGCGGAGTGTTGTCGTGTGGAGGGGAAACGATCTGGCTCTGGGTATCGGCTACAGGGGACTCGACCATGGATCAGGTCCCCCCAGCCTAGACTCTAGCCCCAGGGTACATTGAAAGGAAACAAGTTCCTCGTAGCACGGTCGTTGCAGCCGCTTTTTTAGAGAAACCGCTCCCGAGGCGACTATGTTTATGAAACTACAAGTGGTTATTAGAAATCTGTGAAAATGCGTGGAAAGGTCAAATCATTGAAAATAATATGGTTATCAAGCAGCGGATCAGCCGTGCGGCGCGAAAAGATGTTAAAAATGCAGGATGATCCGACTATGTTGATGAAAAGCCAGGGTCGAGCGACAGAATGTCGATCGCAAAACCACACTTTTTCGATCAAATTGGACCGGTTTTGACGTCATTATGGCGGCTTTCCGAGCCTCGCGGGAGCACATTTGGGGGAGGAAGGTCGGAACTCTCGCCACCCGTCCGGCCGCGACATTCCGCGGCCCGCTAAAATCGGCCGGGAAGAGGTTGCGATGATCCGCGGTGAAACATCTCGAAGCGAGCAAGTGCGTTTTGTTGCGGCATTTCCCACGGTTCTCGCCCCCAAGGTGCTTGCCCGGCAGGAAACGCGGACCTGTGTTTGTTCGCTACGGGCGGGAAAAACTTACGGGAGAGAAAGGCCGGCAAAACAGGTCCGCGCGACGGACGGTGTGCAGCAAAAAGGAATTATTAAATATACGTTCGAAGCCGGAATGTGCATGAAAACAAAGGAACACCAGACACAATGCCCGAATATAATCAGACTTTTAAGTCTTAATTCTCGACGTTTACGTCGAACCGAGTGCTATTTTGCAGAGAATTGCTGCTTTGCGACGGCAAGTTGTGAGCTCAATTCGGTTTTTCGCAGGATTTTTCGTGCATGACGCGACCGATTTGCGAAGGACGAGGCGTCCTAACCAGGATGTAGCGCTGGCTTCCAGCCGGCACCGGAGTAGCCAAGCAAGCGTAGCGCGGGCTCTGCCGGCGGTGTATACTCACGCCAACAACGGAATCAGCGTATCGACAGGAGGGAAGCACCATGAAACGATATCTTGCGGTGGCGTGGATGCTTGCGATGGTGTTGGGTGGCGGCGCTCTGCCCGCGCTTGCTCAGAGCGAAGCGACGACCACCCAACTCACGAAGCGAGTCATCGGTGACTACGGCTACTGGAGCAGGACGCAGACTCCGCCGTATTCGGCGGCGCAGATTCCCATGACGATGCTCACGCACATCAACCATGCCGGAGTCAGCTTCGACGCCAATGCCAACCTGGTGGTGCCCTCGGGATTTCTCGAGCCGCAGCTTCTCGACAAGGCACACGCCGCGGGAGTCCGAGTCCTTCTGCTTTTGGGAGGGGATTTTGCCGCGCTGGAATCCGCTACGGCGCCCAATTCCGCCATGATCGGCAAGCTCGTCCAGAACCTGCAGGTCTTCCTGAATGCGCACGGCTACGACGGAGTGGACATCGATTGGGAATACCCCGCGACGGCGGTGGATAGCGCCACCTTTCTGAGCCTGATGAGCGCCCTGCGCGGCGCCTTCCCGAGCCCCACCTACGTTCTCTCCGCGGACGTCGCCCCTTGGGGCGGGAGTGGATATAACTTTCCGGGAGTCACGCCCGTGGTGGATTACTACAACATCATGATGTATGACTGTGCCGGCCCCTGGACCGACGACGCGCAGCTCAACTCTGCCATCTTCCCCGACCCCTTCAATCCCGCCACCTATAATTGCGAGCCCGGTGGCACAGTTAAGGAAGCTGTCGATATCTACCTGAATGATCTGGAGATTCCCCCGGCCCAGCTCAACATGGGCACGCCCTTCTATGGGTACCTCTACCAAAACGTCAGCGCCCTGTGGGGGTTCTGCACTAACTGCGCCAATACCGTGCTCTCGGAAAACTATGGGACCTTCATCAAACAACGCATCAACCAGGATGGCTGGCGGACGTTTTACGATACCTACTCGCTGGTGCCCTATATGCTTAGAGCCAACGGCAACCCGGGCTTTATCACCTACGACGATTCGTTCTCAACGTTCTACCGGGTCGCATATTCGGTGTGGAGGCGCGGCTTGGGCGGCAGCTTTATGTGGTCGCTCGATGCGGATTACGACGGCGCCACGCAGGATCTGCTCGTGGCCATGTATAACGCCAGTCTGCCGCAGACGAAATGAGCGCCTCGGAGATGGGAGCAGAGTTTTCGAACGCGCGTCGGCCGTGGCCGTGCACGATCCCACTTCGGGCGGTCTCGGTACCGGTCAGTAGTCCACACCGCGCCAGAAATTGGGGGTATCCACAATCTCATACCGATTGGGATCGGATCTCACCAGCACGTCGGCAGTGGAATTCCAGACCGTGCCGTGGCCGATTGTACCGTTGCCGTCCATGTTGTTGTCCTGGATTACGGTCTGATCGAGCAGGTAGTTGCTAAAGGCTTGACCGTTTCTTGCATTACTGTCCTGCCGCGACCAATAGCCGGCATGCTGGGCGTCGTTCGCTTTCTGCGTGGCGTTGTACCGTGCGGTGGCGTCTGCGCCGATCTGGTGGATGGCGGCAATGGCGGGCGCAGCCATGGCGTTGGCTTGCTGGGAGACAACGGCCTGGTTCACCTGGTAACTGGTGAGAATGGCGCCCACCGTGGCGCGCTCCTGGTCACCGAGTCCCGCCATGATCTCGCTCATGGAAAGCGAGACCGCGTAATTGCCCATCGGACCTCGAGCCGTGGTACACAAAAGCGCGTCGATCTCCGGCAAGTCTTTATCGGCGATGTTCGGCGGCGGTCCGTTTATTGCACTGAGAAGCCCACGGCCGCTCGCGTGAACGCACCGTTGGCCCGGGGGACCGGCAACCTGCTCGACGTGGGCAATCTGATAGTCGATCTTTTGGTCGTTCACTCGATAGAACTCTTTGATCAGACCCGGAAACGCGCGGACCGGATCAACAGTGGAGGGATAGATGATCTTGGCGGCCATTCCGGTGGCGGGCCCGTAGCGCTGGTTATAGGTGGGATTGGTCGCCCCGCGCACGAGATTAATGGTGATGAGTACGTTGTAATTGGGGGCCGTGACCATGCCGGTTCCCCCGTTGGCCTTGAAGGACCAGCCGTCGGGGATGGCAGCGCTGGCCGAGCCGTCTTGGGAGACAACCCGGTGCAGCGGGCGCGGCGGAGCAGGCCCGCCTCCCGTCGAGGGGCCGGAAGGTCGCCCAGCAACGCCCGGATGCCACTCGCTGAAAAGCCGGCCCAGCATGGGGTTCACGGTCGAGCCAAAGCGCGACGCATCGTCGCTCACCAGCGCTGCTTCCACTTGATTGGGGCCGGAGGGCGCGGCAATGAGCAGGCCCGCCACCTGAGTGTTGCCTGCAGCGTGATTGACCACCGTGAAGAAGACTGCATCCGAATCAGTGCCGTGTACCTTGAAGACTTTTCCCACTTGCGGCTTTTCGCCACAGTTGTTGTGCATGATGCGCAGTACTTTGGCCATTGCCGCCGGTTGACTGGCGGCGCCGTCCACGAGTCCGTAAACGATCTTGCCGCCCTGAGGATTGTTAATGCTTTTCAGCGGTGTCTGGCCTCCCGCCGGGTGCGAGTGGATGGCAAGGAGGAGCAGCCATAGGACTAAACGCAGGGAGAATTGCTTGGAATTGCGTATGACCATCACCTCACCTCTCCAGTTTTGCGGCGTCTTGCTTCGAGAATTCGAACGTGCAAGGGCGGCCAACAACGCCGAGGCCTTCGTTCCGGGCGCCGGTGCCCTCAGTCTCTTTGAATTGGGCCTTGATGTTGTAGCCATAATCCTCGCCTTTGTGGGCGGTGATTCCCCGGGAATATTTCCTGGAGGCCACTATACCTGTGGCAGACAGCTTGGCGCTGCCGTCCTCTGCTATTTTGCCCTCGATCAGGAGGTAGCCCGGCTCCCCGGCTGTGCCACGTTCACCGTGGAAGTTGCTGTTCTGAACGACGCTAGGAAACTGCCAGGTGTAGCCCTCGGTGTTTCCTTTGGGGGGACAGGTCAGCTTCGTGAGCCAATTGCCGTCGTAGCGCTCCCCCGCCACCGAAATCCCTGCGAGGAGCATCAGGGCGCAACCCACAAGCAGCCGAGTCGCTTTTCGCAGATATCCCTTCTGCTTGGGCAGACAATTCGATGCGGTTTTTGCGCCGAATCCCAAGGCATCTAACCGAATGGATTGCAAATGCTTCATCACGAGCCTCCGTCAACCAGAGCTGGGGACATTGCCTTTTGCCCCCTCACCGAGACAGCGCAAAGGAGCCCAAAAGTGACTCAACTTTTTTCGCGGATTGGGACTGGGTCTGGGAATGGGCGCTCTCCAACGCAGAGTCGAGCGCGATTCCATCTGTCGGGCTGGCTTCATGATGATATTGGCGTGTTCAGCGACGCCCAAAGCAAGGCCTCTCTCCAGCCGAACCGAGCCAACAAATCGTGGCCGTGAAGGTGCGATTCTAGGCGTGACTCTCAGATGAGTCCATGTCACGGGTCAGATTGTGGGGTGTTGTTCGGCTGGATTTGACGATTTGTCGAGTCCGTAAGTGGGATTCACGTTGACCTGGTCACTCAGTCGACGAATTACCGCATCGGGTAACATTGGATGAAGGGGAATGCCCCGGGGAGAGTGCTCCAAGGAATGCAATTGGAGGTCCTGATGAACCGCAGAAAATTCATGAGATCGACCAGTGCTGTTGCTGCGGCGTTCGGCAGCGGCGGTGCGCACGCCGTCCGAGCTACGACCCAGCCGGTCCTGATGAAGCTCGGATGCCAGAGCGCTCCCACGAACGCGCAACACCTCCAGTATCTCGCACGCTACGGCGTGCGCAACATTTGCGGATATCCGGAAATTGACGGCGACCGGCTGTTCGCCACATTGGAAGAGCTCGAACGCATGCTCGACTTGGCAAAGAAATCTGGGATTTCTATTGACTGCATCGCGCCACCCTTTTTGGCGTCCACCCACGTTGACAAGACACCCCACCCAGCGATCATGCTCGGAGACAGTCCCGAACGCGATCGCGACATCGAAGCATTGCAAACCCTCATTCGCAATTGCGCCGCTGCGGGTATTCCTTCCATAAAGTACAACTTGACGTTGTTGGGCGTGCTCCGAACGGAACGCACTCCGGGACGGGGCGACGCGACGTACAGCACGTGGAGGCTCAAGGAAGCGGAGGCCCATCCGCCGCTTACCCGCGCCGGGCTCGTCAATGCAAACATGTTCTGGGAACGGATCACCTATTTCCTGGAGCGAGTCATTCCCGTTGCCAATGAGTACAAGATTCGAATGGCCTGCCACCCTCACGATCCGGGCGTTCCGCCCGAAGGCTACCAGGGCGTGGTGCGAGTTTTGGGCACAGTCGACGGGCTAAAGCGATTCGTCGCGATCAAGGAGAGCCCCTATCACGGGTTGAATTTTTGCCAGGGCACGGTTGCGGAAATGCTGAACGATCCGGGCAGGGAAATCTACGACGTGATCCGTTATTTCGGCTCGCAGCAGAAGATCTTCAACGTGCACTTCCGCAATATTCGCGGCCACCGTGACGATTTCCAGGAGGTCTACCCTGACGAGGGCGATATAGACTTTGTTAAAGCCCTAAGAGTTTATATGGAAGTTGGTTATCCTTACCTGGTGATGCCGGACCACGTGCCTGTCGCGGCGAACGACCCCGGAGGGTTGCAGTCGTTTGCGTACTGCTATGGTTACATGCGCGGGCTACTCCAGGCTGCGGCTCAGAATAGCTGAAGCTTTCGCAATTGGATGATTGGTTCAAGAGGCGGGTTGAGATGTTGTCCCCACTCCGGTCTTGCGCCGGAATGGGGACGAGGCCGCAAGCGCTCGCTTACCAAAGAGCGCTACGATGTTCCGAGGTACATGACGTGGATGTACGTACCGAGTCTCACGTTGAAGGCGAGGTACCAGCCGACGTGGTCCGGATCGTCATAGATCACAATCTGGTCGCTATCCCAGAGCCAGCCGTCGCAAAATCCAACGTCAGAGGGAGCGACATTGAAGTAGAATCCGCCAAACCAGAAGCGGCTGGGGCCGCCTCCCGCCAAATGCCAAATGTGGCCCTTCCCGATGCCACCCGTGAAGCGTCCGTGCTCCCAGGGGTGATCGAGATGATAGTTGGGATCAGCCTTACCGGTGTCGTGCCCAACCCACTGGCCGTTGGGGTGGACGTGCGGAGCATTGGGATGCCCAGCGGCGTCGCTATAGTTGGGTTTTTCTTGCGTCGCGGGTGCGGGTTTAGGGTTGCGGACAGGGGCCGGGCCTTTCTTCGGGATATACCCGGGATGTTCTGCTGGCTTGGCCTCGGGGTGTTGTGCAAGAACGGAGACTGGGATCAGCAAGAGTATCGCCAGGATCAATCCAAGCTTGTTCATGTCGTCCTCCAGTTGAAATATCGACTTCCCGATAAGGACATATTATGTCTTATCATGCGCAAATATCAAATCGAACAGACCACACACCGCCACGTGGCGGGTTGGAACTCGACAAATGAACAGCCTCAGATCTTGTATGCGCTCCGATACGGAGGATCGATGTAATCGTTCAGTTTCTCCGAATTCGTCACTCGCATGTTGGCGGTGTCCCACTCCAAAAATTCGCCGGGGAAGCGTTGCGCAATGCAACCGAGCAAAAAAGCCTCGGTCACCGGACTCTGGAGTTCGAAGTTGGCGAGGGGAGCCTCTGCTCCTCCCTTACATGCGGCGATCCATTGATCGATCGCCACGTCAGTGCGGGGCGCGCCGGGCACTCTGGGAGGCGGCTGGTACTGATATTTTGGGGATTCCGGATAGACCCGCGGGTTGTTACCATTGAACCCGGCAAGCAGGATGCCTTTGTCGCCGACGTAGAGGATGCCCTCGTGCTCCTCGCCGCCCGCGAACATCAATCGGTCCTTTTCATTGAGACCTCCTGGGCGGGGAGGCCGCAGGCCGCCATCATACCAGGACATCCGCAATGCTGGGCGGTTGCCATTCGCGGGGTAATTCAGGTGGACCATCGATGCCTTCGGATAGGTTTCATCCCAGCTTTCGCTCGCGCTGGCCTCGACGGATACGGGCGGCGTGAGATTGAGGATTTTGAAAACGCCGGCAAAGCTGTAACAGCCCATGTCTCCGAATGACCCGCAGCCGAAGTCGTGCCATCCGCGCCAGACGAAGGGGAGGTACAGCTTGCTGAAAGGACGCTCCGCCGCGGGACCCAACCACATGTCCCAGTCGAAGCCTTCGGGGATCGGGTCCGCGGTGTCCGGCCGCCCCACGCCCTGTGGCCAGAAGGGGCGGCTCGACCAATTGTGGACCTCGCGCACCGTCGCGATCGCGCCGTCGGCAAGCCATTCGGAGATGACGCGCGTGGGTTCGCTCGAGGGGTTGTTGACGGTGACAGACGTGGCCACTTTCATCTCCCGAGCTGTGGCGGCCATCCGCCGTGCGTCGCCGATGGTGTGCGTCATGGGTTTCTGACACAAGACGTGCTTGTGTTTGCGCATCGCCGTCAGTGCGATTCCCGCGTGCCAATGGTCGGGCGTTGCGACGTAAACGGCGTCCAAATCGTTCTGCTTGTCGAGGAGTTCGCGCCAGTCGCGAAATGCCGTGCAGCCCTGGTATGAACCTGTGGCAGAACCATTGCGTGAGCCGTAGTAGGCCTCTACCAACCGCTTGGCTGGCTCGCGACCACCGATTCCGACGCTGGTTCGAAACGTGTGCGTGAGCTGAACCTCGCCGGGCGATGCCAGGTCGGCGCCCCAGTTTTCATAGCCCGGGCCGAGAAGGCGCCGCGCCGATTTCAGAATGCCATTGTCGTCGTACTCGACGTAATCCTTGCTCCCCTGGTTGCAATCGCAGACCGCGATAACCTGGACGTCAGGGCGGGCAAGCAACTCCATGGTGATGTCGAATCCTTGGTGGCCCATGCCGACCGCGGCCAGCGTGACGCGATCACTGGGCGGAACATAACCAGGCCCGCCGAGCACGTGACGCGGAACAATCATGAGTCCCGATGCACTGGCGACAAATTCGCGACGTGATAGCAGATTGCCATTCTTTTTGCTCATGGATGAGTTCCTTTCATTGGGTGGCCTCACGTCCTCCCTAAGAATCCGACGGCTGCTCGCGGCAGGCTCGGTCGCTTCCGTCTGTACCCTGAGATTGGCGCGCCCACGGAGCATTGCGGACAGAACGGTATACAACCACTGGCGGCGGAAATCAACACCCAAAGGGAGGACATCCCCTCGTTACAACGAATGAACGTGCCGGACGAATTGATCGGGAGACGACATGAGTGCGATGGCATACTGGGAATTACTCAGGCATCCCCGCCCGACGGCCAGGCTTCGGTAGTAGTCGTTATAGCGAAAGCCGTTTTCCCCGCGCCACATGGGGAAGACGGCGCAAGCCTCCATCCAGCGGTCGAACACCGGGGTGATATCGAGGTAGGTATCCGCCAGAAACCCGTTCGCATCTTCCCAGTTGTCGTTGAAGAAGACCTTCTTGACGGGATGTGCCGGTTGCGCGCGGGCGAGGGCTGGAAGCGAAGCGTAGAACACCGCGTCGTTCACGACGTTGTAGCAGGCCTTATGATCTTTGTGCCAAGTCCCCTGCCAGTGGGTCACGATGATGTCAGACTTGTGCTCGCGGATCAGATCACAAACCCGGAGCTTCACTTCTTCATTGTCGGGAACCTCGCCATCAGGGTAAGTAAGAAACTCAGCGCGTGCGCCGAGCATTTGCGCCGCGCGTTCCGCAGATTGTTGTTGGAGGACGCTATACTCTGGCGGAGCAATCTTGGCCGAACCCCTCCCGCCAAGGGACAGACTCAGGAAGACGCCTTGGCCTCCGAGATGGACTTGCAGCGCCACGGCAGCGCCCATGGCGAAGAAAGCGTCACCGGGGTGTGCCGCAATCGCCATAATATTTGCGGGGTGGGAAGCTTGTGAATCGGTTCCGCTTGATGGCGGTGCGCCGGGCAACTGGGCCGCTTGTGCGCGTTCGGCTGCTGGTATCGCGGCGATTCCGAGTCCGAGATCTTTCAAGAAATTTCTGCGGCTGGGGCTGTCCATCTTTCAGGCTCCTTTGTGGTCGATGAGTACAGTTCGTTCGACGAGTTGATTCGTCATTGTCGGGAAAAGCGTTTCTGGACTTGTTCTGTCAAATTGCAGTACATATATTACCGCACGAACGCGGCCCCAGTGATGCGACTTGTGGATGTGATCGCAGTGGCTGGCGCCGCTTCTGTAACCAGCACTGTTTTACCGCACCGACCCAACACGCCGCAGCGCGGTTGTGTGGAATAGAAGGGCAGCACCAGGTGACGTACAATTCCAGGAGGTTAAATGTCTGCTGAAAAATACTTGAGCCGCGTAAACGAGCTCATTTCCGCCATCAAAGAAACTCAGAAATCGAATATTGAAAAGGCTGGCGAAGCTTTCGCCCGCTCCATTCAAGCCGGAGGGAGGGTTTATCTTTTCGGGAGCGGGCACTCGGTGATTCCGGTGCTCGACATTTTCCCGCGCTACGGGAGCTTCGTCGGATTTTATCCGATCTACGACCCTCGCCTGATGTGGTTCAACGTGGTCGGGCCAGGCGGCGCTCGCGAGCTGTTGTGGCTGGAGCGCCACGAAGGTTATGTCTCTGTCGTGCTTGAGAGCTACCAGCTTGAACCACGCGATTCCATCCTGATCTTCTCGCATGGCGGTTTGAACGCCGCGCCGGTCGAGATGGCGATTGAGACCAAGAAAAAGGGACTGACCGTCGTCTCGGTATCCTCTCTTCAGAACCATCGACAGGCCAAGGCCACGCATTCGAGTGGAAAGAAGCTGGCCGACGCTTCCGACATTGCCATCGACAATTGCGTTCCTCCCGAGGACGCGCTGGTGGGCGTTGAAGGAATGCGGGAAAAATTCGCGGCCGGATCGACGGTAGCGGTTATTTCCATTGCCATGGCGCTGGTGGCGGAGACAGGCGCGCGGCTGGTTAAAAACGGCGTCCATCCGCCGACCTTTGTTTCGCCCAACGTGGGCCTGCCCGCGGACCATAACCAACAGGTTTTCCACGCCCACGAGCGCTTTATCCAGACGCGGCAGAAGTGATGGGGTGATATCTTGGCGAATTTCGGTGGAATTCTGAAGGGCACTCGGCGGCCCGCTCTCAGCATGAGCGTGAGCACCGCGGCGTGCCTGCTGGTAATTGCCGCGCTGCTCAGCGCGATCTTCGCCGCTCCGCAGGAGACAGCGGCGGCTGGCGCTTTCTTTCCGGTGGCGGTGTGGTACGGCGGCGGCAACGCGCGAGCGCCAATGCTGAGCCCTCTCAACGCCAGTAGCGCCAGTGAGTGGGGACAGGATCTGGATCAGATCAAGGCGACCGGTTTCAACACCGTGAAATGTTGGGTCGACTGGTCCACCGCCGAGCCAAAGCGTGACTCCTTTAACTTTGAGAACTTGAACCTGCTGCTGAAGCTGGCGGAGCAGCGCGGGCTGCGGGTCATCGTGCAGATTTATACGGACTCCGCGCCGGACTGGGTGGGCATTCGCTACCCCGACGGCCGCTTTGTCGACCGCAGCGGTGCGGTGGTCACTTCGCAATCCGCTCCGGGATATTGCATCGACCACGCCGGAGTGCAGGCGGAAGTTGTGAAGTTTCTCGAGGCCCTCTCGCGCGACGCCAACCGTTCTCCTGCTCTTTACGGTTGGGATGTGTGGAGCGAGCCGCATGTGATCAACTGGGCGGATTTCTCCTATCTTGCGAATCCGGAGTTCTGTTTCTGCGCGAGCAGCCAGGCGCGATTTCGTCGCTGGCTGCAAGCGAAGTACAAAACACTGGACGCGCTAAATGCCGCATGGTATCGCAAGTTTGACAGTTGGGATGAGGTCCAGCCTCCGCGCTTTTCCACGATCCTCTCTTACACCGACTACCTCGATTGGCGTGCCTTCATTGACGACAAGCTGGGCGGCGATTTGAAGACGCGGGTGGACGCCATCCGCAGCGCCGATCATGCGCACGCGATCACCAGCCACGCCGCCGCTCCGGGAATCTTCACCTCGCCCACCGACGGTTACGGCGAGCCCGACGATTGGAAAATGTCGGCAAACGCAGATTTTTTCGGTACCTCGATTTACCCCAAGCACTCTGAGTCCACACATCCCTGGGCTTACGCGATGTTGGCCGCCGGTCTGGATTTCACCCGCTCCGCCGGACACAGCCTGGGCAAGGGTTTCTGGATTGGTGAATTGCAAGCCGGGCAGGGCGCGACGGGGATGCGCATCGCCGACCCGGTGACCGCGAACGACGAAGAGTATTGGCTGTGGCAAGTGATTGCGCACGGCGCCCGGGAAATCGCTGTCTACGCCTGGTATCCGATGAGTTCGGGATTCGAATCGAATGGATACGGCCTGATCAACCTCGATGGAACTGTAACCGACCGCGCACGGGCTGCTGGCTCTACGGCGCGAATCATCGCTGCTAACGCGGCGAGTCTCGACGCGGCCCAACCTGCCGCGGCGCAGGTGGCGATCCTTTACGACCGGCTCTCTTACATGGTCGGGGGCAGCCAGCCATCGCTCTCGAATCTCGGCAACGCCGAGCGCGATTCGCTTCTGGGCACTTATCGGGCCTTCTTCGAGAAGCAGATTCCCGTCGACTTTGTTGACCCTGCGGCGCAAAATGGCGAGCGTCTCGATCAGTACAAAGTCCTTTTCCTGCCTTACGCAGTGATGCTCTCCGAAAGCGTCGCTGCCCAGGTGAAAGATTACATCGCGGGTGGAGGCACGGTAGTGGCCGAGGCGCGCCTGGCTTGGAACAACGAGCGAGGTTTCGCCAGCCCAGTGATTCCCGGCTTCGGTCTGGACAAAGTCTTCGGCGCGCGCGAAGAGAGCATCCGACCTGACACTGAGCCGCACGTGCTGATCGAATCCACGGCGAATCTTCCCGGTCTCAGAGGGGGTGATTCCGTTGCGGGAGCGGCGTTTGAAGAAGACCTGCTGCCGCTCACGGACAGTCGAGTGCTGGCACACTTCGCCGGCGGCGGCCCCGCGGTGGTCGAACATGCCTACGGGAAGGGAAAAGCCATCCTGATTGGTTCCTTCGCGGGGCTTGCCTATCAACGCATCCACCACGTCTCCACCCGCGATCTGCTGCTTTCGCTCGCCGCGTCTGCCGGTGTGACGCCGGAAGTGATTGCGACAGGTGAGGGCACGGCCGAGTTGGAGGTGCGGCGGCTCGTGAGCGCCAATCGGCAATTCGTATTCGTGTTCAATCATGCGAGCGCTGCCGCTGATGCACGCATAAATCTGCGCCTGCCCTGGCACGCGAAGGGCGCAACCGATTTGGTGACCGGCCAAGCTGTGCCTGTACAGGCGAGCGGCGATGGAATCGAACTGCGGAAGGACCTCGCGCCGGACGCCATTTGGGTGGTGAGTCTGGAGCGTGAGTGAAGGGGCCGCAACGGCAGCGACAGATTCATCGTTGGATCGCTTATGAAACGTTTCGTGCTGGCGGCCGACCTGGGCGGGACCAAGCTTGCGGTGGCGGGCATCGACTCATTGGGTAAGGAGACGACGCCCACATCGAAACGCCCAACGCCGGCCAGCGGCGGTCGCGCGGTGGTTGAATCCATCGTCGACGCGCTCGCTCAAGTGCTGACAAGAGACGCCGCGGGGATCGGAGTCGCCGTTCCCGGGCTCGCCTATCCGGATGGGTCGGTGTGGGCGCCGAACATTCCCGGCTGGGAGCGCATGCCTTTGGGGGAAATGCTGCGTGCCCGGTTTGGCCTGCCGGTATTGGTCGAAAGCGACCGCAACGCCTTCGTGACGGGCGAAGCTTGGCAAGGTTCCGCGAAAGGGTGCACTGACGTCGTATTTGTGGCCATTGGCACGGGCATCGGCGCAGGCATTATCAGCGGCGGGCGGCTCGTTCGCGGGTTCGGCGAATTGGCCGGATGTCTCGGCTGGATGGCCGTGCACGACCGCTTCCTTCCCGCCTACAAGTCGGTGGGCTGCCTTGAATCGCACGTGGCTGGGCCGGGAATCGCCCGCGCCGCCCAACGCGTTTTCCATCGGCCCATTGAAGCTCGCGAGGTGGTGCAGCGGGCGCGCGAGGGCGCTGCGCAAGCGCGGGAAGTGCTCGCCGAAGCCGGGCATTATCTGGGGCTGGGACTCGCCAACCTGGTGGACGTCCTGAACCCGCAGATGATCGTGATTGGCGGCGGCGTCGCCGGGGCAGGGAATTGGCTGCTCGATCCGGCGCGCGAGACTTTGAAGCAATGGGCCCAGCCGTTGGCGGCAAAGCAGGTTCGCATCTGCCGCAGCCGTTTGGGCGCGCGCGCGGGATTGCTCGGCGCCGCCAAGCTCTGTTTCGATCAGCTCTGAGACTCTCACACCATGCCTCAAGAAACCGCCCGCCCCGGCAGCATTCATCGCAACATTCTTCTTGCCACCGTCAATGCGTGCATGTTCGTTTTCGGCGTGATTCTGCTGTTGATGGGCTCACTCCTTCCCACGCTTCGGGTAAGCGACATGCGTGCCGGCAGCCTGGGATCGCTCCCGCTGATCGGGATTCTCGCGGCCACCGTTCTAGTCGGACCCCTTCTCGACAAGGTGGGCGCCCAGCCCATACTGGCTGCGGCGTTGGCGCTGGTCGTGGCCGCCCTGGCGGTGATGCCGTCGCTTGCGAGCTTTGGCGCGCTGGCCGTCGCCGCGCTGGCGTACGGCTTTGGCGGCGGCACTTTGAACACGGCCACCAACGCGCTGGTGTCGGATCTGAGCGCCGAGCGACGCAGCGCGGCTCTGAATCTGCTCGGCTTCTCCTTCAGCCTGGGAGCTGTGACCGCGCCGCTGCTGATGTCGCTTGCGGCGCGCAATTCTTCCGCCGCGGTACTGCGGGTCCTCGCAATGGCGGCCGCGGTGGTTCTGGCCGCCGTGCTCGCACTACGATTTCCCGAAGCGGCGCACTCAGGAACGCCCCTTTCGAAGCTGTTGCGCGTCCTCGCCAATCCTTTGGTCTGGCTGTTTGGGGTGCTCCTGTTTTTCGAATCGGGCAATGAGAATTGCATGTTTGTCTGGGCCGGCAAGCTGACGGGAGACCGACTGCACCTTGCCACCCAACGTGCGGACCTGGCGCTCGTGGCCCTGAGCGCAGCCCTGGGCGCGGGCCGCCTTCTGGCCGTCGTTTGGCTCAAATGGGTAAAAGGCCGCACGTTGCTGATCCTATCCGCCGCCGTCACCGTGTTGGGCGCGATTCTGGTGGTAGCGCTCGGATCATTTGCCGGCATGATGGCAGGATTCGCGGTGATTGGACTGGGAATGTCCGCCATTTTTCCCACTGCTCTGGGCTTAGCAGGAGATCGGTTCCCTGGCAACACGGGAACGGTGTTCGGGGGCATCATGACCGTGGCGCTGGTGGGCGGCTCGCTCGGACCAACGGTCGGGGGGTGGGCGGCAAGCTCTGGGCCTTCAAAAGTCCTGCTGGTACCGATCTTCTGTGGCGTGGCGATAGCGATTCTCGCCTTGGCACTGGCCGGCCGGAGGAAGCAGCCCGCGATCACGTAGGCTTCATGGGCAGAGACCCGTTGTCGCTTACAGGCCCCCGTGTAAGGCACAACTGCGATTGGATTTCAGCCCCGGTGAGCGATTATCCCGCCTTGGAGATGAAAACACGGATGGGAGCATTCAGGCGGGCAGCACGGTGCTGGCGCGAGCGTGGAGACGAAAATGTTCTCTTCCAGGATTCTTCGCCGTCGCTGTTAGTATGCGGGTCCGGCAAACAGCAGCAGGTTCCCATCCGGATCCTTGACGACGAAATTCTTGGCGCCCCAAGGCTGCTTCTTAAGCTTCTGGTGGAAGGCCACACCTGCGGACTGAAACTCAAGAAACAGCAGCTTGATCTCGTCCGCTGTGGCGACGGTCATCGATGCCGACAACAGTTCCTCTCGTTCACGGACCGTCGACTCGATGACTTGCCGTTCGACACACCTTAGATTGAGACGCGCCGCGTCGCGACTCACTTGTGCATAGTACGGAGGTTTGCCGTAACTGAATACAAGTGAAAAGCGTAACTTGTTAGCGAAAAAATCGCACGATCTCTCGATATTAGCGACGAGCAGTTGCGGCTCGGCGCAGACAATCGTGGCTTTAGTTGGCGACGACTTCGCCTTGCGCGACGTGTGGGAAAGTCCGGTTTTCAGGGCTTGCCAACTCTCGAAGCCTTGCTGTCTTGCGACCAGTTCTTGCGCATCGCTTAGCTTAAAGCTCGCCGCAAGAATTTCAGAGTCGGGCATATTCACGAAACGAGGCAAATGCTCGCGGATTTGTGCGGCGACGGGATAGTAGCGTTCGCGATGCCACCGCAAGATGAGCTTGGCTTGCTTTTTGAGGTTCTCGAGATTCGGCATGTAGGCCTCCACGATGAGATCGTAGGTGGGCATTGCCCTTCGGCGACGTGCCGTTGCATCCTACATGCGCAGATTGCAGTATCTGCGGCCGTCTCAATGGTTGTCAATTGAGAATTGAGCCAAGGGGACATGGACGTAAGCAAGCGCGGACCTGCGGTTTAGGGTCCGCGGTTTTTCATCCCCAATCGAGCCTTTCATTTTCAAGTCCGCGTTCGCCCCGCGGACCTCAATGCCGAATAGCCGCGGACTACAAGACAGTTCCCCGCCAGGGTCCGCTTGCTCGCGTATCACCTTTAGGGGAATGCTGCGATTGCCGGGTTCTCGACGGTTAGGCCCGTTTGTTGCGCCACGGCGAGTAGATCTTCATCCGAGGCAACTGAGACCATAGAGTTTGCGGTCCCGACCAACGCATCGTTTACGCCCAACGCCGTGGCCAAATGGACGGCATCAGCGCCGCGCAGTTTATAGCCGCGCGCCAGCCGAACAGCGCGACTCACTGTTTCGTCCGTAAGCGGGAATCCCGTCAGGTCGCCACAGTCCTCTTCCAGTTGTTGTTGGAGTTGGGCCAGTTTATCTTCATCCAGTTTCCGGGGTACTTGTTGGCGGGTCAGAGCGGAAGCCACCTCGATGTAACCCAGAACCGAGCTTGCCAGAGGATTCCCGCTCTCGAACAGCCGCGTCGTCCAGCCGCTGCCCGGCTCCAGGAAGTAGCGCTTCAGCCAAGCGCTGGAGTCCAAATAGAAAAGCGTCATCGACGCTCCCGGATTAGCCTTTGGGACGGCAGTTCACCTTCCACTCGCAGCGACTCGACGGGTTTGAATCGGGGGGGCCAATGGGCAGGCAGCTTGACGCCGGGCAGGCTCGCAAGGCGTTCCCGGAGGGAATCATTTATCGCCACGCCATCCATTCTCGGTAGTCGCCCGGCCAGCGCCTGCTCAACGATTTCGGCAGGGGAGCTTCCAGGCCTACGAGCGAGAGCATCGCGTAACAGTTGTTCAGCCTGCGGTGTGAGCGTAACTTCCATAAATCAAGTATAGCCGAAGCGGGAATGGAGCGCGCCGGAATTCCCTGGAGTAGGCGAGGGACGTCGCTTCGAACAGGACTTGGTATTCTCATCGTGCGTTTCGGGAAGGGCGATAGCCGCTCCCGGCGGATTGCGGTTGCATGACGGGCTCCTCTGAAGTCGCTCTGGACAACATCGTGACACTCGTGTCCAAAATAAAAGCTTCGCATCGATTGAGGATCTGCGGCTCTACCGCTTGCTATGAGGGCTGGCTGCGCCTGCCCGGAACGCCATCCTGACGTCCAACCTCGTCCTCACCGCACCGGAGGCTGAGCCTCTGGCGCGGTGAGGACGAGAGAAAAGGGCCGTCGCGGCCCGGAAGGGCGGAGCCCTTCCGCACAGCGGAGCGGCGAAGCCGCAAGGCTCATTTATTTTGGAGACGGGTGACATCGTGAGGACCATTGTCCAGCATGCCGCTCAGCATGGTCCTGCCTGACTCCGCAGAATTCACCGACCGCCTGGGTAATCATCCAATTCTCGGTGACCTCCACGAAGACCTTCCGCTCGCTTCCTTATTTTGACGCCACCGCAGCCGGTAATTGGCTGCCGCGTATCCACTCTAGATTCGCCCGGTACCGCCAACTGGGTTCAATCCCGGGCCATCGCCAGGCGTCCGCTTTCGCACTGAAGCACAGCTTGCGGTCGTCGCGAGCGGAGTTTCCGCTCCGCTGCGCATAGATTCAGCGGCGTGCCGGGTGGGTCAGAGTCTATGGGGCGATGCATCGACCCCTGTGCCGTTACACCGTCGCCTCGCGTCCGACAGTTGCTGCAGGACGCAGGCGGACATTGACCTCCACCCGCGATCCGAGCCGGTTGAGGATTGACATGAGGCGATCGACGGTAAACCGCCCGAGGTTCGCGTTGCGGAGGCGCGAGAAATCGGCAGCCGCAATTCCGGTGCGTTCGTGTGCGGCGCGCACGCTCAGGCCTTCACGATCGAGCGCCTTGATGATTTCGGCGGCGAGGACCGCCTTGAATTGCTCGGCATCCGCGCTCTTGCGCCCCAGGTCGCGGAAAACATTTCCACTTCCGCGGACCACTTCTAGCTTCTCACTCTTCATCGCAACATCTCCTTCAACCGCTTCAGACGGTTTCTGATCAGATCCAACTCAGGCTGGGGCATCTTGATCCCGTGCTTGGATTTCTTCTGAAACGCATGGAGGACCCAGATGTCCGGGTCGAGCTGCACCGCATGGACCACGCGGAATGCATCTCCGCGAAAGAACAGCGCAATCTCGAACACGCCTGACCCCATCCCGTGCAGGGGCTTCGCGATGTCTGGCTTTCCGCCTTCCGCCACGATGGTCAGCGCCGCGAGGCAAATAGACTGGGCGCGCTCAGGCAAACAAAGCGCTAAGATCCAAGTGGAAGTCGGGAAGCTCTGGAAGAGTCAAGACTTGAGTGGCGCGAAAATGCTGGGTGGGCCGGGCGGGCGAAATGACCTCCGCGGTCTTGCGCTGCGGGTCAAGCCATACCTGAATGACCTTGCTCTCATCGTAATCCTGGCGCTTGCTTTGCATTTCGCTTCCCGTGTCGCTGGGCGATAAGATCTCAAAAGCAATGTCGGGAGCGAAGGGGGTTGGTCCTTGGGGGTCAGCAGCGTCGTCGCGTTCCTTCCGCACGAGCGCAGCGTCCGGGCAGCGCCAGTTGCCGCTCGCCATAGTAAAAGCGGTATCCGTTCCGTAAGCAATCCACTCGGGGTGTTGCCGGGTGAACGCTACCAGCTCAAAGTCCAGCTTTACGTTGGTCTTGCCGTGCGATCGAAAAACCGGCGTGATGAACACGACCTTCCCATCGACGTGCTCCCACCGCTGCCCTTCTTTGCCCGCAGTGAGAAAGTGTTCCCACGTAATGCCGGCTTTTGTAGCCATCGGTTTCTCTCAGGGCTATTCCACCACGTCCGGCGATAGTTCCATGGGCGGCTGAAGACTGGGCCGTATCTGAAAATCGTGCTTCCCGAGGTTCGCGTCTCGGAATGCGTCCGCCAAAGGCGCGCCAGTCGCTGCCCCAAACGCCGCTCCGCCGCATAGGGCACAAGGCCGAAACGCCGCGGACCTGGCAAAGCAGTTCTGCTGCTTGCTTCTAGCAGGCGGCGAGGTGTGCAGTGGGTTAGCCTTGCTGCTTGATGATTCGCTGGTACTCGTCGTGGGGGCCAATCCAAACCCAGATGAAGTCCGCGCCGTCCTCGACGGCGACGGCGCGGTAACTGATCCCAACCCTTGCAGACCATAAATTACCGATTTTTTTGAAATGGAGGGAGGGATGGGCGGAATTCTCTTTGAGCAGTTCGAAATTTTGGCGGGCCAATCGCTGGACAGGTTCGGGCAGGCGTGCCAGCGAACTCCGGAAGCGGGCGGTGGTGCGGTGCATTCACAATTCCTCGAGATTTTCCTTCTCCCGGCGGGCCTCCCGCACCAGGAAATCCAGCCTTCCGGCCCGAGAGTCGGCTTCCATCTCCTTGTCCCAGTTCTCCCATTCTTTTTCCGATAGCCACCGGAAAAGCTCGGCGACCTCCTCGGTGGAAAGTCGCTCGATATCTGTCTTAAGTTCTTCGATCTTGGACATCGTGTTTACCTTCCATCCCTGGGTCGTTAGTGCTGGATCCCGGAGAAAATGGCCGCCGTGGATGAGGCAGCTAAACCACCGCAGCCTCGCCGAAGCCGCGAAACATTTCCCGGCGGTTCTCGTCGATCTCTTCCTCAGTCGGACCCGGGCCGTACTTGGCAAGCAGTCCATAGGCCGATTTCTTCGGCTTCGCCGGTTGAGCCGCCGCCTCGGCGAGAATCTTATCAAGCGCCTCGCGCACGAACGCGTTCGGCGAGAGGCCCTTGGCTTGGGCCGCAGCCTTGAGTAGGGCTTCTTCCTGAGGTTCGAGCGGTAAAGTGATCGTCATGGGGCGGCGCGTTTCGTCGTTACGACTCTTCATGATATTATGTTAAATACGGCCTGCGAGCAAACCAGCCGTCCCGCACCAAGTCCTTATCATTATCCCCGCGGTCACAGAAAGCCTGCCTATTTTGACGCCACCGCGGCCGGTAATTGGCTGCCCCGAATCCACTGCAGAATCGTTCGGTACTGCCAGCTCGATTCGTTCCCGGGCCAGCGCTGGCCGCCGTTGTGTGTGGCGAGGTAGTCGCCGACGTTTCCTGCGCTGTCGGTGGGCCGGGTGGGCTTGATCAGAATCAGGCTGTGCCCAGGGTCGTTGACGTCCACAACACGCATCGCATACTTGTAATTATCCTCGCTGTCCTGGGGAGAAAACACGCCTTCAGAGTTCGGTGGCAGAAGTTTGAAGATCACGTGGCTGGCATGGCAAAACACGCAGGCCTTGCCATCGGCTCCGGGCGTGGCCAGGATGGGTTCGATCTTCGACACGAAATAGTTGAAGTCCAACACCGACCCGGGTTGCACGTCCTTGAGTGCGTCGCTGAGCTTCTTTCCTCCCAGCACGCCTGTCGCGATCAGCTTGAGGCGCGGATTGCTGTCCTTCTGCAACCGATCGAGCGCGGCGCGAAAGTCCGGCCGCTGCTCAACGTCTTTCACCTTGCGTAGAACATCCAGCGCGGCGGCGCGGGCGTTGGCGTCAGGGTCGTGCAAGGTGGCCAGCACCGTATCGAGCACGATGGGGTTCTCCAGAAAATCAGGCGGCTTCTGATAAGCCACATTCTTGCCCAAAAAGTATTGCTGGTCCTGCGAAATGGCGCCGCCCGCCACCCCCAAGTGCTTGAGCATGAACGCGGGGTTTCCCACCTCTTCGATCAAAACCTCGCGCGCCGAGCTGTGCAAGCTGGCGAAAGCGGTCTTCACCAGCGGAGCGGTTTCCGGCTGCGGGAGAAAATGCTCCAAGGAAACCCTCAAGGCGGCGCGCTCGACCTCGCGGCTTGGATCGTCCAAGCCTGCCAAAACCTGTCCGCGCAGAGCCGGGTCCTGCATGAGCACTTTGAACGATGACGCGGCATTGAGGACCTCGGCGTAATTGGCCGGCCGGGGTTGCCGCTGGAGCAGCGAACGCAAGGCTTCAAGCACCTCCTGTTGTTGTTCCCAGGGAGAGCTGTCGGGCAGCCCGGCGAGCAGCGGGAGCACCACGGCCTGGCTGTCCGGGTTGCCCTGATGGAGGATTTCGACGACCTTGCTCACAAGCTGGGGATCAGGCGCGGAGGGAGCATCCAGGTTCAGGATTCCGCGCTGCCCGTTTTCGTAAACGTAGCGAACCGTCTGGCGCACGTCCGCATTCTGATCCTCGGAGAGTTGCAGCGCCGCGAGGGTGAAGCGCTCGTCCTCGGCGCCGCTCAAAGTGCTTCCCGCCTTCAACACTTCGATCTTCATCGTGTCGTCCGCGCCTTGGAGGCAGGCCAGCAGGGCATTCTCCAGCTCGGGCCCGGAGCTTTTGAAAAAGTGGATCAGGTCGCTGTCGTTCCCGATGCGGGTTTGAAAAAAGCCGTTGTGAACGTCGTACTTGAAGTTCACGGCCTCGCGGTAAGGCGGGTATTCGTAGCCGGGGACGTGCAGATCCGGCACGCCGCTGACGTACTTGGTGAGGACGGCAGGCAACCCAATTGAAACGGTGTCCGCCTTGAGTGGCGGCAAGGCGTAGTGGCGAATGTGAAAATCCCATAGAGCATTCAGGATGCCCTCGCGCCCCAGGGGAGTGCCCTCGCGCAGCACTTTGGCAAGCACCTGGGCCTGGTCGCGCACCACCGCTTCGTATCCATCGCCGATGCGGTTCTTGTCTTCATCCTTTGAGCTGGCCCGAACCCACGCTTCCAGGTAGCCGGTGTTTTCGTCGAGCAAATCGTAGATGCTCTCCTCGAGGCCGCGGCGCACCATCGGATTGGCCTCGGTGTTGAGGCGTGTGGCCAAGGCTTCGAGCGTGCTCCGCCGCACCGGTTGCTGGTCCACTTGCCAGTAGTACCAGCGCCACAAGCCGGAAGCCGCCTGAAAACGAACAAACGGGACGGGGTCGTTCAAATCGCTTTCCAGCGCCGCGAGCAAATCCGGGTCGCCGGTGAGCTCCTTAAAATGCTGGTTGAAGACCCGCGTGGCGCCCCAGCGAGTGCGCGCGTTGAGTGACTTCAGCGCAGCAACCAAGAGCTTGCGCCCTTCGGGAGCGGCGTCTTGCCGCCGCGACAACACCATGCGGAGCGCATAGGCGGCGGTGGTCTGCACCATTTTGCTCGGATCGCCGAGTGCCTCGATCAATGCCGGCATCGAGCCGGGGTCCGCCATGTGCCCCAGCGCGCGGGCCGCGGCTTCACGCGCCAGCGGTTGGTCACTCTTCACCAATACTTGCCGGATTTGGTTTAGGGTTGCTTCCGGCGCGAGGTCCCAGAATTGGTCAAGCTGCGTGAGGAGCAACGGCAAGTTGCGCGTATCCAACTTGGCCGGTGGGGGAGGATAGCCCGCGTCCCAGTCCTTGGCCTTGGTGGGTCCCGGGTAGAGCGTGGACAGCGACATCACGGCAAATTGCGTTGCGCGGAAGGGAGTGTTAAAGCCCTGATAGACCGGGTCGCCTTCCCAACTGCCCTCCGGCCGCTGCGCCGCCAGCATCGCGTAGACGGCGCGGGCCAGGTGCTCGTCGGTCTCGGGGCGGTGTCCAGCTAGCGCCAAAGCGTAGACGGAATTGTAGGAGATGAAATCCGCCGGTTTGGCCTGCTTGTCAAACGGGTAGGGCCACGCTCCCTCGGGAGTTTCGTAGCTGTAAAGCTGCTCGATCAGCTTGTCGATCTGCGGGGCGTACTTGCCGCGGTCCACCGTCGCGAGGAACTGAATCTTCCAGTTCAAGTCGATCATGTTCTTGGGCTCGCGCGCGAGGGCGAGTCGCTCCACGTTGTCGCGCTCTCCAAGCCACTGCGCGTCCTGCGTCTGGCGGTAGACGAGGTCGAAGGTCTGCCAGCTTTGCGTCGCGATCTCGAAGGGGCTGACGTCGGGCTCACAACCATCGGACTCGTCGCCCGGCATCTCTGTTACACCTTTGTAGTGAATCTTCAGGAATTCGGCGTAGGGGGTGTCGAAGTGCGGACGCGGCGGGTCGTGCGTCACATTCTCTTCCAGGGAATGCATGATCAAGGGGATTCGGCTTGCCACCGTGCGAGCCGTGTAAATCACGCGTACCCAGTTGGTGTTGGGCTCGCCGTAAAGGGGCCGGGCGTTGTTGTAAAGGCGATCGCCGATGAACTCCAGCGCCGGGCGTTGCGTGGGCGCGTAACCATTGTGGACGGCGGTCAGATATCCGCGCATCGTGAATTGCGAGGGATGGCACGCAATGCAAAGCTGCGTTTCCGAGTGCTGCATGGAGGTCCGCAAAGCGACGGCGCCGCGCCGCGGGGTGTTCGAGAGCCACGTATCGCCCATGTTGATCAGAAAATCCATGCCCGTGCGCACGGCTTGCTGCGGGTCGGTGTAAGGAGGTGCGGGGTAATCATACGTGCGGAGTTGGTACGCCGGATGATTGGCCGCCACGCGCACGTAATATTCCTGGCCGGGCTGAAGCGTGCGCGTGCGAAATTTGTACAGGCCGGGGTAATTCTGTGTCGCTTCAATCTGATAAACAAACTGGCCGTCCGTATAGGGGACAACATCCTGCTGCCCGCTCGCGCCCTTGCCCAGGCGGAAGATGTCCACGTCCAGCGGCACGTCGCGGTCCGTGACGGTCAGAACAAAGTAGGCCAGGCGAGGCTGCGTCCCATGATAGGTGAATTTGAACCACTGAAAACCCTTGAGCATCGCCTGGTAAGCATCCTCGCTGGGGGAGGGGGAGTAAGGCCGTTCGTCATCGCTGCCATAGACAGTTTGTCCGAACTCGAAGGGCTGAGCAGACTGCCACGTTCGGTTGAGGCTAGCCGAAATCGCCCCCAGTCCCAGCCGCTCCGCGTGGGCCGCTTCGGGTAACTGGGACTGCAAAATTGGACGCAGCATTGCTCCGATATCCGGAATGCGCACTGTCGCGGGAGCCGACAACGCGACATTGACCAAACCCGTGGCCCTCCCGCGAAGGGTCAGGTAGAAGTCGAGGTCACCCGCGTGTAGCCATTTGGATTCGACTTCACCGCCTGGGTCGTTCACGGTCACTAGCACGGCGTCATTGCCCTGAAGCTGTGCGGGATCCTTCACCCAAATGGTCAACGCGTAAAGCGCGTCGGTGCGGACTTTGCCCAAGTGAATTTCACGAACATTTTGCGAATTGGATTGATCGGCCCGAATGGATCGGCCCACGTGGAGAAGCAAGGCAATGACCATCGACGCAGAAGCGAGCAGAAGTATTCCCCACTTTGCGTGTGCCCAAATCCTCAATGGAGCCATGTGCCTAACCTCCGGTGGGGACTTTCCTGATTATTTAGAGAGAGACGGCGTTTGCCCTGTTCATGCCGGAATTTCTCAATTCCCGCCAACGAAGAATATACGTCCGACGGCTGCCGAACGCAATTGTCAGTGGGAAGGACAGCTCTTCAGAATGTGAGCAAGATGCCTTCGGGGTCGGGGGTCTTGCGCGCGCGGACCATCAAGACAAAGACTGCTGTGGCCAGGCAGGGGATGAGGGAGCCCGCAAGCACGATGGGTTGGAAGGAAAAGCGATCGGAGACTCGTCCGATCAGATAGGTAGAAATCAGCGTTCCGATCCCCGCCCCGGTGCCTCCCAAGCCGCTGACAGATGCAACTGCGTCAGGATGGAAAACGTCGCTCGGCAGCGACAGGAACATGGTCGAGCACGCGGCGTAGGCAAAGGTGGCATAACCGAATAACAGTACCAAGGCAAGATAGCGGCTGGTGAAAGCGGCGGGAATGAGGATCAACATACTCGGTCCGAAAATCAGCAGCACCATGCGGCGCGAACGCCCAACAGACCAGCCGCGCGAAATCCAATGGCTGGAAAGAGCACCGCCGAAAAAATTGCCGAGGTCGGCGCCGAGGAAAGGAACCCAGAAGCCCAGAATGCTTTGTTCCAGGCGGAAGCCCTTGCTGCGGAGATAGAGCGCGAACCAGTCGGCGATGAGGAACCAATAGGGGTCGAGCAGAAAGCGGCCGCAGATGATTCCCCATGTTTGGCGGTAGCGCAGCAGTTTGCGCCAGGTGATTCTGGCTGTGGGTGAAACTTGAACCTCCGGAGTGCGGCCTTGACGGATATATTGAAGTTCCTGCGGCGCCAAGCGGGGATGGAGTTCCGGAGGGTGGTAGAGCCAGCGCCAAGCGAGGATCCAGAGAAAACCGAGACTTCCGGTAACGAGGAAAACCGGGCGCCAACTGCCTGTCAGCTTGTAAGCATACAAAGCCAGGAAAGGCGCGATCGCCCCGCCGATGGACGACCCGCTGTCGAACATCGCGACGGCCCATGCCCGCTCTTTGTCCGGGAACCACTCTGAGGCGACCTTAGTGGCGCCGGGCCAGTTGGGGCCTTCCCCCGCGCCGAGGAGAAATCGGAAGAAGCGGAAGCTCGCGAGCCCTTGCGCGAGCGCAGTGAGACTGGCGACGCAAGAATAAAACGTCACCGTAAACGAGAGACCCCGGCGCGCGCCCAGCCGGTCGATCAATCGCCCTCCGCCCCCCTGCATCAGAGTGTAGGAGATGCGAAAGGCAATCAGGATGGTGGCAAAATTGGTGTTGGTCCAGTGGTAGTCCACCAGAAGGATGGGTGCGAGCACGCTCAGCGTTTGCCGGTCGATGAAATTGATGACGGTGGAGAAGAAAAGCAGCCCGGCTATCCACCAGCGCAGCCCGCGAATCGGCGGCCGACGTCGGCCCTCATCGGAATTCGGTTGGGCACGACTCACAATTCACGCCGGCCGAGAAATCCCAAGAAAGAGGGTGAATTCAGTTTACCCGGTTGCCCTGCTTCTGCGTAGCGCGGGCATCTTGCCCGCTGTCTCGGGAGCGTCCCGCTCCCGTCCCGCGCGGGC
>CAZCVY010000050.1:0-1596 GCA_964501985.1 uncultured Acidobacteriota bacterium | reverse complement strand
GCGGGCGAGACGCCCGCGCTACAACAGCGGTCAACTTCGCAGTGCCGCATGGACCTTGGTAATCGCAGTGACGACGTCGTTCAAGTCATCATCCGTCCACTTCGGACCGATGTACATGCTGGCATATCGGTTCTTCAGCCCAATCGATCGCGGAGTGCACTCGGCGCCATATTTCATCGCCTTTCCCCGGACGGTATTGAACGAAGGCCACTGGGGATGGGGGGATACCTTGTCCTCGATGTATCCCATGGTGGGCAAATTTCTCGTGCCTTGGATTCCGACATCCATCGGTACGTTTTCCGCTTTCATGGCTTGGATGAATTGATTGCGTACTTCTTGAGTGGGCAGCAGCAGATCAAGGCTGATGGCGATGTCTCCTTCGGGGTCGTTGCTGGGCCGCAGCTTGATGCCGGGCAGGTCCTTCAGTCTTTCCGCCACGTATTGGTGCATGCGCCGATGGTTCGCGATAGCGGTATCCACCTTTCGCAGTTGGGCGCACAGAACCGCGCCGGTTTCTTCATTCATGCGGTAGTTGAGTCCGAGCGTCGTTTCTCCGCCGCGGTCGCCCGCCGTCCCCTGCCCACCGCGCGGATAATCAGTTATGCCCAGAACGGTCCGGAACACGGGCCTCACCCCACCCAGGTCGTGAAACCGGATGGCGCGTTCGTAGAGCGCCGGATCATTAGTAATGACGCAGCCGCCTTCTCCCGAGGTCATCATCTTGGCGGTTTGGAAACTGAAGATTCCGATGTCCCCGATGGAGCCTGTCCGTCTGCCTTTGTAGCTTGCGCCAATGGCCTCCGCCGAATCCTCGAGCACCTTCAGGTTATGCTCGCGCGCGATGGCCATGATGGCGTCCATATCGGCCACGGTGCCCGAAAGGTGCGACGGGATGATGGCTTTGGTGTCGGGAGTAATCTTCATTCTCAGGTCATCGGGATCCATGGCGAAAGATTCGTTGATTTCGCAGAATACGGGCAACGCACCGGTCATGAGGATGGCGTTGTAATCAGAGTGCCAGGTTTCCGCGGGAAGAATGACCTCGTCACCCGGTCCCACACCCAGAGCGTTAATGGCGACGTGAAGCGCCGCGGTTCCGGAGGTTACCCCCAGCGCGTACTTGACGCCCATGAGCCTTTGGAATTCCTCTTCGAATGTCCTGGCCTTGTGCGGCTGGGTGAACCCATAAAAGCGGAACAAGCTGCGTGTTTCAACCGCCTCGTCCAGTTCCCGCTTTTCCTCTTCGCCAATGAAATTGGCTCCCTCGTACTGCGTGGTGAGGGGAGTGGAGCGCACCGGTCTGCCGCCCTTCACAGCGAGGTCTTGAGCGTCGGCGGCCCCGAGCAGAGGGGCTGACGCGGCGGCCGAAACAGTCGCCAGAAAAGTGCGTCGGCTCATTTCGGAAACGTCATCCTTGATTTTCGCCATTGGATTCCTCACGCGATCTCGAATGTTCTATTGAGCCGCGATTGCGCCGCCAGGTAGAAGGGTTCGGAAGCGGCGCCCTTTGCGTGCCGGGTCTCGAGAGGCCAGGCAGTCATGAATTCGAACGAATGCAAAGCGGTTGACTCCCCGCCGCCGGGACCGAATCTCGTA
>CAZCVY010000049.1:0-39935 GCA_964501985.1 uncultured Acidobacteriota bacterium | reverse complement strand
AATTTGTCCTTCTCATAGAGAAGGCTGGCCGAGTCCCAGAGGCCCTCATCCCACTCCGGATCAAGCTTTAGGGCGCGCTGGTAGAGCGCGATCACCTCATCGTCGCGGTTCTGGTCCCGAGCTTGCTTGGCCGCTTGCGACAACTGCTCGAAGGTAGAAGCAGGCGACGCGGCAGAACCTGTTTGCCCCGGGGAAACCGCGGCTGACAGCAGCCCGAGCGCGGCGAGGGTGAGGCAGAGGGTGGCGATGCGCGTGGTCACTTGGCTTTCTCCGGCTGCGGTTCGTGCAGTATTTCCCCCAATCCCTCGCCGGGCAGAAGGATGTCTCTCTTTTCCTGGTCCTTTGCCTTGAGGGTGAAGAATTCGGCCATTTCACGCTCGGCGTCCTTGGTCCGTCCCATCTTCCGGTAAGCCGTTGCCAGGCGATAGCGAATGGAAGGGTCTTCCGGGGCAAGCTGACTGGCGGTTTCAAGTTCCCGCGCGCTCTCGGCAACTTTTCCGTCGGCGAGCAAAGCCTGCCCCAGGACGTGGTGTGCCACGGGGCTCTTCGGCTCAAGATCTGCGGCGCGCCGGGCCAAGGCCACCGCCTCATCACGATGGCCTTCTTGCACGGCGAAGCTCGCGAGTTCCATCATGGCAGGAGCGTGTTGCGGAGAGACGCGTAGTTCCTGCTGGTACTCCTCTTTCGCCTTCTCCGGCTTCATTTGGAGATAGAACACGGTTCCCCGAAAATAGTGCACGTTCGGCGCCTGGTCATAATGCAGCAGCAGCTTGTCGGCGTAGTCCTGGGCCCGGTCGAACTGGTGCGGGTTCGACGTGGTGAAAAACGTCGCCTTGCCGGCCAGCCAGACCATCTCCCTTGACTGGGGTGGATAATCCTCGGGGAGGTACTGCATACGAAGCGAGGCCAAGCCCATGGCTTCCGTCAGCGCGGGGCTGCCCCCCCGATTCTGGGCCTTGGCCGCGAGCAGATTGAGGGCTTGCACAAAGCGTCCCTCTCGAGTCAGTAGCAGCGCCCAGTGGAAGCTCGCAACGTCGATCAAATCTTCGGTGCCGGGAGATCCCGCGAGCGCCCACTTGCGGAAATGATCCAGCGCCCGCGCAGCGTCGTGCATTTCATACTCCGCGAGACCCAGAAACGCGTAGGCCGGTCCGGGTTTCGGCGCGATCGCCAGAAAGCGTGCCAGCGCCGCCTGGGCTTCGGAGAATCGATCCTGTTCGTAGTACAGGCTACCCAGCCACCACCAACCATCTTGCCAAGTTGGGCGCAGTCCCACGCCTTGGCGGTAGAGGTGAATGGCATCCTGCATCCGATCGCTCGCGCGTGCAGCGTCGGCTTCACGCGCAATCTGATCGAAGTCTTTTTGATCAGCGCCGTACACACCGGTCGCGGTGGCGGCGGACATCAAAACGAAGACGAAGAGGCGGACGCGCATCGCCGGTATCATACATGCCTCGACCCTTGAGAGCTACCCGATTGCCAAGCGCCATCGAATCCCTTCAAACTATTTACCGGGGAGGTTTCGACCTCAGCGCATCGTCGCATTGTGGATAAACCGCAAACCTCCGATAATCCCCGCAACAGGTCAGGTGGACATGCGGGTGGAGTTACGCCGCTATGGCGAGGTAAACTCGCCGCTACGGCCAAAGCGACGCAAACTCGGCATAGACAAAAAGTCATTCCCGCCCCGCCTCAATGAAGAAATGGGGTGACCCTTCGGGGCCACCCCATGGTGAAAATCAGACTCCAAGTCCGACGCAATCTAGAAGGAATACTTAACTCCCATTTCCATAATCCGATGCCCGAACATGTACTGGGCGATCCCGAAGGGGTTCGTGGTCGTGGGGTTCGTGACCGGATTATTCACTAGTTTGCCCGCGCTATTGAACGTGGCGTAGAGGTTTTGATCGCCGCTGGTGAATGACCGCAAGTCATGGTTCATGAAATTGAACGCCGCGAAGCGGAACTGCAAGTTCTGGTGCTCGGTGACCCTGAAGTTTTTCATCAGAGAGAGGTCGCTCTGCCAGAACATCGGGCCGTTCAGGTAAGGCATCCCGCCGGTTCCGTAGCCATTGGCGGGGGCCGGGGAAAAGCAGTTTGCGTTGAGGTACTCGTGTGGCAGCGTCAAGCCCTTCTTGGGATTGCAGGTAATCAGGGGCTGAAGTTGCAGGTCGGGAGTTCCCAACAGATGGACGTTGTCGTAATAGGCAGTCGTGGTTGTGGTGGTGACGCCGTTCACCGTCGAGCTCGTGGTGGCGTTGGCGCGCGAGTAGTTCAGGTACCAGCCGTCGGTTTGAGAGGTCAGGTTGGCGCCGCTTTGCAGGGTGGTGATGCCCGAAATCTGCCAGCCGTTCGCCGCCCCTCGCACGAAGGCATTGGACCCGTGCGTGCGTGGAAGGTTAAAGACATACGCCATGTTCAAAACCTGCGCGCGGTTGTTGGGGGAGACGCCGTAGTAGTATTTCTGCCCAAAGTCCGGCATGGTGCCGGTGGGGTAGCTTCCGAAATCGCCCAGCGCCTTAGACCAGGTGTAGTTGGCGTTCAAGGTGAGGAATCCCACATAGCGAAGTACGTTCAACTGAAGGGAGTCGTACCGGGAAATCCCCATGGTGTTGGTCTCGTCCACCGCGGTGAAATTTTGGTAAGGACGGGCGGTGTTCTGGCAGGTGGTGGCGGTGATGTCGCAGTTGAGCTTGAAGAGTCCCCCAATCGGGACGGCGTTGATGTTGGGTTGGATTTGCTGGAAGTCCGAGTGGTTGCCGACATACGACGCTTCCAACAGGAATTTGGCGGGCAGCCTTTGGTCGATGGAAAAGACGTAGTTGGTGACCAGCGGCTGCTCATGGTCGTTGGGGTTATAAACCTGCACCGTAGAGCCTGACGCGATTTTCGTGGTGCCCAAGGTCGGCGTAGACATGGCGTGCGTGTCGATGGCCTCCCAAGTGGGGCAATTGGGATCGTTTTGGCCGCAGGACCAGCTAAACGAGCCCAGGGCCGTGTCGACCGGCCCGGTGTAATTGCCACTTTGGATCGAGTCGTAGGCGCGGTACAAGCCCCAGCCGCCGCGGAGAATCGTTCGGCCGTTGCCAAACAGGTCATAGGCAGCGCCCAGCCGGGGAGAGAAGAACAGGAACTGGCTGGTCGCGCCGGAGAGGGGGATAGCCTTATCGATCTTGTTCCACGTGATGCCGGTGTTGTACTCTTCGAGCGCGAACGAAGCAGGGTTGGCCTGGTACGTGGCGGGATTGAAAACGGCCATGCCAATGCCATCGCCGTCGTACGGTTTAGCGTAGTGTTCGAACCTCATGCCGTACTGGACGGTCAGCCGGCGGCTTACCTTCCAATCGTCCTGGGCGTAGAAGTCAGAAATGTTCTGTGCGAGGGTGGAGGGTGGCGGCAGGGCAGCCTCCGTATAATTTCCTTGGCCGATGCCCATCAGGGCGTCGGAGTAGTTGTTGCCCGTCGGCGTCCCCCAGGAATCGTAAATGAAGAGCCCGTTATATTCCCCCCAGTTATCCTGGCGGTTGTAGACGTGCTCGAAATAGAACCCGTACTTGGTGGTGTGTGTTCCGATCACCTTGGTGAGGTTCTCCGACACGCTGGGAATGCCCTTGTAACAGATCATGGTGGGGTGATAGTCGTCGCCGACAGCTCCGAGCTGTGGCGGGCCGCCGCCCCAAGTCTCGAGACCCGGCGCCTCGGGATTGTCGTAGATTCCCTTCAGGGTGAAGTTGGGGATGTCCGCGCGCAGCATCTTCTTGGGGTCTTGCGGCGCGTTGGGGAAGTTGATTTTTGTGTAACCGTACTTGGTTTCACTGGTCATGGTTGGCGAAAAGATGTGGACCAGGCTGACCGTGACGTTATCCGAGCCGTTGGCGCCGATGATGTCGGTGGGGGAGGGAACTGACCAGTCCGATCCCGCTCCTGCCCACAGACCCAGCGGTTGATTCTGGACCTCGCGTTGCCGGCTCCAGGTGACGTACGCCCGCGTGTTAGCAGTGACGTTGTAGTCGCCGCGGGCGACGTTCTGCCAGGAGTTCTGGGGCACCGAGAAGGATTGGATGTAGTTGAACCCATCATGGTCCTGGGGATCGGTGTTGGTGGGAGTGGGCATGTACGCCTTCAGCATGGCCTGCGCGTTCGGGGAGATGCACGCTGACGACAGCACGCCCCCGCTAATGGTGCAGCCTGCCGCGTTTCTTTGATTAAACCCCAGCCAGGAACTCCCACCGGTCAAGGGGGGTGCGGTGGGAAGAGTTCCCAGGTTGGGGCGTCCAATCGAGCTCGCATAGGCGGAGTCGCTTAGCGCCGAGAAGTCGCCGTTCAGCATGTCCGGAGTCATCACGTAGGCCCGGTCCACGCCGCCATCGAGCAATTGATGGTAGTTTTCATAGGCCTCAAAGAAGAAGACCTTCTGCCGGCTCTTGTTGAAACCCGTGCCCGGAATAATGAGCGGGCCACCGATGTTGCCGCCGGGATAGTAGTAGGAACTCGCGGGCTTGGTCGCGCCAACGCTGTTGTTGAACGCGTCGTTGGCATTCATCGCCGAGTTGCGGGCATACATGTAAGCCGCGCCATGAAAATTGTTGCCGCCGCCCTTGGTCACCGTGTTGACCACCACCGGTCCCTTGGCGTTCTCGGCGGAAAAGCTCGCATTCAGGACCTTGACTTCCGAAATCATGTCGGGATTGGGGTTAACCGGTGTCGCCGCACCCGAGGCACCCGGGTCAAAAACGTGCTGCCCGTCCTGGGTGATGTCCACCGATTGTCCGTTGATGGTGACGGCGCTGAGGCCGCCGGTGTTCCCGGCAATGGAACTGTTGTTGATGCCGATGGTTTCGCCGACGTAGGCCGCCCGATTGGTGCCGCCGTTGGCTTGCATTGCCGCGCCGGGAAGAATCTTAAGGAACTCCGTCGCGTTGCGGCTGACGAGCGACAGATCCTGAAGGTCGCCGGCGGAGATTACGGAGGTCTTGTCGCCATTGTCCACCGTGGCCACTCCCGAGACCTTATCCGTCACCTCGACCGTCGTCGAAGTCGATGCCACCTTGAGGGTCACGGTCATCGCTCGGCTGTCACCGCCGTTCAAGATGATGCCCGTGCCAAGGTATTTGTTGAAACCCTTTATGTAGGCGGTGACTTCGTAGGTGCCGGCCGGGACTTCCGTGAAGGAGAAATAGCCGTCGGCATTCGTTTGCAGGGTTCGAGTTGTTCCGGAGTTCGAGTTCCTTAGCGTGACCTCCGCTCCGGGTATCACCGCGCTGCTGTTATCCACCACCGTTCCTGAAAGGCTGGCGAAGAAACCTTGCGGCAGCGCGGGTCGGGCGACGAGAAAGCATATCGCCGTAACCCCTAACAGATGAAATATCCGTCTCATCAATAATCCTCCTGAGTGTGCCCAAGTGCCGTTGGGCTCCACGCCTTATGAAAATTCGCACTTCTTGACCCACCCGACCACGTGTACCGCGCGCAATCGCACACGCGCCTAATTTCAAACCGGTCCGACGCCTTCAAGATGAGCATTTACCAGGGCTTAGGGACTGCGCCTGGGCGGGAATCAAGGAAAAACCATCCTCCGCGCCGGATGGCAAAGACGATCTCGGCAGGTGGAGACTCGACCTTTCTAAGGGTGGGGTCAAGGCTACAGCCGTTAGGTAACAGTTACGAAGAGGTTTACGCGGTGTTACGTGATTCGGCGATGGGCGTTAAGTGGCAAAGAGAGGACGTGGGGGGCGGTCCCGCGCCTGCGAAGCATTAGAGTGCGGCAGCTTGCTGCCGCTTTCCTTCCCGCGAGCTTGCTCGCGGGGCTTCGAACCGACCCCATAGCCTTCCGGGGAGGCAGATAGGATAGAGTGGCTGCCAGCAAGCTGGCTGGTGAAAGCGGCAGCAAGCTGCCGCACTCTAAAGCTTCGCAGGGACTTATCAACGCGCGTTACACGATGGGGTAACGTCCACCGGGTGGTTACATAACGCAGTTGTTTCAAGCGGGAGGTTATGTTATAAGCTGTGGCCAATGGGAGGGGAGTTAAGTCATGCCCCCGGTAGTCGCCTTCGCAGAAGAGAAGGCAGAACTTAAGCGAGTTCTCGCCTCGTCAAGTTTCGCAAAATCCCCGAACCTTTCGAGGCTCCTGGAATACCTCTGTAACAAACAGCTTGAGGGTTCCGGTCAGGATCTGAACGAGTACAGCATCGCGGTAGAAGCGCTCGGCCGGGCTGCTGACTTCGATCCGGGAATGAGTTCAATTGTCCGGGTTGAGGCCCACCGGTTGCGCGAGAAGCTCAGCAAGTATTACGAGGGTGAGGGCGAAGAGGATCCCCTGAAGATTGTGCTCGAGCCGGGGAATTATGCCCCCCATTTTGTGCGACGGGAAGTGCCCGCCGAAGTCGAAGCGCCGATCGTGCCGGCACTCGTGGATGGCGCGGCCGCGCCCTCGGAAAGCATCGCGCCAACATCCCCGCCGGTGATTGCGGCTCCCGTGACGCCGCCGGAGATCGAGAACACATCCCCACGCGATTCCTCGGGGTCTAAGCTGGGGACCCGGCTCACGATTCTCGCCATCGGTTTAGTGGTGGTCATCCTGATCCTGAGTTTGTACACCTGGAGATTCGAGACAAGGCAGAGTATCGGGACGTCCCTGGCCATTCCCTCGGCGGGAGCCTCGGCACTGACCGCCATGAGGCCCAGCGACGAGATCAGGATTCTGTGTGGCTATTCCAAGGAGAACTACATCGATCGACGGGGTAAGGTCTGGCAGGGTGACCGTTATTTCCACAGTGGCGACGCTGAAACGTCGGCGCCCCAGACCATCACCCGCACCCTCGACCCGACGATCTTTCAACAGTTCCGCAAGGGCGAGTTCTCCTACGACATCCCCCTCAAAAAGGGGGGTTACGAGATGCGACTCTACTTTGCGGAAACGGTATTTGCCCCTACGACTTTTGCCGGGGGCGGGGAAAGCAGCCGGATTTTCGCCGTCGAAATGAACGGCAAACCTCTGTGGACGGCGATTGACATCTATCGCGAGGCAATGGGGAATAACGTCGCGTACGAGCGCGTCTTCAAGGATGTGGCGCCCGCTTCCGACGGTTACCTTCACCTCGGTTTTCGTTCTTCCTCCCGGGAAAAGCCCTTTCTGAACGCCATCGAGGTCGTCCCCGCCATTCCCGGAAAACTGCGGCCCATCCGCCTGGTGGCGCGGGACGTTTCTTATACCGATCGGGAAGGGCAGGTCTGGAGCCCGGACAGCTACTTCTTACACGGCCGGATTGCGCCGCACCCGGGCCCCGTGCAAAACAGTCCTGATCCGGAACTTTACACCACGGAGCGCTACGGGAATTTCGATTACGCTATCCCTGTGGCGCCCGGCAAATACGGGGTCACGCTCAGATTCGCGGAAACCTATTTCGGCGAAACGAATGCGGGATTTGGCGGCGTAGGTTCTCGCCTGTTCGATGTTTACTGTAATGGGGTAGCGTTGCTTCGGAAATTCGATATTTACAAGGAGTCGGGCGGCGCCAACCGCGCGCTGGACAAGACCTTTCATGGTCTTGAGCCCAACGCCCAGGGTCTCCTCGACCTCAGCTTTGTCCCCAGCGAAAACTATGCCGAGGTGAATGCTATCGAGGTGGTAGACGAGTCCCCGTGAAGCGAAAGCAGTAGAACCCTCCCCCGGTAATGCGAAGCTTTGGAGTGCGGCAGCTTGCTGGCGGGGAATGGCACTTCCCGTCGAACTTCGCGCGAGCAAGCTCGCTCGGAGGAAAGCGGCAGCAAGCTGCCGCACTCCAAAGCTTCGCACGCGCAGACCCATAGTATTGAGATTTAGAAATCGGGTTAACATTAGGGCGCCTTCCTGCGTCTTGGGGCCAGGGGGCTTTCATGCTCGAAAACCTTTGGCAGGATATTCGCCACACCTCCCGGATGGCCGCGAGAAGTCCAGGGTTCACGGCGATTATCCTGGTCACGCTGGCTCTGGGAATCGCCGCCAATACCGCTGTCTTCAGCGTGGTGTGCGCTATCCTGCTGCGCCCGCTGCCCGGCATCCGCGAACCCTCCCGCCTGGTTTCACTCTATCGTCTTCAGAATGGACAAACGTTCGATGACATGGGCTACCCGGATTACCGGGACTACTGCGCGCGGAATCGATCCCTGGCCGGGCTTGCGGCGCACTCCGCGGTGGCGTTGAGCTTTAACTCCGCCACGCCTGAGCGCCTGATTGGCGATTTGGTGACCGGCAATTACTTCAGCCTGCTGGGAGTGCGGCCGGCGGCTGGGCGGTTGCTTGCAGAAGACGACGACGCGGTAGCCGTCATCAGTTATGGCCTGTGGCAGCGAAATTTCGGCGGCGGCGCCAGCGCGATCGGCGCAAAAGTCGCATTGAACGGTTATCCGTTCACCATCGTTGGCGTCGCGGAAGAGAAATTCCGCGGGACCGTCGTCTCTCTTCCCTTCGATGTCTGGGTGCCGCTGCGGACACACGCGTGGACGCTTGGCCAGTTATCGAGCGACATTCTCGAAAACCGCAGCGCGGGTTGGTTGCTGCTGTTTGGGCGCTTGAAGCCGGGAGTTGACGTCAGGCAGGCCGATGCGGATGTCAGGACCCTATCCGCTCAGCTTGCGAGCGCATATCCCCTCACGAATGGCAAACGAACCGCAGTGGTGGCCGCCGGCGTGGGAATGTACCCGGATGATCGGGCGGAAGTCAGCGGGTTGATTGCACTCCTTTCGGGCGCCGTTGCGCTGCTGTTGCTCATCGCTTGCGCCAATGTTGCGGGGATGCTGCTGTTGCGCGCCATGGGCCGAACGCGCGAAATCGCCATACGGCTAGCCACCGGAGCCACGCGCCTGCGCCTTCTGTCTCAATTTCTCACCGAAGGCTCAGTGTTGGCTCTGATTGCCTGGGCCATCGGCGTCGTGCTGGCGTCGTGGGCTACCCAAGCCATCACCGTCGCGAGCCAAGGCACGGCCCCTTCGGTAGTACGCCACGCCGGCGCGGAGATCAATGCGACCGTGCTGGCGTTCACGCTGCTGTCCACCCTTGCCACCGGCTTGCTCGTGGCACTGGCGCCCGCGCTGCAATCGCTGAAGGTGGACCTGGCGAGTTCTCTCAAGAACGGATTGCCCGGCTCAGGTTTTCGCGGCTCGCGGTTACGATCGTCCCTGGTGTCCGGACAGGTGGCGCTCTCTCTGGTGCTTCTGAGCGGGGCCGGCGTCTTGCTGCGCGGGCTTCATCGCATCGTCACCGTTGATCCGGGATTTGATTCGAACCATATTGCGATGGCCGCGGTTGATCTGAATCTTGAGCGTTATTCTGAGGAGCGAGGCCTGACGTTCTACCGGGATGTGCTTGGCCGGTTGAACGCGATGCCGGGCGTCGTCTCCGCCAGCCGGGCGTTCACGGTCCCGCCAACCGAGTGGCCGGGCGCCGTCTCCATTTTCCATCCCGGCCAGGAGCCACCGCTGGCCGTGCTGCAAGGGCACGAGTTCGAGCTGGGCCTGCGCGTCAATATCAACCACATCTCGCCGAACTACTTCCGGACCCTTCATATTCCGCTTCTGGAGGGACGCGATTTCATCGGTCGCGACAAGGCGGGGGCGCCGGGAGTGGTGATTGTCAGCCAACAACTCGCCGAAAGAATGTGGCCGGGTGAAAACCCCATCGGCAAGCAGATCGCCTATCCAAGGTGGGAAGGGCCGCGTCGCCCTCCGTTCGAGGTGGTCGGCGTCGCCGGTGATGTGCGGCATCTGGCGCTGACCCGCGCCGCTCCCTTGCTTCTGTATGTTCCGCTCGAACAGGAATACGATGGGCGGGCGCGCGTCGTGGTTCGAACCGCATCCGATCCCGATGCCGGAATCGCCATGATTCAACGGGCAGTTGCCGCGGCGGACAAGAGTGTGGCAGTTTATGCTGCCCAGACCGGCGCCCAGCATTCCGCCGATTCATTGTGGCAGCAGCGGATGGCAGCGAGTTGGATCGTCGCGTTCAGTTTCATGGCGCTGTTGCTGGCGGCGGTGGGTCTCTATGCCGTCATCGCGCAAGCGGTCGCGCAGCGGACGCGCGAGGTTGGCATTCGCATGGCGCTGGGCGCGAATACTAGCGCGGTAGCCGCGCTGGTCGTCAGGCAAGGCATGCCGCTTGCCGTGGCCGGAATCAGCCTAGGCGTTCCCGCCGCGCTGGGATTCAATAACCTGGTAAGGCACTATCTGGTCGGCATTGAGGGAGGTGGCTTTTCCGAATTGGCCGCAATCTCGATGCTGCTGTTGCTGGTGATGCTGGGGGCCTGCTGGATCCCGGCGCGCCGAGCAGCGCGGATCGATCCCGTCAATGCGCTGCGGTCCGAATAGGCTCAAGCGTAGCGGGGGCATCCTGCCCACGCCTTGCCGGGAGCGGGACGCTGCCGCGGCGGCGGGCAAGAAGCCCGCGCTACGAAAACGGTCCGCCACGATATTCGCAATCCGCAACCGATGAGGGAATTACCGATGAAGAGATTTGGTGCTGGAGGGGGGAGTTGAACCCCCACGCCGGGTGACCGGCGGCAGATTTTGAGTCTGCTGCGTCTGCCAATTCCGCCACTCCAGCAATGCGCGGAGTATCAATCTAGCATGCACTGCAAATTCCCTCAACCCCATAACGACTTAACGCCTTGGAGCACAGCCTTGTGCATCCCTCTCGGAGGGTTGGAAGGCCGACACCGAAAACGCTCTCAACCAGGCGCAAAATCAAGGGAAAAACAGGGGCAAGAACATGCTTGACGGCTCGGGGAATTTCACGGTACCATCCGTCACACTATCGCGAAAAAAATCGGCGCCTGCGGGCCGTAGCGGGCCTCCCAATTGGAGGACAGAAGTGGCAGACGACCACCAATTCGGACTATACCAGGATGATTCGGACGGACCTCGGTGGAGAGCATCTTTTTGCGACCTTGATGAGGCCAAGCGCAACGCCCAGAAATTTGCCGACGAAGAGGGCCAGGAGTTTTTCGTTTACAGATTCGAGGACTACTCCGAGGTGGCGCGAGTGTTTCCAACCCGAATGAGGCCCCAACCTCAGGCGAGATGATGGTTTCGCGACGTCGAAATCCCCGTCAGATAGATCGGCGACATTACTCAAGATCAAAACATCGGGTTCGGCAAGCCGGAATCCCCATTTAATCCGGATAAATATCGTACATCCGCTCGAACCCATGAGAATTTTACACGGGGAAGCGATCGCCGCTTTCCGCTAAGTCCATACGTGGCAGCTCGATAGAGTCTGGCAATCGAAGTGCTGGTACACCTTTTGCCGTTTTGGTTCGCATGAGGGGAGGAAGCCACCAAGGCGGGAGAATCATACAACCAGCGCCGATTCGCTGTCATCAAGTGACTCTGAGCTTATTGCTCGTGATCGGCAGTAGGAAGGGCTTATCGCCAGAATGTTTGCTGGTAGAGATTGGTTTCAGTTTTGGACGACTATCAGAATGCATTCGTCAAGTGTAGGTTTTAATGATACAATTAAGGGGCGTTGTAATATCCTTTAAGAAATATCATCTGCAATTTGGACCGAGGGCGCCTTTCGAAGCTGTGGTACATTAAGAAGATTAGAACGAATCGATGCTTGACCAAACCGGGAGGGTACGGGAAACAGCACTGAAGTTCTACAAAATCTTTGCATGTCCTTATTGAATGCCTTTTCCGCACGCCGGTTATGGAATGGTGCTGAGGCTCTTGAGGGGGCCAGCATGAAAAAGCCTAATCCGGCCCTAGTAATGAATCATTCCCGCCTAAGGTGCAGCCCTTGTTCCACGACGCTTTCAGATCCCTGTGGCATCGAGACGGAAGGCGCCGAGGCCTTGGAAGAATCCATCCCAGGCGTTCTTTGCACGCCGATCAGCTCGATCTCAAGCTTGATCTGACTTTACCCGACCCGGCAAGGAGCAAGTAACGATGCGGATTGAATCATTGATCGGCGGCCTCGCGAGCAGCAGTGGTCATCCGCCCGCCGCGCGCTTTAAAATCGGGCCATCGGTTCTCCCGGCACTGCTCCTTGCACTTCTTCTTGTTGTTGCCAACGCCTCCTTCGCGGCCGCGCAGGAGCCGGAACAGAATCAGCCGGAAAGGCTGCCAACACAGCAGCGTCCCTCTCAGCAACAATTGCAAAGACAAGGAATGCCCGACCAGCAGCAGAAGGATCGGCGAGAGAGGACGGAGCAAACCACCGATTGGGCGACCGACAATCTCGATTTGGTAGCCGCGACGGCCAAGGATATCCGTGAAGTTCTGGCCAAAAATCCCGGCCTGATGGTTGAGATCAAGCGACTCATGGCCAAGCAGGCCATCGAGAAGGGGCAAATCATTGCGGAGCAGGACCTGGAAGACGATGTGATCCTGGATCGCCTGAACGACGATATACATTTCCGCGCCATGGCCACCCGCCTCTTGCAGCGCTACGGCTATCTCGCGCCGGAGTATAACCCGCTGTCGGCACCGGGAAAAGAGCAGGACCTCATGATGAGAGCCAGGGCCGAGCGCTTGGCCCGTAGCACGGCTCCACAAACGACGATGAGCGCCGGACTGAGGCCTTTCCAGGAGCAGTGCGAGGAAGACAAGGACAATCCCGCCTGCATGACCGTGGCGAATAATCCCACCACGGAATTGTGGCAGGAATCGGAGAGTCCCGAAAATGCCTGCGAACCGGTCGATGAGAACGACAACTGTCTAGCTCCCGAAAACAGACGGCCGGTGCAGCCGAACTATCCCTCCCAGCAGGAGACGCCGGGTAACGAGAACGAGACTCCCCTTCCTAATAACCAGAACAACCAGCGCCCTGACCTTTCGAATTCGCCGTTGATGACGGCTAGCGCTGTTTCCACTACCGGCACGGGCGGGCCCAGGAACAACCCGCAGGGTGGCGGGCTCCTTCCCTCGCAAGATCTCACCGATGTGACGGGCGGGATACTTCCGGTTCTTCCCGAAAGCCCCACCAGGCAGCCGACTCGGAACACCATGGCGATGTTGCGCCAGCCCAGGCCACCGGTATTGCCCGAGCCAGTCGAGATGGTCAGCTCACCTAATCCTTACGCCTATATTCCTTCACTTTACGATCTCTACATGCAGGCCGCGCCGCGCACGGGGCGACTCGAGCGCTTTGGTCTCGACGTGTTTCACCGCGACCGCAGGAGCGTGGGAATTCCCATGGATGTTCCTGCCGGGCCGGATTACGTCCTGGGGCCGGGGGACGGATTGACGATTGATTTGTGGGGAGGCGTTTCGCAGCGGCTATTCCGCACCGTGGACCGCGAAGGCCGTCTGTTGTTGCCGGAGGCGGGGCCGGTGCTGGTGAGCGGTAAAACGCTGGGCGACGTGCAGGAAGTCGTCCAACGAATTCTGCGGACACAATACCGGGATGTTTCCGCCGACCTTTCCTTGGGTCGCCTGCGGACCGTGCGGGTGTACGTCGTAGGCGAAGTGGTATCGCCCGGCCCGTACGATATCAGCTCGCTTTCGACGCCGCTGAACGCCCTGGTGGCCGCAGGAGGCGTCACCTCGCGGGGATCGTTACGCCATCTGCGCCATACTCGCGGCACACAGGTCGTCGAGGAGGTCGACGCGTACGACCTGCTGCTGCACGGCACCCGCGGCGATATGAAAAACTTTGAAAATGGCGACACGCTGCTGGTGCCGCCGGTCGGCCCGCAGGTGACGGTGGACGGCATGGTGCGCCGCCCGGCGATTTACGAAGTGCGTGGCGAGACAAATCTTCAGGAGGCGCTTGATCTCGCCGGCGGAGTGCTTCCCGCTGCGGCGCTGCGGCACATTGAAGTCCAGCGGCTGGAGGCGCATGAAACGCGCACCATGTTGAGCGTCGATGTGAACGACGCGAGCGATCCCGAGGCAGTCCGGCGCCAGCTCACCGCCTTCGCCGTGCACGACGGCGACCAGGTCCATATTTTCCCCATCGCGTCCTACAACACCGCCGCTGTCTACTTGCAGGGACATGTTCTGCGGCCAGGGCGGTATGCCTACACTGCGGGAATGCGTCTTTCCGACGTGGTGGGATCTTATCGGGACCTTCTCCCCGAACCTGCCGAGCATTACGCAGAGATCATCAGCTTACGCCAGCCGGACTGGCGGCCGGTCGTCGAAAGCTTTGATTTGGAGGCGGCGCTGGCGAACCCTCAGACGTCGCCCAAGCTTGCGCCGCTCGATACCATTCGCATCCTCGGGCGGTACGATGTGGAGTCCGCGCCTATTTTCTGGCTTTCGGGGGAGGTGCGCAAGCCGGGGCAGTACCGAACCTCCGGTCAGATGCATCTGCGGGACGCGATTTATCAAGGCGGAGGTTTACTGGCGGATGCGTCGCTTGACTCCGCCCAACTGTTCCGGCTGCAACCGGATGGATCCCTCCGAATCTTGAATGTAAACCTCGCCGCCGCCCTCGATGCCGACCCGCTGGAGAACGTTCTGGTGCAACCACACGACCGCATCCTTGTGCACCGCAGCCAGTATCGGGCGGACCCGCCGACTGTGTACGTTCGGGGCGAGGTCGTTAATCCCGGCCGATATCCCCTCGGTGATAATATGCGCATCACCGATTTGCTGGGCGCTGCGGGCGGGCCGAAGCGCAGCGCCGACCTCGTGAATGGCGACCTGACTCGGTATTTCCCCGTCACCGGCAGTACCCATCGGGGAGAACGCCAGAGCGTCAATCTCGTGGCGGTGCTCCACGATGAAAAGCTGAATCTTCCCCTCAAAGACGGTGACGTGCTCAGCGTGCCGGAACTGCCTGGGTGGAAGGATTTGGGCGCGTCCATCACGGTAAAGGGGGAAGTGAAGAATCCTGGCGTATACGGTATTCGCCCGGGCGAGCGGTTGAGTTCGGTCATAAGGCGCGCGGGAGGGCTGCTCCCGACCGCCTATCCCCAGGGCGCTATTTTTACCCGCATTTCCGTCCGAGAACTCCAAGAAAAAAGCCGGCAAGAACTGATCCAGCGCGTCGAGCAGGAAGGCGCGGCGGTGAAGACCTCCTTGCAAACCACTGGCAGCGAGCAAGCTCAACTCGCGGCGGAAGCCACGCAGCAGCAACAGCGCGTACTGGACGCGTTGCGGCGTGCGACTAGTTCCGGCCGACTGGTGATTCGAATGCACCCCGGCCTGAAGGGCTTCGAGAATTCATCGCAGGATATCGAAGTGCGTGATGGCGATATCCTTGAAATTCCCAAGGAGCCGGGTGTTGTATTGGTAGTCGGTCAGGTGTACAATACCAATGCCATTACTTATGTAGGGGGTAAGAACGCAGGCTGGTACCTCTCGCAAAGCGGCGGCGCAACCAAGCTGGCGGATAAAGGCGCGATCTTCATTGTGCGCGCCGACGGAGAGATAACCAGCCGCCATCAAGGGGGCTGGTGGTCCACGAACGTGCTCTCCGCGGCAGTCCGCCAAGGTGACACCATTGTCGTACCGGAGCGGGCGACTCTAGGCGATACGCGATGGAAGAACGTGATAGCTTTGGCGCAAATCGCCTCGGCAGCAGCGATTACTGCCGCTGTAATTCCATAAGGGATGGCGGTGATCACAAGAGGGGCGACCGCGTCGGCTGAACCTTCTGTCGTTTTGCCCGCGCAGGGCAACCTGCAATCGATGTGGTCTAAAATGATGACACAGAGACGACGCCCATGAAGGGACCCAATCCAAGAACGTCAACAGGGCTCTCCGACCTCGATTCTCCAATCTTGAGAGGCCCTGAAAAAAGCGATGTTTTGACGGGGGACCTCGATCTGGATCAAGGCTTGCGCGACCGGGGAGGGCAAGCGGAGGCCATTGCCTCCCTTCGTTTGCTCTGGGAGAGTCGTGCGCTCCTGGTGCGCTTGACCGGCGCTGCTATGGCCCTTTCGGTCGTCATCGCACTCCTCATTCCCAGCCGATATCAGTCGGTAACTCGTTTGATGCCCCCCGATAGCCAATCGGGTTCCGGCCTCGCGATGGCTGCGGCGGCGCTTTCAGGGGGAGGCGCTGGGATGGGTGGGCTCGGTGGCATGGCCGGAGAGCTTCTGGGGCTGAAGAGCACCAGCGATCTGCTCGTCGGTGTCCTTCAGAGCCGAACGGTGCAAGACGCGATTATCCAGAAGTTTGACTTAAGAAAGGTCTACTCGGATCGCCGGATGGAAGAAGCACGGAAGCATCTGACCGCCCGTACCGACGTTTCGGTTGATCGCAAGAGCCAAATTCTCTCGATCACTGTGACGGACAAGAGCCCGCAAAGAGCGGCGGCAATGGCCCAAGCGTATTCGGAAGAACTGAACCGCACCTTGGCCGAAGTGAGCATGTCGTCGGCGCGGCGCGAGCGAACTTTCCTGGAAGGCCGCCTGCAGGCTGTCAGCCGGGATTTGGAGGCTTCGGAGAAGGCATTCAGCCAATTCGCTAGCAAGAACACGGCAATCGATATTAAAGAGCAGGGTAAAGCGATGGTCGACGCGGCAGCGACTCTGCAAGGACAGCTTATTGCCGCGCGATCGGAACTTGAAGGGCTTCGGCAGCTTTACGCGGACGGCAACGTTCGCGTTCGGTCCACGCAAGCCCGGGTTGCCGAGTTGGAAGATCAACTCAAGCGCGTGGGGGGAAAGGACGAGAGCGCATCGCCGGGGAATGGGACCCAGGACGATTCGTTATATCCCTCGATCCGGAAACTGCCCCTGCTTGGCGTTACTTACGCTGACCTGTATCGCACGACCAAGGTTCAGGAAGCGATCTTCGAGACGCTGACTCAAGAATACGAGCTCGCCAAGGTCCAAGAAGCTAAGGAAATCCCCACTGTCAAGGTACTCGATCCACCTAATATCCCAGAACGGAAATCATTCCCACCTCGAACCCTCATTGTCTTGCTGGGAGGCGCATTGGCCTTTTCGTGTGGCGTCTTCTGGATTTTGGGTCACAGGGCGTGGGAGCAGACGAGCCCGGCCGATCCTGGAAAAGTTTTGGTGCAGGAGGTTCTGGAAAGTGTAAAGACTGTTCTGACTTGGACTTCGCGAAATGGCCATGCCCTTCGTGCAAAGAGCCGAGAAATTGGGGCGCAAGGGAGCTTGCGCGACGACGTGAAGCAAGTAGATAAGTAATCCGAGAATTCTATGTATAATATTGTATCGCAAGCGGTTATGTCACAAATGCCTCTGTAAGTGACGGGGCGGAGCTTTACTTTGAAGTCATCGTGAGCCCGTCCAACCTCACTGTGCCGAGAATCCGCATTTTGGACTCCTGGCCTGGCTTGGAGATGTCAACTCATTGCTTCCAGCCCAAATGGCACGCCGCGCGCACATGTGCAAATCATGATACATGCATTGCTGACTAGGTTGCAGGTTTATTCTGCTGGCGGACATGATACAGCACTCGCTCCGACTTGATATCGACGACTCACTGGTTGAGGCGAGGAGGGACAGAAGGTATGAGGTAAGCGTGGCAAAGACGGAAAGTTTTGTGAATTCACCGGAAAGGGAGAAAGAATGCGTGCTTTGATTACAGGGATTACCGGTCAGGACGGTTCCTACTTAGCCGAGCTTTTGCTGGGCAAGGGGTACGAGGTTTTCGGAATCGTACGGCGAAGCAGTGTAAAGAAGTTCGATCGAATTGAGTACTTCATCGACAAGATTGAGTTGATGGAAGGAGACCTCACCGATCAATCTTCGCTCGATAGCGTAATTCAATCGGTGCAACCGGACGAGGTGTACAACATGGCGGCGCAGAGTTTCGTGCCGGTATCCTGGAACCAGCCGGTGCTCACGGGCGATGTGACGGGGCTGGGAGTGATCCGCATCTTGGAAGCGATCCGCAAGCACCGCCCGCAGGCAAAGTTCTTGCAAGCCTCCAGCTCCGAGATGTTTGGCAAGGTTCGGGAAACACCGCAGACGGAAAAGACGCCCTTCCATCCCCGAAGTCCGTACGGCGTCGCCAAAGTGTTCGGCTACCACATCACGGTGAATTACCGGGAAAGCTATGGAATGTTCGCTTGCTCGGCGATGGGCTTCAATCATGAGTCGCCGCGGCGGGGAATGGAATTTGTCACGCGGAAGGTGACGCACCAGGTGGCGAGGATCAAATGTGGTCTGGCCAAGAAACTCACGATGGGGAACCTGGAGGCGAAGCGCGACTGGGGCTTCGCGGGAGACTACGTGCGGGCCATGTGGCTGATGCTGCAACAGCCGGAACCGGAGGATTACGTCCTGGCCACGGGGAGGACGCACAGCGTTCGCGACATGCTGGAGGTGGCGTTTGCGGCGGTCGGACTGGACTGGCAGAAGTTTGTCGAAACCGATCCCAAGCTGATCCGCCCGGCGGAAGTGGACACGCTCTGCGGCGATGCCACAAAAGCGCGAACAAAGCTGGGATGGGTGCCGGAAGTGAGCTTTGAGGAGCTGATCAAGATGATGGTGGAAGCCGACGTGAAATTAGTGCAGAGGACAGAGTTGTCGAGGTCGCCCGCGGCGTCGACGAGCAATGGCGCGGCGTGATCTGATTTACTACCCCAGCCGGTTCTTCATCCTGCGAAGAGTTCCTGGCCTGTAATTAAAGATTCCACACGATGGACCATCTCACGGGCGAAAGAGTTGAGCTAGTCTGGAACAAGGGCATCGCATCACGGTGCGACGCTAGATTTCCAGATGAGTTCCCCGATGGGCTAAACTACTTGTCAGTTCCTGCGCAGGCCGGAGCGCTCTGGTCTTCGAGATTGCCCGACAACTTGATCTCAAACCCACCGGCCCAATTCGGCATTGGGGCGGGCGAACTCGTTTGGGTTAGGCTCTCCTGGCTGAGGTCTTTTGTCCGGCAGATTCTCCCCTTCGTGAAATCTGAGTTTGTCCTGGTTACTGGAGACTCTGATAGTTGTGTTCCTTCGGAACTCGGCTCTGAAGCTCGTGAAATCTTAGGGTCCCCGAAGGTCCTCCATTGGTACACCCAGAATTATGATGGCTCCATAGCGTCGGACAGAATCTCCCCGATCCCGATTGGCATCGACTTTCACATGTTAAGTGAAAGGGCCATATGGGGGGAGGAGATGTCGCCTCCCGTTGAACAGGAGGGAGTGCTGATGTCAATCAGTAGGAGCCTTCCCGCACTTCGGGCGCGGGTCCAGAGGGTTTATGTCGATTTTGGCTGGCAACGAGGGTTTGGTCTTTTCCACCATCGCCGTTTTCACCCGCTGCTAGGCACAAATTTCCATGAGCATCGACGACATCTTGCGAAAAGACTGCGAGAAAACGAACTGGTGTACTTTCAAGCCAGGCAACTTCCCAGGGGTGAAATGTGGCGAAGACGGGGGGAGTTCGCGTTTGTCCTGAGCCCTCACGGAATGGGGCTAGACTGTCATAGGACATGGGAGGCTTTAGCACTGGGTCATATCGTGTTGGTTCCATCGTCCTCATTGGATGGCCTTTTTGTTGATTTGCCCGTCGTCCCCCTGAAGAGTTGGGACGAAATCACCCTCGAGAATTTGGAAAGATGGCTGTCGCTGTACGGCGACAACAGTACAACTTACGAGAAGCTTTTCAGTGGCTATTGGGTGAGGGAAATGCGGTCGAAGGCGAAGGGTCGCCCTGGGACTGCCCCTTTCGTAGCCAGCACGTCTCTTGCGCAGGGAAGGGCCGAACGCGGATGAACGAACGTTGAGTCAATCTGTTTGGGGCTGGCTGCGATTCGGGAAACAGGACAAAAGGTTGAACCGGTCGGTGACAGAAACTGATGTTCGGCAGCCTTCCTCTTCCCGTACCCCCAAGATTTCTCATGCCGCTCTGCTTACGGGCGCGCAGCTCGTGCGAGCGGCATCGCGGTTGCTGTTTGTAGTGGTTGTTGCACGAACACTCGGCCCCGAACAATTCGGCGTCTATACCCTGCTACTGGCAGTGGTGGAGATCGCAGCAGTCATATCTGGGGTTGGCTACGGAGATTTTCTGACCCGGGAAGCGGCGCGCGACGAGCGCCTGGGATGGGGACTCGGCGAGCAGCTAACGTGGTTGCGTATCGCGTACGCCATTCCGCTTGCGGGCATCGCGTTGGGCTTGCTTGGGTTGTTCGGGTATTCCCGACTTGTGCTGGTTGCCGCGGCGTGGATTTTGTTGACGCTGGTCCCTCGGTCCCTTACGGAGACCATTCAAGGTGTGTTGCGTGGGATTGGTAGTTATTGGGGCTATATCTCTTTGGACTTGGCATTAGGGATTGTCCTCGCGCTGGGTGCGTGCGTGTTGCTCGCCCGGGGGGGTGAAGTCTTGACGGTCGTCGCGACCGAGGTTGCGGCTGCTACGGCCGCTGGCATGGTGGCATTGGGCATTACCCTACGGCTTAGAACAAAAGACCGGACTCGCTTCCGGTGGTCCGCACTGGTCAAGAAAAGCGTCGTTTTCAACATCTACCCGATTGTCATAAACCTATACGATCGCGTCGACGTGTTGCTGCTCTCGAAGCTGGCCGGCGACTATGCCACGGGTGTTTATGGCGCTGCGTACCGGCCGCTCGGGGCGGTGCAGATTCTGCCCTATGGTGTCCTCTACAGCTTGTTGCCCGCCCTATCTCGGGGAAACTGGAGGGCGGGAGAAAGTGAAAGGCTTGAGAGAGCGATGGGTCTCTTGCTCAGCGCAGCCTTCGTCATTGTGCTGATAACAATGAGCTTTGCTGACCCCATCGTTAGGCTCTTGCTTGGCGCGCGTTTTGGCGAGGCTTCTGGCGCTATGAAGATTCTCATTTGGGCAGTCATTCTGCGCTACCTCAACTACGCCCTGTCTATTGGGCTTCTTGCTGCCAAGCGTGAACGGGTCTTTATCGTGAGTTCTTCCGTGTGCCTGGTGGTGAACTTCATCGGAAACTTGATCTTTATTCCGATGTTCTCGTGGAGAGCGGCAGCAGTGCTCACCATCATCACCGAACTGGTGGTGCTTATTATGAACCTATACTGGCTTCGCCAAATCACTGGTACTATTCAAGCACCACGGGGGTGGGCTCGCATTTCGTTGGTGTTCGCCATCCTTCAAGTCGCAGCCCTCGCTGGCGCGAAATTGGTTTCGCCCCCTCTAGTCGGGAGTGCATGTATCCTCTTCTTTCTGATCTATCTTTGTGGAACCGGGATGGCAGGGGAATTCGCGGCAGCTTGGCGCGAACGGAGCACGGAAGTCTAGTTGTCTTCACTACAATTGCACTGGAGTCGAGCACGAGTGACAGTCGCCGTAGATACGCTATTTATGTCGAAGCGGTTTAGGTACACGGGTACCGGCGCCTATCTCTTTCACGTTCTCGCAGAATGCCTGAAAATAGCCGAGAAGGGGGAGCATAATATTGAATTTCACGGCTTCATGCTTCCGGATGATAACTGGGCCAATAACGGCTTCGTTTCACCTTTCCTCCGGTTGCATCAAGCTCCGGTCCTGGCATGGAGGCGCCTCTGGCTTCTGGGTGGAATGGCCATCCACACCGCGCGGGTTCGACCGGACCTCGTGTTTCTCCCCACTGCGCATCATTCGCTGCCGGGCCGATACGCCCCCGTTGTCACCACGATTCTAGATGCTATGCCCAAACGGCTTCCTGCGGGTCTCGTCGGCAAACAAGCCGTGCCTTTTCGCGCGATGACGTGGCTTAACGCGAAGCTGGCGAGTAAGATCCTTACCATCTCCTCTTGGTCCAAGAAAGATTTGGTTGAGATATACGGTCTGGATCCAGAAAAGGTTGCAGTTACTTACCTCGGATATGACAAGCGGTTCTACAACGAGATTGCTCCCGATCCCGAGGCGACGGCCACGCTGCTGTCGCGTTTCGGGGTCCGTCGGCCGTATGCGCTGCACCATGGAATGGTGCAACTGCGAAAAAATGTTCATCGCTTGATCCAGGCATGGGACCATTTGATGGAACGGAACAAGGGCTTCGACGCACAATTGGTTTTGGCCGGACCGATGGGGCTCGGACATGAGCAGATCCTGAGGATTCGGGAGGCGTCACCCCACCGCGATCGCATAATTCTGACTGGCGCACTCTCGGACGCCGACCTGGCAACACTCGTTAAGAATGCGTCTCTGTGTGTTATCCCCTCTCTATATGAGGGTTTCTGCCTACCAATGGTGGAATCGATGGCCTGCGGAATACCCACCGTGGCATCAAACGCTTCCTGCATCCCCGAGGTATCTGGTGGGGTCCTGGAGTATTTCGACCCTCTATCTGTCGAAGAGATGGCGGGGACCATTCGACTCGCGCTTGAAGATTCCACTGTGAGGGATCGCTTGCGGCAGGCGGGGTTGGCCCGGACTGCGGAATTTAGCTGGGAGCGCTGTGCGCGTGAAACAATGCGCATTTTTGCCGAGACCTGCGCAAGCCAAGGCTGAAAAGACCCGTGATTTAAGTTTGCCTGCGTCCTGCTGAGACCAACCGCATGAACAATAGTACCAGCCAAGCGGAGATGCCGCAGGAAAGCCTGCTCTATCGCTCTTCGGGGTTCATGTTCCGGCTGGGACTTGCACTTGAAATTTTTGAGGAAGTCCGCCCCTTCGGGATTCTTTTTGCCGACCTTTTTTTTCTCGCCTCATTAATATTACTTTTGTGCAGTAAGGAACGGTCCTTGCTGATGTCACGGGGTTCTGGCGTCATGGCAGCCAGTGCCCTGATTTTGAGCCGCATTCTGGTTTCAGGGGTGTTGACGGGACCCGCGTTGAAGGTGATTATCCTCTTTGGTGTGTTTGCCCCGCTGGCCATAGCACATTCAAGAGACCTCTGGCGAAATCTGCGCTACCTCGTAGCGGGTGTAACTGTTAATTGCGCGATCGCCATCATTTCGGCATGGTTTTGGCCCGGGATTGCAGGCGTGTTAGCAATCAATCCGGTAGTAACAGACATCGGCCAGCAAGGTGGGAGATACGCTGGACTCAGCGGTCATCCTAACAGCTTGGGAATTTCGGCCGCCTTGGCCGTGCTGGTTGCCGTGGGGCTTCTCCTTCATGACAGAGGAGAAGGTCTGTCGATTGGGATATATCTAGAGATCCTTATTTGTCTTACGGGTGCAGTCCTCAGCAGCTCGCGGACATTTTTCGTCGCGTTGCTTCCAGCATTGCTGATCTTGGTTTTCTGGCGAAGATTGAGTTTCAAGAGGGTCGTCCGATTGTCCGTTGGCCTGATTTGTCTCTTGTGGCTTTCCTGGGTCGCCATCAATCACGTATTCCCTTCAGCGGCCGGGTCTTATGTGGAACGGTTGGGCGACACCAGTGAGAGTGATGAGTCGAACCAGGGGCGCTTGCTGACGGCGGAGCTTGCACTCTTCCAGATTGCTCAGAAGCCGATATGGGGTTGGGGGCCCGAAAATCTGGGTGAGGCGGGGATGGTATACCTCCCCGGCGAGGCTGACTTCGAGCCCGTGCACATTGTCTTCTTACACTACTGGTACGCTGAGGGGATCCTAGGCGCAGTGGGGTTTGCGTTGCTCTTTATTCTTCCCGTCGTGGGGATGTCCCGGGTCCTGAGAAATAGCCACTCAGAGAGCATGAAGGAGGCGTCGCGTTTGGGGATTTGTGCGTGTGTGTGCATTTTCATATCCTCAAGTCTGCACCCCCTCTTTGCGGTACGCCATTTGTTCATGCCCTTGTTCGTGTTTGCGGGAATCCTCACGCTCAACCCGCGCCATTCCCAAAAGAGAACACAGTTACTGTGGCAGAGCGTTGTGCAAAAGCGCCCGAGACTCAATGTTTCCGGTAATCCAAATGCTGCGACCCTCTAGGGAAGTCTTGGAACTACAACAAGTATCACCCCTGCGGACACGGGCCAGCTTGTGGACTGCGTTCCCAACTAGGGATTCAATTTGACTGCGCGGGGTGAAGATTCTCTCGTTGTTGTAAATTCGCGGTCGCTCCAGGGGCCGTTTACAGGTGTGCAGCGCTATACCTCGGAGCTGCTCAAGCGGTGGAACGGTTTAGTCGAGCAGGTTTCCCCTGGAAAGGCGCTCCGTGGCGTGGAGGGCCACATCTGGGAACAGGTGGTTCTTCCTAGAAAAACCGGAGGTAGGCTTCTCTTTAGTCCGTCGAACACCGGCCCCATTGCCGCGAGAAGGCAAGTGGTGACCATCCACGATGCGTCCAGTTTTGATCACCCGATGCTTCGGAATCGATTCTTCGGCTCTTGGTACAGATGGCTTCACCCACGGCTTGCCCATCGTGTCGAGTGTGTGATCACAGATTCGGAGTTTGCCAAGAGCAGGCTTCTATTCCATACCGGGGTGGCACCGAGCAAGGTGGTGGTGATTCCTCTCGGCGTGGATCGTCGTTTCAGCCCCGACGCGGTGGAGCATTTCGACGAAATGATGAAGTCGTCCGGATTTCCTTCCCGTCGATATTTTGTCTGCGTCGGTACACTGGAGCCCTCTAAGAATCACCCCCGCCTCCTCGAGGCCTGGGGGCGGCTCCAACACAAAATCGATGACGACGTATGGCTGGTATTGGTGGGCTCGCAAGGTTCCTCAAATGTGTTTCGCCAAACCGCATTCAGTCGGCTCCCAGAAAGAGTCTTCCTGGCAGGGCGTGTCACCGAGCGACTCCTACCAACGGTATACGCGGGGGCCATCGCCAGCATACAGGTTTCTCTTTACGAAGGCTTTGGGCTTCCTGCGCTCGAGGCAATGGCGTGTGGAACTCCCGTGCTGGCTTCCCGTGTCGCTTCTACTCCTGAAGTCGTCGGCGATGCTGCGGTTTTAGTGGATCCTGCCGCCGTGGATTCTATCGCCGAGAACCTGCGGAGGCTCCTAGAGGATGACGCGCTGCGGGACGCGCTGCGCAAGAAGGGAATTGAGCGCGCTCGGCAGTTTTCTTGGGATGATACGGCTCGAAGAACCTGGAAGATCCTTGAAAGCGCAGCCGCCTCAAAGTAGGGTACTCATGCGCTATGGGGAACCTTGAATTAAGAGGGTACGCGGGGACTCCGCCTCCCCTGCAAAGAGAGGAAACGGGTAAGATTCGACCCGGCTCATGGAATCGCTCGAGGACTTCGGAGGACTAGACTTGGACCCGCATGCCAAACACCTCGGCGGGCTGTTAGGAACCCGGACTGAGTGCAAGATTGCAATCGTTCATGACTGCCTCGTTCACTTGGGGGGAGCGGAGCGAGTGGTCCAGTGCCTCCATTCCATCTTTCCCGACGCCCCCATTTACACGCTTGTTGGCAACGAGCGGGAGGTTCAGCAGATGCTTCCCGGCGCTGACGTTCGCTACTCGTTCGCTCATCATTTGCCCGGGGCGGGTCGTTTCTTCCGGGCTTATTTCCCAGTATATCCGGTCGCAGCAGAATCACTCGATTTGACAGGTTTCGACGTCGTGATCAGCTCCTCCTATGCATTCGCAAAAGGCATTCTCGCGCCCGTATCGGCATGCCACGTTTGTTACTGTTACACCCCCCTGCGATACCTATGGTCGGAATATCAATTCAACAGGAATTCGGTTTTCCGTCAGCCTTGGAAACGCGTCTTCACCGATCCTCTGCTTCATTACCTTAGAATGTGGGACCGGCTTTCGGCTGACCGCGTGGATCATTTCATTGCCATTTCCCAAACGACTGCCGACCGCATTCGAAGATTTTATCGACGTGAGTCCTCGATCATCTATCCACCGGTGCGCGTGAGGGAAGTGCCCCTGGCGGTGTCATCGGATGATTACTTTTTGCTCGTTACCCGCCTGATGTCATACAAGAGGGTGGACATTGCCGTCCGAGCGTTCAACAAACTCGGCCTCCGGCTAAAAATTGTTGGTGCCGGGCCGGAAATGGCGAACCTCCGGATTTTTAGCCAGCCCAATGTGGAGTTTCTGGGTGCGGTGAGCGAAACGACCCTGGAAGAGTGTTACGCCGGCTGCCGAGCTTTTGTATATCCCGGAATCGAGGACTTCGGCATCGTCATGGTCGAGGCTCAAGCGCATGGGAAGCCGGTCGTTGCCTGTTCCGGTGGAGGGGCGTCGGAAATCGTTGCGGATGGCTCGACCGGTGTTCTCTTTGATGATCAAACCCCTGACGCCTTGATCCAGGCCATTAAGCGCCTCGATTCCACGGAACTTGATCCCGTGAGGATTCGGAACCACGCCATGCAGTTTGATGAGTCTCGATTCAAGGAGCGCATCGTCGGATTCGTCGAGGAAAAATGGGAAGAACATAGAGCTCGTTCACACGTCGGGAGTCAGGGAGAGACAGTCAAGCTTCAAGAGCCGTAGCGCCGGAGGAGGAGCGCATCGGGCACTCAAATCGCGGTAGTTCTTTATTGGGGCCCGTACGAAATGACCTATTCGCCCGCAGCCACCGAAAAGGCTGAGCTTTTCGAAAAGGCTGATGGCCTCAAAGGGAGGACTTGCTTGGCGTGTTGCTGGTAGAATAGTAAGGTCGGTTGCGTCTCGTATTGCAGGCGCTAATGAGTTCTCACTTTTCACGCAAGCTTCCCGTCGAGCCGGAGGTCCGACAACCTGATCTGATATGCACTCAGCAGAGCGACCTCGTTTCAGTCTAAAGATAAAACGCCTTCTGGACCTTGCCGGTGGGGGGATGGTCGACATTCGACTTCGATTCGCGGTGTTGATCGAATGCCATCGGAAGCTCGAAAAGTCTGTGAGTCCGATATAAGCAAATGTGGGAATTTGTGGTAGATGGTAAGGGGAGAACATTTGGGGATTATGGGCAAGTCTCTGCAACGGCGACTAAAACGAATGGGGGATGTTCTTCTTTCGTTGGCCATAGGAGTCGTAATCCTGCCGCTTGTCCCTATCATATGCTGGCTGATCAGGCTGGAATCCGACGGGCCGGCGATATTCAGAGCCCGGCGGGTTGGGTTCGAAGGGCGTGAATTCACACTGTACAAGTTTCGTTCTATGTACTCCGATGCCGAACAAAGGCTAAAAAGTCTAACCCACCTAAACGAGGGCGGCCCATATCTTATACGGATACCGAACGACCCGAGAGTAACCAGGGTTGGACGGGTACTGAGGAAATACAGTATTGACGAGCTACCTCAGGTATGGAATGTCCTCAAAGGCGACATGAGTCTGGTCGGGCCGCGCCCTCAAGCGCCAAATGAGGTGGCCCTCTATACTGCCGTGCAAAGGCAGCGTCTCGAAGTGGTCCCGGGTGTGACGGGGCTCTGGCAAGTGACAGCCCGGAACGATCCAAGATTTGAAACAATGGTCTCAAAGGATCTAGAATATATCAATACTTGGTCGCTTTGGTCGGACCTAACTATCATCTTGAAGACGGTTGGCGTGGTATTTCTCGGAAAGGACGCAACACTGAGGTCTTGAGGATCAGACCTGAACCCAGAAACTGCTCAACACGGCTGCTGGTGTTTTCGGGTACCGGTGAGTAAATTATCTATTGATAATTATTGATTACCGAGTATACTTTCGCGGTTTTAGTGGAGAAACAAACGAGGCGGGTTCTGGTTACAGGCGGGGCGGGATTGAGAATGGAGTGGTTGGAACCTACTACTGCCGGATGAGGAGGCGAAGAGGAAGAGATTGACTATTCCTGGTATCAGTGGCAGTCCGCACCCGCTGCCTTCGGTTTTTGGGGACACGTCCCTAAGACCGTGGTCGGAAAGGCCGCGAATTTCCGTAGGGGAGTTCTGAACGCAATTGTTTTTACGATCCGTTTGATTTCGAAAGCGCAGGACACTTAAGAATGTCGAAGCCACCTATACGCTTGGTAGTCACTGTGGCGGATGCCTTGGCGGTCCCATTGGCGCTACTTCTTGCCTATCTGCTGCGGTATGGCGGAGGGGTTGTCTCCCACCTCACCCATCCGCACCCGTGGGATGCAATTATAGTTGTCGTCGTTGGGGCACTTGTTTCCTGGTTCGGGCTCTACGAGTTCATGTCCCTCGATCCTTTTAGCGCGGGATGGTCGCTGTCGGCTACGGTGAGTCGCCTGGCGCTGGCAGTGGCGATCCAAATGGGAGTAGTTTTAGCCCTCGCCTATCTGGCAAGAGTCTATTTTTCCCGTCTTATTCTTGCCTTTTTCGCCATCATTTTCTGCTGCTTGGTTTTGCTCGTCCGCATTGTTACTTATCGCGTTCTTCGCGCCTACCACCGGGTCGGGAAGACCCAACGAGTGGTGATTGTTGGAGAGGGGAAGGTCGCGCACGAACTTACTCTCAGGATTAAGCGGCATCCCGAACTGCTCTACGAGGTTGTGGGTATCCTTAATCCCTGGACGCCGCCCGGCAACGGGCGAGACAATCAGTTCGTTGCCGATACTTCCGAGCTGAGCTCTCTGGATGTGCTGAATGTTCTCAAGGAAAAAGGCGTGCAGGAGTTAATTGTCTGCTTGGACCACCCGCCGGTGGCGGAGGTTCAGCATTTCTTGGCGCGCTGTCTTGGGAATGGAATGCGCGTTAGTCTCGTGCCGCAACCCTACGAATTGTACTGTTCGCGGGCGAGCTTGCGAGAGCTTGAAGGGGTTCCACTTGTTGGCCTTGAAGGGGTGCCGCACTCCCGCGCCGTAGCGGTTTTCAAGCGATCGATCGATCTGATTCTGGGCGTGCCTCTGTTGTTGCTGGCATTTCCCATTATTGCGATCTCTTCTTTGGTTTTGAAACTACTGGGTCGCGATCCGTTGTTGGTGGAGGTGCGCGGCGGACGATACGGTGAACCCTTTAACATGTACAAGCTCAATGTGGATCGCCATGCCGTTAGCGCACCGCGTTGGGAGCGCTTGCTCTGTCAACTCAGCATTTCGGAACTTCCCCAATTGTTCAATGTACTCATCGGAGAGATGAGCCTGGTGGGACCGCGCCCGGAGACTTTAAAACGAATCGGCGAGTATTCGGAGTGGCAGCGGCAGCGGCTAAATATTCGGCCGGGAATCACCGGTTTGGCCCAGGTGAATGGCCTCCGCGAGCAGCATTCGTCAGAGGAAAAGACCCGATATGACCTCCAATATATGGTCCGCTGGACTCCCATTTTTGACCTCACCCTGCTCCTCGAAACCATTTGGACAATCTTCGCGAGATTGTTAGCAAGTGACGGACCGCCATCCGCTCCCCACTCCGGGGCAAGTCCGCCAGCCTCGGTATTCCCTCGCCATGTCACTCAATAAAGAGAGGTGAACCAATGCTCATAGTCCGCAGTCCAGTTCGAATTAGCTTTGGTGGCGGCGGCACTGACCTGCCTGCTTACTATGAAAGATACGGGGGCGCCGTTCTCAGCACGGCCATCAACAAGTATTTCTATACGATCCTGACAAAACGGAGTGATGACAAGATCCAAGTTATCTCATCAGATTTGCGAATCATAGAAACTTGGGAAGACATTTCGGGTATGAAGGCGGTGGGATCGCCACTGAGCATTCCGCTGGCGGTAATGAAATACTGTGCCATTAAAACGCCCTTAAATCTATTTCTCGCCTCCGAGATTCCACCCGGCACGGGGCTCGGTTCCTCCGCCAGCGTATGCGTAAATATTTTGAAAGCGCTCGCGGCTTACACGCAGTTGCCGATTACCAAACAGGATCTGGCTGAGAAGGCCTTCCACATTACGCACGATGTCCTGGGGATGGGGGTGGGCAAGCAAGACGAGTATGCGGCTGCGTATGGCGGGCTGAACTTCATTTCCTTTCATCCGGATGGCAGTACCTTGGTAGACCCGCTCGATCTGCCCGCTGAGATCCTGCGCGAATTGCAGAACAACCTAATGCTCTTCTTTACTGGGTCTTCCCACGACTCGTGGACCATTCTGAAAGCTCAGGAAGAGGCTACGCGGAAACCTCATGGCGTGGCCATGGATTCACTTCATCAAATTCGACTGCTTGCCGACAAGATGCGCGCCGCCCTGCTGGCGGGCAGCCTGAGGGAATTTGGCTGCCTTCTGGATGAGGCTTGGAGTGCGAAGAGAAAGGTGTCCGATAAGATTTCCGATTCCCGGATCGACCATCTCTATGCAACCGCCCGCGAGAATGGAGCAATAGGCGGCAAGATCACGGGTGCCGGTGGCGGTGGGTTCTTGTTGTTGTACTGTGAGAAAGACTCCCAACAGATGGTTCGCGACGCTCTCGGCAAGGAAGGCCTCCACGAGTTGGTGTTCGAATTTGACTTTCAAGGAGCTCGCGTTCTTGTCAACGATCCGTTTCTAGACGGTGACGGCCGCTGTGGCCTGCGTTGGACATTTTCCCTCTCTGACGCACAGTCCCCACGAGACGTCCTGCATCCCAACGCGTAGACGGAATCACTCTCTTAAACTTCAAGATTCAAACAAGCGACTCGCACCTCGTTTATTGAAGATTGAATATGAAAGCCTTCCTCCTTGCGGCCGGAGTCGGAAGCCGCTTACGCCCTCTGACCGACACAATTCCGAAGTGCCTGGTTCCTATTCGGGGAGAACCGCTACTCGAAATCTGGTTTAAACTCCTCAAGAAATACGGCGTTACGGAGGTGTTGGTTAATGCCCATGCGAACCGTGCTCAGTTGCGAGAGTTCTTAAGAACCCGCTTCGGTGACCTCCAGGTTACTCTGGCGGAAGAGCCCGATCTCCTCGGTAGTGCGGGAGCCCTGGCGACCAACCGAGCATGGGTCGGTGCCGACGAGAGTTTCCTGGTTCTCTATGCGGACGTTCTTACCAACGTGAATATAGAGAACATGCTTCGATTTCATGCCAGCCATCCGAGCGCAGCAACCCTAGGAGTTTACCGTGTCCCGGACCCCGGGCGATGCGGAATTGCTGTTATCGACCCCTCGGGGCGAATTGTACAATTCGTCGAAAAACCAACCGACCCCCCTGGAAACCTTGCATTTTCCGGTATCCTAATTGGAACACAGAAGTTGTTAGAAGTGATTCCAATTAAGCTGCCGGCCGATATCGGTTTTGATGTCCTTCCGCATCTTGTGGGACGGATGTATGCTTATCCCATCCCGGAGTTCCTTCTGGATATTGGGACGATGGAGAATTATCGGCAAGCGCAATCAGATTGGCCGGGCCTATAGCACAATGATGAGGATCGCTTTAGTCTTTGACATGGACGGGGTTTTGTTCGATAGCCATCCGGTCCATCGCACGGCTTGGCGCGAGCTTTTACGCGGCGCTGGAAAAGAAGTGTCGGATGTGGACCTCGAATTCGTTTTGGAAGGCGCAACGCGGGAGGAGATCTTACATCATTTTCTGGGCCCCTTGACACCGCATCAAGCGAAGCTTTACGCAGTCCAGAAGGAAGCCATCTTTCGGCAGGAAGAAGACCGAGTTCAACTTATCGAAGGGCTCGAGGGATTTTTGGACGTTGTCGATTCCGCTGCGATTCCCATGGCGGTCGCCACAAGCGCATCGAGAATGAGGACGTCAAGGATGCTGGAGAATCACCGGCTGGCCAATCGGTTCGCCGCCATCCTCACCGGCGATGATGTGCCGGGCGGTAAATCGAGTCCCGGCATCTATCTGCGGGCTGCTGAACTGCTCCAGGCAAGGGCTTCGGAAGTGCTTGTGCTTGAGGACGCCATAACCGCAGTGAAGGTGGTAAAGGGGATAGGCATGAAGTGCATCGGCGTCGCAGAGGGGCAGCGGGGCCCAGGACTCGTCCTGGCTGGGGCAGATCTTGTGATTCCCAACTTTACGAATTTGGATTTGGCGGATGTCATTGGCCTGTTTCAAAACTCGGCCGCAGTCCCCCGACCTGTGCCAACCCACGGTTTCTGAAAGGCTCGTATTGGCAACAAGCACCCACCCGAATCGCGCTCAGCCATATTCTAAAGGCCAAGAGACAAACCACCTTTTTGGAGTTATTCGGCATCCGCGCACGATTCGCTGGGTGGTGATCCAGCGGTTGCTCGGATGGGTTTTGGCGCTGTTTTTCCTCCCCGTAGGGGTGGCATTAGCCGACGCCCCGATCGGGTCCGTTTACGTTCCCATGGATAGTTGGGTCTATACCGCACTTGACCGGTTAGCGGGCCTCGGGACAATTAACAAGCAGTTTGTGGGCCTGCGCCCGTGGACGCGGATTGAGTGCGCTCAATTGGTGATGGACGCCGATGAAAACATGATGAACGCAGGCGTCACGGCTGGCGAGTCCATGGAACTCTACGATGCTCTCAGGCAAGAGTTCAGCATCGAGATCGAAGTCCTCAATGGCACTTCGTCGCGCCAAGCGGGTGTCGAATCCCTTTATTCCAGGTCGATGGGAATCGCCGGAACGCCCTTACGGGACGGTTACAACTTCGGCCAGACCCTCTGGGACGATTTCGGCCGACCCTATAACACCGGCTATAACAACGTATCCGGTTTTTCGGCACGAGCTGAGCGGGGGCGATTCTTTGCCTATATTCGCGGTGAATATCAATTCTCTCCTGCCTATGCCGGTCTGACCGCTTCGCAGCAGTCGTCCCTTGAGCAATTGCTGGGAATCCCTTCCGTGCCTTCGTCGCAGGCCACGGGAACTGTTGACCACTTCGACCTGCTGGACACGTACTTTGGCATGCGCGTGGGAATATTTGATATCGCCGCCGGGAAGCAAAGCCTATGGTGGGGGCCGGGAACCATGGGTGGCATGTTGATGAGTGACAACGCCGACCCTTTGCCCATGCTCAAGGTCAATCAGGTGGAGCCCATCGTCCTGCCGTGGTTTCTTGCGTATCTGGGCCCCGTGCGGGTGCAAGCTTTCTTCGGTAAGCTCTCAGGGAACGAGTACCCCCGCGGGCCCTATTTCCACGGAGAGAAAATCTTGTTCAAACCCACTCCCAACTGGGAATTTGGGGTCTCCCGTACAACCGAGGCCTTCGGTCAAGGCATCCCTTTTACCCTTCACAATTTATTCGCCACCTATTTCAGCGTTAGCGACACTTGTTGTGTTGCCAACCCGCACAATTTCCCCGGAAAGCGCCAGGGCGGCCTTGATTATTCCTACCGCCTCCCGCACCTTCGCAAGTGGGTGACCGCATACGGAGACTTCTTCAGCGAAGATGATGTAAACCCTGTGGTCAACCCCTCCCGGGCCATGTACAATCCGGGTTTATACTTATCCGCAATTCCCCATCTCCAGAAGTTTGATTTTCGCCTCGAAGTCGCCAACACCCACCATGGGGAGGAGGCCTACTCCAGCTTCTTCTACAAGGAGGCCTACACGAACAAGGGCTTTTTGATGGGCGACGCGGTGGGCAGGCGCGGTTCGGCTTTCGACATCAGCAGCACGTATTGGCTTTCGCCCCGAAAGCGCGTACAAGTCGGCTGGCGTGAGCACAAGGTGAGCGCCGACCTAATACCCTCTGGGGGCTCGCAGAATGCCGGGCGCGTGCAAGCCGACTGGTTAGCCCGTAGGGGCCTGGAGTTTTCGGTCCTTGCCCAGCATGAGCTTTGGGTTTTCCCCTTCCTAGCTGCAAGGCCGAAGAGCAATAGCGCCTTGTCCCTCCAAATTACCGCTCATCCCAAAAACCTCTGGTCCCGCTTCGCTTTGAAGACCTCAGATTAGACCAACCCCTCCTACAATGCGCTCTGCACTTAGTGAGCCGCTCCCGTTAGTTTCCATCCGTAACGGGCATCGCCAAGCCTGCCGCATCCGTTGAAGTCCACCTCCGTCTTACCTCGTTAACAAAATCGCTCGCATCGAGTTTAATCCTCGGGCTCTCGTCCCGGCAGGACTACAAACCGGCTGATGAGGTAAGCGAACGCGGCGCCGGCAAAGACGTCGGAGGGGAAGTGCGCCTGCAAGGTAATGCGGGAGAAGCCCACCAAGGTAGCTGCTCCGTAGGCAGCCCAAGGGACCCATCGATGCTTCCCGTAGCGGTGCGCAAAGACCGTAGCGACGGAGAATGCGGCGATAGTATGTTCGGAAGGGAAGCTTCCGCCCGCATGGAGGATCGGCCGGTAGGTCTTGAACCATGTGTCGGAATAGCTTCCGCCTGGAGGGATGGCCCCCGGCGATAGGCGGCCGGTAGCAGTTTCCAAAGCCCAGCCCAGGATGCCAGCGTCGACTGCTGATTCGCCGGCCAGCAGGGCGGTGTGCGTGGCGTACGAATCTTTACGCACCAATCCCAAGGCATAGAAGGAGGCCGGGACCAGCGCCGTGCCGATGAGCGCATTCGTTCCGCTCAGCCCACGGTTGAATTCCGAAAACTTCGTGGTGGTGCGGAAGTAGGGGGTATCGTGCGGGTCGAGCGCCACCAATCCCCCCGCGGCGGCAGCAATGACCAGGGTTGGTTTCCAATCATCCCCGCGAGCCAGCTTGCCGGGGAAAGTCCAAATGGTCTTTTGGTCGCGGAGGACATCGGGGACGATGGTCCTCCAGTTAATCGGTCTTTCTTCGTAAATGGACACAGGCTGTGCGGTCGACTTCGAAGCAGGCTGGCTCTGCGCGTCTTGTGCCGAGGCGGTGAGTACGGACAGGCTGGCCAGCAAGCACACTGCTACCAAAGTGGTTCTCGCCTGCCCGACCATATTGTTTGGGACCATAGGTAGATGCTAACTCAGTACAAGATGACTGGCAACATTAACAGCTTGTCGCCCAGGGTCCCGTCAAAGTCCAGTTCCGCGCCGGGAGACAAGATCACTAGCCGTCGGTGAAGCCGACGGACAAGAAGTGGCGAGGTCGTCGACGCCGCCGGGGTCGGATATCCTTTGGCCCGCGTTCCTCGGGTTGCACCTGTGGCTAGTGATCTTCGCTCGCCGGGCCTCCACCGCACCTCTGACCCGGACGTGGTCCCGACGGCCACCCTCCCGGCGCAAACGTCCGCTTGCGGGGTCGCACTTCCAAGTTTACCGGATGGGAGCAGACGCCGTTGTCTCATTCGGACCTCGGCGTACTTGACCATCCTCCAAGTGGATTATGTTTCATACACTTATTGGGATACGCGAAATACACGCGAAATGCTGAAGCTATAAGGCCATTATTTTCTGCAAGTTATCTGGATAGCTGGAATGGAACGGAAAAACGGTGACTTTTTGAGGTCAAAAATCGATCTAAGTGGTTTTGCTTTCTATAATTAATCGGCAATTAATCGGCTATTTCGTATAACTCTTTTGTTTTCATACACTCATTGGGATGATCCGTTTTGTCCGATATTTTTCGGTTTGTTTTCATCAACTTATTGGGAGCAACCTTCATTTTTGATGTTTTTTTATTTTCGTGAGTAGGCTTGGTTGGCATCGATAAAATGTCGCTTTGTATGGCCTTTCGAGCGGCCAATTCGTCTCTTCCTCTCGTGACTTCCAGCCCGCGGGAGCGACTTTCCCCACTCACCGCGGGTGCGCGATGCGACTCAACCAACTATCAAGCGAGCACTTTGGCCTCCAAACCCAGCGTCAATGCCGACAGACTGCCCGATCATCAACGGAAAAAACGAGGTGCTCATATTTTTTCTCCGGCGCCCTGGCCGCTTTCGCCTCCATTTTGCTGGGCCTGAGGAAACTTCGCGGGCTTTGGTCCTGGCTTGTCGCCGATGTCCTCGCGTGTGGGTCCAGTCTTTAGCGCGTCAGCGGACACTTTCCAGGCGCCACATTTTGAAGAGTTCGGCGACCGTCCGGCGCCTGAATTCGCCGCCACACTTGATCCTCCCAAGGGGGGTCAGTTGGCGTGCCCCAACCGATTCCCCAATCCGCTCAGTGACCCTCCGTCCTTAATCCATCCCTCCGCCGGCCCCCGCCTGTTCTAACCTAACCAAAGCGCACTACGAAGGCCTCGATGGTACCGGGGTACTATTGTTCGCTCGACCCGCCCGCGCCACAATGCAGTGACGAATCATCTGGGGCTGTGGGCGCCGGAGGAGGCTTGGGTGCGATTTGGTCGATTACGGGGCAAATCTCGACAAACCGAACATGAGACTTTCGGCAGGGAGGCTGACCCGACCGTGAGGCGGAGCACATCAAGCGGATTCACACTTCTTGAAATCCTGGTGGTTGCAACTGTTGGAACCATTGTGACGGTAATGGCGGTCCCCATGACCATCAACGCCGTGCGAAGTTACCAGTTGACCGGAGCCGTGTCCGCCGCCACAGGAGCCATCCAGTCGACTCGCTATCTGGCGATTATGCATGGATATCCGTATCAGATTACGTTTACTCCCTCAACGAATTCGTACCAGGTCCTGAACGAAGTTCCTCCGGCAACGTCGTTTTCCCCCGTTCTGTCGGCTGTCCCCATTTCCGGGCCCGACGCAGTTCTCATTAGCCGGACGATAACCATACAATTCGCCGCCAACGGGACGGTAACGGAAATCACCACTCCCCCAACGGGAGTTTCGCCATTGGTATTCCAGATTCAGAACATTAATTACTCTACCGGCCTCGCCAATACGACGGCCGGTGAGTCAAATACTCTTACCGTATCGAGTGTGGGAAATGTCACTGTCACTACGCCCTAAGGGCGCAGAGCCGGATGCCGGTTTCACGCTGATGGAAGTCATGGTGGCGCTGGTGGTTCTTACCATCGGGATGATTTCCGTTGCCTTCTTGATGGCGGACGTCTACAAGGGCAGCATCCGCTCCCGGTACATGTCGCTCGCGGCAACCTTCGCGTCAGAAAAGCTCGAGGACCTGTGCAGTTATTCCCTTTCGGACCCCCGGGCCCACCTGGCGGGAGGCAGTGTAGCCTGGACGACGAATTCCGCGGGGGAGATCGAGCCGACCAATCTCGGGCCCGTGAGTGAAACCGTGAGCGGCAATACGTTCTCCGTCGACTACTACGACACGGTGACCTTGAATAACTCCTCCGGCGCCCTGAACGAAACTTACGAAATCCTAAGTGGCTCGACGGTTGAGTACGTTACCCAAACGTTTACCGCCGATGGCCTTTGGCATTGGAACACCACCTCCGGTTACCCCAGCGCGCCTACTACGACGGCGCCTACCGGCGAGACCTTCAACCGGCAGTGGCTGATTGAGGCGAATACCCCGGTCACGGGGCTCACCCGGATTACCGTCCTGGTTATCCTCATGGATAATACCGTCCAGCCCCCCGTTACTTTTCAAATGAGCACGGTGCGACCATGACCGCTAAAAATGTTCAATCTCGAGAGACTCTGCACCTTCCCTCCACCCGGGGCTTTACGCTTATCGAGTTGCTGGTGGCGGTCGCCGTCTTCATAACTGTCAGCTCTGCCGCCTTCACGCTTTTCAATTACCAGCAGCAAGCCCTGACCCAGCAACAAGGGCTGTCCGGTCTGAATATTGCCATTCGCAACGCCCTTACGCAAGTCCAACTGGACGCGGCGAATTCCGCGAATGGATTGGATTTGGGTGCGTACGCCCCGGCATGGCCGGTGGGCGTTGAGATCAAAAATCAAAATCCCTCGACCGCTTGCAATACCGGAGCTCCGAATTACCAATTCAGCTCGAGCTGCTTTGATACGGTTAACTTCATTCTGGCGGACCGCAACACTCCTGCGTGCAACCTTGCGGCAAACCTCGACACCGCAACGGCCACGACCGTAAATGTCGTACCCAGCACGGGTACCGCCGCGACGTATTACAGCCACTTTCTCGCCGGCGACGAACTGATGGTCGTCAGTGGCGCAGGCACACCCTTTACGACGATAACTTTGACGGCCAATGCCACACAGTCCGGCTCGAATATCGTGCTCAATTTTACGTCGACTAGCGCACCCACCACTACACCGTCTGATCCTGGCGGCATTAACCCGAGCGATTCTCCGTGCCCCCCGGCTGGAACCGGGCTTTGTCTTACCACCGATGCCCTTTCGACTTATCGCGGAGTGAATTTCTATCAAAGTAGCCCTACCACAGACTGGGTTATCCGTTTGGCGCCGATCACCTACTACGTCGATACAACCAACGCCAACGACCCCAAGCTGATGCGCCAAGTTAAGGGGGGGACCGCGGCTGAAGTCATGGACCAACTGGTAAGTTTCAAGGTCGGGGCGGCCTTGGTGAACGATACGACCGGGAATTACTACTACAATGCCTCCGCCGCCACCAATACTCTCGGTGGTTTCAACAATGATTTCACCCTGGTTCGGTCCGTTCGCGTAAGCATCCTGGCTCGGACGCCACCGAACGCCACGATTTCTTACCGCAACCAATTCGATGAAGGGCCCTATCAAGTGTTGGGTGCGTCAGTGGTCGTAAACCCTAGGAACATGTCGATGAGAGATCAATGAGGTGTGTTATGAAAAATCAATCGAATCGCACTTGCTCCTTTCCAAATATTCCTTACATCGCGCTGACCCCGTGTGATGGCACGGGAGGATTCCGGGATCGCGGCGTTGCGCTGATCATCACTCTGCTTTTGCTCTTTCTGTTGTCGGTCATAGGTCTGGCGGCTGTGGTATCCAGCAGTTCCGACCTGATGATCAACGGTTATTACAAGAATTTCCGCGGCTCTTTTTACGCTGCGGATTCGGGGTTGAACATGGGCCGGGAGGCAATCTACACCTATTTTAATGACCCAACCAATGCCCCTTCCACCTGGCCCACCCTCCAATCCGTGGCGACTTCGGCCGGGGACAACTTGGCGACAAGTGCGGCCACCTATGTCAACAACCTCTACAGCACCAGCAGTTCGTTAAACAGTGGATCAGCGGCGGGTTCGGTTCCCATGAGCTTCACGGTCACGGCAAATGTCACTCTGCCCAGCGCTCCCACACCCACGGGGTCGGCCGGGAATTACACCAATTGGCAATATGTTTACGACTACACTTTGACGTCACAGGGCACCTCCCAGGGCAGTGAGACGGCCCAAGTCATCGAAACCGGCGCCATTACCGTGAACATTACCCAAGGGTCCGGCACCTCTACCACGACGGCAAGCTTCGCCGCCTTTGGTGCCTTCATCGACAGCTTCACAGCATGTCAAGGCCCCCTGGTTCAGGGCTATCTGACGGGTCCCATGTATGCCATGGGGCAATGGAACTTATCGACCGGCAGCAGTCCGGGCTACACCTTTACCGATCCTGTTTCCCAGACGGGCGCCGACTTCAGTTTTTACGACGGCGGCAACTGCGTGAACAGCGCCACTGTCCCCTACACCTTTTCGGACAAGACTACGGTTAATCCTACCTTCCAGTCCGGCTACAACCTCAGCGTGACCCCCGTCACCCTGCCCAGCGATACCTTTAGCCAGGAGTGGGCCGTTCTAGACGGCAAGGGTTGTGGCGAGGGCACCAATATTTGCGGCAACCTCAGTTCCCCGGATCCACCCCAGCCGACCGATGCCCAGTTGAACGCGACCTTGAAGGATATCAACCAGAATGCGTACCCCAGTGCTGGCGCCAGCTCGGGAGTTTATCTTCCCTATACCTGCACGGCGGGAGTTTGCTCCCTCAATAGCAATGCGGGGGGAGTGTATGTGGAGGGGGGCAGTTCAGTCGCCACCAGCCTGACGATGTCAACCGCGAATGGAGCTGGCGGCGCCTCGAACCCTTCAGCACAGGTCTTCACCGTTGCGCAGACATTCGGTTCGACGACGGGTTCGACCGTGACGAGCGAGGTGGGGAGCCCGAGCTGCAATACCACATCACATACCTCAGGGTTCGGTAGTCATCAGACGACCACCTATACGACCACTTGCACTGCTAATTACCAGCAGCAAACAACCACGACGACACCCACCACTTTCACCACCGTCACCGTTGACCCAGCGTCCGGCACGAGCGGGACGACGACGGTTTCTGCCTATACCCAGAACGCCAACTCAACCCTAACCCAAACCGGCAGCAGCAGTTGTAGCGTTTCGGGAACGTCAGGTTGCACACCGGGTACTCCGAGCAGTTTTTCCGGGAATGGCACCACCAACTCCACCACCAATGGGTCAACCACGAGTTTGAGTTTGAGCGGGGTTCCCGAGGACTTGTTGACCTCGCCCCCGCAAGCAGCGACCATGATCTATGTGGACGACGATGTGAGCATTAGCGGTCCCTCTTCCGGTGCCGCGATCCAAAACAACAGCATGGTCAACCTGACTGCCAACGGGAATATCACACAGACCGGTAATATCCTCTACGCGACGGAGCCGGTAACGACCAGCGCCAACCAGGTTGTCTCAGGATCAAGTCCGGCCTGCT
>CAZCVY010000048.1:0-40031 GCA_964501985.1 uncultured Acidobacteriota bacterium | reverse complement strand
GACGAGCCGGTAAATCTGTACGTGCGGTAGATACAGACGATGGCTTTGCCGCTAGCTGGCGCAGGCAGTCCGGCGGTGGTCTGGGAATCCTGTGCAACGGAGATGGGCCCGGTGAAGAGAAACGCCATCGGAATGATTACGAGCACAAGGCTTGCGAGTGACCTGCAAGCTCCCCTGAGGCAAAACGCTGTGACACCACTGAAAACATTGTTGCGCATGGGAGCGCTCCTTTCCCTAGGTTCACAATCTGCCGAGCAGTATGGAATCGACGTCGAAGCCACCACTTGAGGTCTATTCATTGCATCCTCCTGGTACTGATGTCTTTCAAAGAATCGGAATTTCCATTATTGATTTTGGGCCAGGCCGAAAATGTAGCCCTGACCACCGCTGAACTCGATTGTCAGTCGGATTTGGGGTGCCAGATGCTTCCACAGTCCACGGAACGGCGAGCTTTGTTCCTCCGGACAACCCCAAGGCCTTACTTCGACCCGTACTTTCTATACTTTTTCCACCCCACCCTCCCTACTCACTAAACCCGCTCGTTCGGCAGCTCACCTACCCTCATGACCCATTTCTCAGAGCTGCTTCACTCAGACTGCGTGAGGCGGAGAGAAAACGGTTCATTTTTCGAGGAATGCCTGGGAAAGTGGCGCGAGCATTTCATGGCAATGAAGAATTGCCCACGGGGCTGGCTCGATTGGAGGGCCGCTGGCCTGCCTCAAGCTCTTAATTCCTTGCTGTGATGAAGGCGATGAAGCCGGAAGCCGGAGCGTCCCGGCAGATGATCAGGTTCTCGATTGATGCCGCCACAACGCAGGCGCAGGTCAGATCGGTCGTCACCACCGTAGGGCGACAGACGGAAGCGTTACGTGTATGGGCAGCCTGAAAGCGGGTCGTAAAATCGGAATCCCGGCCTGTTCATTGCCCGGTAATGAAAAAGGGCCGCGGAGGCATTCGGCTCGGAGCCAAATACCTCCGCGCTACCCCGCTTTGCCTTAAGGGACTTGTTCTCTTTCGTTCCGCAATGCGAAGGCTAACTATCGTCCGCCACTGCCGCGGTCGATGGTCGGCCTCGGTTTTTCGCTGGCCTCTGGCTCCCAAACTTGCCCGCAGGCACGCGTCCGTCCTTAGGACTTGCGGCGTTTGTGCGGGAAGACCCGCGGACCCCAAAATCGGGGGCCGCGCTACGGTGGCTCATCCTATTGATCCTGTCCATCCATGTTCAATTCACTTTACCTGGTTTAAGGGGCAGGCGTCCGTCGTCAAGATTTGTGGTATTTGTACGGGAGGAGCCGCGGACCCCAAAGGCGAGGGTGCGCGCTACGACGGCTGCGAAAGAAGAAATGCCATTATGAAGCCGCCACGGGATGATAGAATGCGTCGGGAGGGGAAACCCATGGCTAAGGCAGACAGCTTCACGGCTTTTCTGGAAGCGAAGCAACGGCTCCAGCCTGCGGCGGCTGCGGCGACAGGCGCTACGCCCCTTTCACTCCTCTTCAAGCTGGCGGAGGCTGGACCGATGCCGCTGGCCGAGCTGCAATCCGCGAGCGGGATGGCGTTCACCGACTTTGCCGCGGCAGTCAAGAACCTGAGCAATTCGGGTTACCTCGATATCTCCGGCGCGCCCGGTACCGAGGTTGCAAAGCTAACCCCGCTCGGTGAGAACGTCTCGCGTCTGGGTCGACCGTCCGCGTAGACCCGCACCAATGCAACTCGGCTTGGGAGCAACAATGGACACCACCTTGTTGGACTACGCCATCGTAGCGGCTCTGGGAGGACTGGTGGGCAGCGGCGAATTGGTTTCCCGCTACCGGGACGCGCCGGCCGGGGCGCTCAGTACAACACCCGCGCTTTTCTATACCCTCATTAACGTCGCCGCTTCCATCTCCGCCCTCTTTCTTATTCACGTTTTCAAATGGCAATTCGGCGTAACCTCGGGCGATGCACCGGTGCGTTGGACACAGGTAGGCATTGCCGGAACCGGAGCCATGGCGCTGTTTCGAAGCTCGCTCTTCACCGTCCACGTGGGCGATCGCGACGTCGCCGTAGGCCCCAGCAGCTTCTTGCAGGTCTTCCGCGATGCCGCCGACCGCGCCGTGGACCGCCTCCGCGCCCAAGCACGAAGCGACTCCGTGGCCAAGCTGATGGAAGGCATCGACTATCACAAGGCGTTTGGAGGCTTGCCAACTTACTGTCTGGCCCTGATGCAGAATGTCGCCGACGAGGATCAAAAGAAAATGCTCCAGGCGCTCTCCCTGCTCGATAGTGACCAAACCATCGACACGCCCATCAAGGTCCGCATCCTCGGCCTGCAATTGATGAACGTGGTGGGACCGAACGTCCTCACGGCCGCGGTCGAATCGCTGCGCAAGCAGATGGCAAGTGAGACTTCCCAAAACCCGAGATGACTGATTCCTATCCTGACTCCTGACTTCTGGCTTCTGGTTCCTTCTTTCCCCCCGCCTTCAAATCTTGCTCGACCTGCGCGATCAGCCTAAGCGTTTTCATGACCTCATCCTTCGCGCGGTCGCCAAAGGCCTGATAGCCGCGCAGGGCTGCAACGGCATACTCCTTGGCATCGGCAAAACGGCCCCTTTTTGCAAGCGCAAGGGCGACGTTGTAGCGGGTCTCGGCGGCGCCGTAAGCATACCCACCCGCCTCCTTGTAGCCGACGCTCTTCAGATAATGCTCCATGGCGCGGTCTATGTCACCTGCGGCGCTGTAGATGTTGCCGAGCTGATTGTGTTTCTCCCACAAATCGCTGATAGCGTCCGGAGGAGTCTGCCCCAGAGCCCGCAGATAAAGATTGAGCGCGGCGTTTAGATACTTTGCCAATTCATGCCTAGGCTCGGCGGTTTCTCTCGCTTCGAGAAAGCGCTCGAAAGCCACGTACCCAAGTTGTTCTAAGCTCTTCGCTTGCCCAAGCGCGTCCTCCTTTCCACGCAAGTCCATGCATCGCCGGCTCCAGTCTTCTGCTTCCGCCAAGTCTCGAATTGCGGGCACGGTTAGGTAAGCCCCCGCCAGATTATACGCGTCGATAGCGGCACTAGGTCGGTCGTCTAAGCGAAGTGCGAGTTCGTAGTCTTCTCGGTATGCCTCCACGCATTCGGGCTTTCCGAGTTCTCGCTGAATCTGTCCCAAATCGTGCAACGCAACACCGAGCGAGCGAATCCTGTTACGGTCTTCGGAGCTTAGCTTCTCCAGGGGTAGGACGAGTGCCTGTGAAGCACGGTGGCGAGCCGATTCAACACTGGCGCGCTGGAGCCGTTCCGCCTCTGGCCATTGTCTTGCCCTTCGAGCAAGCCGAACGCGATAGTCGGTAACGAAAACCCACTCTTCTTCCTTTCCTGGAAGCGGCCCGTCAGTAGCCGAATCAATAAGATCCGGAACAATCTCCTCTACCAATCTCGCCCATTCGTCCCGCCGCCCTGTGTGGTCGTAGAGAGTCCTCAGCCCCTGCATCGGGCCAATAACGGTGGGCCACCATCCGTGTGCCCGAGCCAAAGCGCGCGCCTGGAGTAGATTAGCTTCTTCGGCACCCAGGACACCTATGACTTCTGCATGGCCTTCTATATATCGGTCATGATAGTAGCCCCCCAACGAGCCCATCGCCTCAACAAAGGCGCGGGTGGCGCGCTCGCCTGAGCCTGCGCAATATTCGTCAAACAGTTTTTTGAAGAACCACGGCAGCGCTGGGTGGATCGAGTAATAGCCGCCGCCGCGGGCAGTGAGCAGGCCGATTTCGGCGGCCCGGTCGAGCAACGCTATAGCCTGCTCGCGGGTTATTCCGCGAATCTCGGGTACATGCCATTCCTCTTCCGAGTTGCCCATCCAACGCAAAGCGTCGACATCGACAAAACCTTGGAACAAGTGCAACAGCGCGAGTTGCTTGCGCTCCGACTCGCTAAAAGCATTTTCAAAGCCGTAGTTCAGTGAAGCGGCCAACGACTTGGTTCGACCTTCGCTTGCTTCGTCTTTGAAAACTCTCTCGCCGGCACGCAGACGGTCTACAAAGGCGGCCACTTGCGCTTTGGTTCTCAGCCCGTCGCGCAACGCCTGGCCCACCAGGACGGTGATGGTGATCGGGTTGCCCTGGGTGAATTCGAGCAGCGGCCGCCAGTCCTCGACATCCATCAAGCGCCACTGATGCTTTTCCGCCAACGCCCTTGCCAACTGCACTCTTTCCTGGAAAGGCATCGGAGGCATCGGCACCCGTGCGGGCAGATCGCCCAGCCAGCCGCGCTCCTCACGTCGCGATGTCAGCAGGAGTTTCGCCTGGGTGTCGCGAGCGGCGCGCAGGAAGTCCGCAAGTTCCTTCTGTTCCCCGGCACTCCATTTGGAAGGCGTGCCCGCGGGAAAACCTGCTACCGGCTCCACGTTGTCCCAAATCCAGAGCACCGGGACTTGCTCCATCACCTGGAGCGCGACGCCGGGACGATCCGCGTCGTCGAGCGCGAGCCAATGCACCCCGGCGTTTTCCAAGGTTTTCTGGAACACACTTCCAAACGAGTCCAGCACCGTGGCCAAGGGCTTGTGTTGTTCGAAAGAAGTGAAGAGCACCCGGCCTTCCACGCCTCCGGTCAAGGCGTACCAGCGCGCAAATTCCGCTGCGGTAGTGGTCTTGCCGCTTCCGGCCCAGGCGTGTAACAGGACGATGGATTGCGTATCGAACGCGCGGTCGAGCGCCAGCAACGTTTCATCTCGGCCGAAGAAGCCCGCGTCAGGACGTTTCGGGAGATTCGGGTCAAGCTGACCGCGCTCGGGCGCCTCCCCCTCCTTGCCCAGCGTTATCTTCAGCTTCGGCGCGCCGGTTTGACGCGGAAACAAGGCAACAGGCGCAGCCTCAAAGACCACTGGCACGGTCCAGTCTTGAAGCGGGATAGGATCAAACGCAATATTTCGCATATGCTGCGCATCAAGTTGTTTGCGTCCGAGCGTCACGGCCTCGCCCACCGTGTAGCCCTGTGATAACGGCCCGTAGAGGTTGGCCATGAACTGGGCGGCGGTCTCAACGTAGACGTTGTAGCGCATGGCGACCACGGCGGTGGCGCCGGTGTCCATGATCTCGTGCGCCAAGGAGCCCAGCGCCCGCACCTTGGTGTGGGAATCGTCGGCGACGCCTGACGCGACCTCAGGCTCTCGCGGCGGGTCGGCGTGAGCGGAGCGGCAGGCATTGAGCACCAGGACCGGCACCCCGGTCTCCGCCAGCAGGCTGCCCAAGCGGGGCCCATCCACCAACTCACGGTTTTCCTCAACAGCTGTATTCTCAAACAAGAGGTATCCGTGCGCCCGGGGTCCCGGCCCACCTTCGCCATAAGTTCCGTGCCCGTCGAAGTGAACCACGTGGTAGGGCTCGCCTCGCCCCTTGGCCTCGTGCAGATCCTTGCTCAATTGCCCGAAAGTGGGGGGGCGGAGCACATCCAGGCGGAGAGTGTCCTGGTGCGCCCCGCTCAAGCCCTTGAGCAATCGGTTGGCGACAGAGCGAAACGGCACGTCATCTCCGCCGCGCGGCCGGCAGATCACCAGAAGAATCCGAATGGGGCCTGCGCCAGCCTGGGGCACGTGCGGGTGTTCGGCGGCCTGAGGATGCGCGCGCACAAACGACTCCGCGCGCAAGGCCAGCGTCACATCCGTCTTTGGATCGCGCAACAGTTCCCAGGGAAGCGTGGCCGCCTCCTTGACGCCGGTGACAATTTCGATTCGGGCATCGTTCAGCGTTGGCCGCAGTGCTGCCCAAAGGTCGCGTGCATCATCATTTGAATGGAAGATACCTTGGAATAACTCCCGGCCGATTTCGGCCATTCGATCTTCAATGCGGGCGGCGATCTTGGGGGCGGGGTCGAGAGGATACTGCAAGTAGTCTTCGAGGTACCAGCGCACGTCTTCGCGGTCCTGCGCGGTCACCGCAAATTTGAACCTGGAAATGGCCGTCTTGCGTGGGCCGCCACCTTCCAGCGCCAGCTCGACACGGTGTTGGTCCTGACCTTCCGCAACCTGAGTAAGACGAAGGGTGAGCATGAGAAATCGACCCCCGACCGAAGTGCATTAGTTCTATCAGACTTGTGAGGCAGTTTATAACGATGTCAACACCCCGAACAACGCGGCGACGTTGCCGATAGCATTCTGCCTGACAAACATCCATCCGGGATCTGGGTCAATCTGCCTCACTACACAATCTCAAATTGCGCCGCTAGTGCCTCTACCGGCGATCTTGTCTTCCCAATTCAAACTGGGCACGAGGGGGGCGCCGGGTGTGATGCGAGCCCCCGGCTGCGCCGAATCGAAGAGTTTCCGGCAGGCGAGGGATCGGACAGTGTCGGCACCCCGCGGAATCGACGTGCGACGCCCAGCGCTCAATGCTAGACTGGATGGAAGAAGGGGAGGGTTCGACGAGCTTGCCGAGAGCCCGATAGATCCCGGGGAGGATGAGACGATGGCAAAAGCAACCATGAATCGTCGGCCAGCGGATGGGCGACCGAGCGTCCAGAAGCCGGCTTCCAAACACTCTTCGACGGCGGGCAAGAGTGGAAAGCCGGCAACAGGTTTCTCGGAACGGAAGTCAATTGAAACGCTCGCGGCGGAGCAAGGGGTAAAGCCGACCAAGCTGGAGGACATTCTGGGCAAGGGCGCCGATTTATGGGAGAGCGACCATGAGTTCGAACGCTTCGTCGAGGGAATATACGCCCGTCGGCGGGAAGATCGCGAGCTTTCCAAACCGTGAGCACCCTCCTGCTTGATACTGACGTGTTTTCCTTCCTGTTCAAAGACCACTCCCTGGCTGACGCTTACCGACCTCACGTCAAAGGGCACACCCTGGCGATCTCGTTCATGACTGTAGCCGAGCTTTACCAAGGTGCGTATCGTGCGGGGTGGGGCGCTAAACAGATTGAACGCCTCGAATCCCGTATCGCCGCGTACGTGGTCATACCCTCCAGCCATGCGATCAGCAAGAAGTGGGGTGAAGTCCGCGTCATGCGCAGGGCGCAGCCAATATCCCCCGAGGACGCATGGGTTGCAGCGGCGGCGCTCCAACAGGGCTACCCGCTCGTAACTCACAACGCCAGAGACTTTCAAAACATACCTGCGCTGACCATCATCACGGAAGTGGAATAGGGGGCGGCTTCTCCGCGTTGAGGATTTCGACCCCAACCGCGAGACGCTTGAAGCTCGTGGCGCGGACCTCCGCTTCTGAGGTCCGCGGTTCTTCCCTAGCCTCTTGCTCCCCAACTTGCGCTCAGGCTCCCATCGTTAGGATTTGCGGCGTTTGTGTGGGAAGAGCCGCGAACCCCAAAATCGGGGGCCGCGCCACGGGGCTACACCTGTGCAAATGCGGAGCTTTAGAGTGCGGCAGCAAGCTGCCGCTTTCGCCTGAGCCAGCGTGCTGGCGGGCAGGTTTCCTCCCGTTGGAAGTTCTCGCGAGCAAGCTCGCGAGGGAGAAAGCAGCAGCAAGCTGCCGCACTCTAAAGCTGCGCACCCACCTTCATCAATCGGCAATCGACAATCGGCAATTCCTTACAGTCAAGTGCCGCGGACCCCATAAACTGGGGTTCGCGCTATGGTGGCTAATCCTGTTGATCCTGTCCATCCATGTCCAACTTACTTCCCGCGGTTCAAGCTGGGCTCGAGTTGGTGGACCAGCATTTTCCCGATTCCGAGCCCCCCGCGACCGGCCAGGGCATTTGATAACGTCTGAATGGCCAATGAGTTCAGCGTATCCGAACCCGCCATGGGGGTATCGCCTTCAATTGACGAGAGGCTTGACTTGAACTCTCCCCAAAGTTGGGAGATCAGGATGCCTTCAAATTCCTGGGCGGCCTTCCGAAGCTTCTTGTGGGCAGGAGATTCGAGCGCATTGCCCGGAGCGGTAGCCGTTTGACGGTTTGAAATCGCCGAGGAGGCGATGTTCGTGAGCGTCATAGGATCTCCAATTCCGCCTGCAACGCTCCCGCCGAGCGAATCGCTTCGAGGATGCCGACGATATCGCGCGGGGTCGCTCCGATGGCCTGAAGGCCGTTAATCAAATCGTCGACGCTCGCGCCCTCTTGGAGCTCAATGCGGCGCGCGGGACTTTCTGTCGCTTTCACCGTGGTTTGCGGCACCACCGCGGTCTGCCCCTGGGAGTACGGCAGGGGCTGCGACACCTTGAATTCCGTGCTGATAATCACCGACAAATTGCCGTGCAGAATCGAGCACGCTCCCAAGCTCACATTCTGTCCCATCACGATGGTTCCCGTCCGTTCGTTCACAACCACTTTCGCGAGGGGGTGCACCGGCACCATCAGGCTTTCCACCTTCGCCAGCAGGCCGGGAACAATGTCCGCGTTTTGGGCCGGGAGCCTAATCTCGATGCGGCGGCTGTCCACCACCCGCGCCGACCCGTGTCCCAGCTCGGTGTCAATGGCCGCGGCCGCTTCCGTGGCCGTCTCGAAATCCGGGTCGCGCAACAATAAATAGAGCTGGGTCAGGTGGCGGAGGTCGACCGCGCCATCCCGCTCGACGATTCCGCCGCCGGGGATGCGCGAGGTGGTGGGATGGTTCACCTGCACCGACGTGCCCCTGCCCCCCGCAGTGTAGCCTCCATTCACCAGGGGCCCTTGCGCCGTGGCCCACATCTGGCCGTCGGGGCCGTGCAGCGTGGTGAAAAGCAGCATTCCGCCGTCCAGGCTTTTGGCGTCGCCCACCGAGGAAACGGTGACGTCAATCGGCGTCCCCGGGCGGGCGAAGGGCGGAAGCGTGGCGGTCACAAAGACCGCGGCCACGTTTTTCACCACCACCGCCGAGGCGCTGAATTGAACTCCCATTTTCTGCATCAGATTGGCCAGGGTCTGGACCGAGAATACCGTCTGCTGGCTGTCGCCCGTGCCCTTGAGCCCCGCCACCATTCCATAGCCGATCAGCAGGTTGTCGCGCACACCCTCGACCGTGGTCACATCACCCAGGCGAACCTTGTGCGGCTCGGACTCTTTGGCCGCGAGAATGGGCGGAAGCAGCAGTATGGATAGTGCGAGATGGTAGAATTTGGATCGCATGGCCTTAGAACCCCACGAGCTTCAAAATCAGCCGCACCAGCTTGTTGGGGGACGCGACTCCATCGCTGATGACTCCCTTGCCTTTCAGCTCGACCTCCAGGTTGCTGATGGCGGTGGAAGGCACGGCATTGTTCGCGGCAATGTCACCCGGACGCACCACGCCGTGGATGATGACCGTTTGGTGCTGGTTGTTCATCAGCATCTGGCGCACGGCCTCAATCACCAGGAATCCATTGGGCAAAACGTCCACGACCCGGCCGGAAAGGCTCGTGCTGAGCGAGGAATCGGACGACGTTTGGCCCGAGCCGTTCAGCGTGCGCGAAGAATTGGGCGAGAAAATGTTTTGGATAGCCGCAGTGGGGCTGGGAATGCCCATGACGGCGCTGATTCCGGAGCTGGCCGAGAAGGTGCGTGCCGTCTTTACCGCCGCATCCTCGGCCGAGGTGGTCGATTCGACCACTTGAATGACGAGCAGGTCATTGATATTGCGGGCCTTGTAGTCGCTCGCCATATCGGAATAGGGGCTCTGCGGAGTCCAGAAACTACCCGTGCTCGGCGTCGCCGCTTTGACCGATTTGACCCGCTCGATGTACTGCGCCAAATAGTCCTTCGTCGGCTGGACCTTCTTCTTGAATCCAAATCCGAAAGCAGGAGGGGGCAGGAGGAAGATCACCACGGCGAGCGCAAGGCTGAACCCGAAACTTGAAAATCGAAACTCGGGCGCCGATCTTCGATTTTCGAGTTTCGAGTTTCCAAGTCCGAGTTTCCAGCTCCGAATTCCGCTCCGCGAGGTCATCGGCAACCCCCTGTCAAAAACTGGCCTGCAATAGCCCTTCATCGACGACCTCCGCCTTCATGACGCGAGCCGTGACAGGGTCACGGACAAAAATGCACTGTCCCTTGACTCCCGGCTGCAAAGGAACCACGGTGGTCGTGATTCGCATATTTTGCCCGAGCATGACCAAGGTCGCCAAACGCCCGGGTTCGGCCAGCACCGGAACTTTGCGGGATATCCACAATGCCCCTGGGCCTGTCCCCGGATTTTCCCCTCCATCGGATTCTCCCGGCTTCCCCATCAAGTCTGGGGTTATCCCGACAATCTGAAGGCTGCGCCGCGTGGTGACATCAAAGGGAAGATACTGCGGCTCGCGCGAGGCCCAGAGTTCGAAGACGGTCTCGCGCCGTAGGCGGTCAAAGCTGATTCGCTCAACGCGCAGTCCCGAATCATCCTGAAGGGCCGGTAGCGAAGACTGAATGTTCAGGTCGTCCGGCTGAAGTTCGTTGCGCTCCGCGATGCCACGATGAGCAAGATCGTTCTGAATGACTTGGAAGATTTCCCGGCGTGAAATCGGGCGTGGCTCGCGCCGCCGGATGACCTCCCGCTCGTCGGGGGGCCCCACCCCAACGGTGCGCCTTGGGGCGTCGGCTGAAAGTGCACTCGCGATTGGCCCTGGCATCAGCAATAGCGCGAGAGCAATGACCGCTCGAGTTCCTGGAATTCCAAGGATTACCGGCATGGTGCTGCTCTCTCGCTTAGTGCGACATGTTATTGACGTCTTGCAACATCTGATCGGCGGCCTGCACGACCTTCGAGTTCGACTCGTATGCCCGCTGCGTAACGATCATCTGAATGAACTCATCCACCACGTTTACGTTGGAGTCTTCCAGCATGCCCTGCTGGAGAGTGCCCAGACCTTCTGACCCGCCCGGCGTTCCGACGATGGGATCACCTGAGGCCGTGGTCTGGGTAAACAAGCCGCTGCCATTGCTCAGCAGGCCGCCGGGATTGGGGAAGGTGGCCAGTTGGATGACGCCCACCTGCAGCGCGCTCGTCTGGCCTGGCATGGTCACCGTTACCGTTCCGTCGGTCCCCACGCTGATGGCGGTAGCGGCGGTGGGAATGGCAATCGCCGGTTCCAGGGGATTGCCGTTGGCGGTAACAACGTTTCCCGACTGATCCAACTGGAAGCTCCCGGCGCGCGTGTAGGCGATTTCACCGTTCGTCAGCTTCACCTGAAAGAAGCCCGCGCCTTGAATCGCCAAATCCAAGGAGTTTCCGGTATTGTCATACTCGCCTTGTAATTGCAGGACTTCAGAGGAAGCAGCGCGGGTGCCCAAGCCGATTTGCAATCCGGCGGACACCGTCGTCTGTTGGGTCGCCGCCGAGCCGGGCACGACCATCTCCTGATAAACCAAATCCTGAAACTGGAGGCGCGTCTCGCGGAAACCTACGGTGCTGGCGTTCGCCAGGTTGTTGGCGATCGTATCGAGATTCAATTGCTGTGCGAGCATCCCACTCGCGGCTGTGTATAAAGCTCGAAACATAGCTGTCTCCTTCGTGGGGCCGAACGGCGTTCCGCCCGGCTCGAGTGCCGTTCGTCCTACGACACGCGCGAAAGCTCCTGCCCCGGCGCGCTGTTAAAAACCGAATGAAAGATCGACAGCGCCTGCTCCAAGAGCTGCGCTTGGCGCTGAATGGTAATAAGACCGATTGTTGCCGATACCGGATCCAGATTGGATCTTTCCAACATTCCTTGCGACACGCGGGGATCGTCCGCGGGCAGCTCTGACTTGTCGGGCGCCTGATAGTAGGAATTTCCTTCTGCCGCAAGTGCAGTCCCCGGCTTAAAGGTCACCAGCTTCAACTGCGCCACCACCGCACCCTGCTGCGATATTGTTCCATCGGGGCTGATCGTAATCGCACCGCTAGGAAGCTGCACGGGGCCCTGTTCCCCCAGCACCTGGTCGCCCGTAGGTGTCAAGAGGCGGCCAGCGGCATCAGTATGGAAGTTGCCGTTGCGGGTATAGCGAACACCCGCCTTTGTTTGAACCACAAAGAAACCAGCGCCCTCCACCGCCAAGTCGAGGTCATTTCCGGTCTTCTGGAATTCCCCGGTTCTCATATCCACGGCCGCTCCCCCTAACACTCCGTAGTCGTTTACGGCTTGATTGAGAGGGCTGAGGCGCCGGTTGCCCATACTGGCTTCAAGCGAGCTATAGAATTCCGTCTGAGCCTTGTAGCCGGTGGTGCTCAGATTGGCCATGTTGCCGGCGGTTAAATCCAATGCGTCCGTTTTGGCGAGTAGCCCTGTGCATGCCGCATAGAACCCACTGTCCATATCGAAACTCCCCGCAGTGGCTTATGCAGGGCGGGTGCCACAAGGGTTGTGTCACCTCTTATTGTTGCAAGTACCGTGGAAACACTATTTAAGTAGGCGGGCTGGTGGGAGGGCGGGGAGAAGCCTGAGAAGATTCTGCCGAGACAAGCCAGCGCGCTCGGCAAGATCTTCCCAGGCAATTCCGGGAGTGGATAGTGTATACCCGCATTCGGCGATAGGGCTCCCTTAACCACCATGGAGGTCGAGTGTGATCCAGATCAGGTCGCCTTCAAAAACCTTGGAGATTTGGATACGCAATCCATCGGCAAGCGGGTAGAGCTGGTAATCCTTCCCGCTTACCACCATCGGCACCGAAAGCATGCATTGGTCAATGATGTCGGTGACTTGGGCCTTAAAGGCTCCCGCCACCATATTGCAAATCTCTCCGAGGGCATCGCGGGTGCACTCCGCTGAGGCCCTTTCTTCCGTGCCCAACATTTTGGCGGCGATCTGACCGGCTGACTTGTTGCTGCACCGGAAGCTCAAGACCCCGCAGATGTCTCCCGCCAATCCAATCATGGAGGTGTAATCGGCGACGAGGGGCAGCGTGACTTGGTCAGAGGAACACAAGGGGGACCCCACCATCATCTCAAACACTTCTATTGCGGCGTTTTCGAGGGCGCGGGTAAATCGTTTCTGAGTCTCCGCGCGGGGAAGCCCTGGCAGCTTCGATCCACGCCCGCCGCTGCCGGATGATTTGGCGGAAATAATGAGTTGCACCCGGTTTCGACTTTCGATTTGAGTTACGGAATCCATGGCTACTCCTGAAATAGGGGAAAGATTCGCTCTTTGATTTGGTCCGCACTGAAAGGCTTTCGAATGTAACCGCGCGCGCCACTGGAAAGCGCCTGCACCACGTGCGCTTCTCCTGCTTCGGTGGTAATCATCACAATGGGCACGCCTTTGGCGTTCTCGACTGCCTGAAGTTGCCGGACGAGTTCCAAACCGTCCATCGTCGGCATGTTAATGTCGCTCAGAATCAGGTCGACGCGAGTTTGCTGCATGCGCGCCAGTGCTTCCACGCCATTACAGGCCTCGAAGACTTCTTTGATCTCCAAGCCTGCCTGACGAAGCGAGCGGTCAACAATCTTCCTCATCACGGAGGAATCGTCCACAATCAGTACGCGTATTGGGCTCATGCTTACCCCTCTAGTTCCCGGAAGGGATTTGTGGGAATTCCGCCGCCGAATAACCCGGCGGCACCAAACTCCATTAACTGAATCAGGTGGAGGAAATCCGTTTCGAGCATCTCGGCCAATTCGGCTGCTTGCTCCGGTTTAAGCTGCGGCATGCAGGCCTGGAGAATAGCCTGATCGTGATTGCCTGAAGGCCCAGACAGTTCGAGAGGCATCGATCCCAATACGATTCCGCGCCGAATGCAGAACTGGTCCGCCGCAGCCACCACCCCGACCAATTGCGGCTCCAGCGTTGCTTCTCGGGGGCGATGATGACGCACCATGACTTCCAACAAGTCGGGGGAGAAATTCCATGAAACCCCAATCCAGTGGCCTACTTCGCAGTGATCGATCCCAAAGCGCTCCCGCTCTAACTCCATAGACTCGCCCCAACCGAAGTTGGCCATGCTTTCGAGCTTTTGCGGCTCTGCCGCTGTGACCACTAAGAGGGGCAAAGCTCCGATATCGTGCAGGAGTCCGGCAAGGTATGCCTGTTCCGGCTGAGCAAAGGAAATGCCGCGCGCAAGCCTTTCACTGAGGGCTGCGGTAAGGAAGCAGTGCTGCCAGAATGATTGGATATCCTCCGAGGCAATCCGATGGCCCATGTACTCTACCAGGGAGCAGGTCAGGACCAGCGTCCGAAGCCTCTCCGTTCCCACCAGGATGACCGCGTTCTGGATCTTCGTCACCCGCTCGCGAAAGCCCATGAATGCGGAATTGCACAGCCGCAGGACCTGCGCCGTCAAGCTAGGGTCGGTCATGATAACTTCCACGACTCGTTTCAGATTTACCGGAGTCGCGGTCAGCAGACTATTGAGCTCAAATACGTAGGCGGGCAGAGTTGGAAGCCCCTCGGAAAGTGAGGCCATCAAGGCGAGCTTGCGGCCCTGCCTCGCCTCTGGGTCCTCGGTGCCGGTTGAGGCCCACTTCACCGCCGGCGGCTGAACAGTTGTCTCCTCCACCGGCTCCCGAGATAGCAACTCGACTTTGTCCTTAGATAACTCCATCATCCCCACCCACAGTTGGTCACATCGGCATTATCCCTCGAGGCTTTAGGGACACGGAAAACGGGACACGGCATGCGGGACACGGGATACGGGCATAATTCGGGATTCATGAATCCGCTGAACATCTCCGAATCGCGCATAAGGCGCGGGTTGCGCGTGCCGTGTCCCTTATCCCGTGCCCCGTATCCCGTTCCTCCCTCTTCCCTAACCGCTTCGGCACCATGTATCCTTGCTGTGAGGTTTGAGCATGATGGACCTACCCGATCCCGCGCCAGTGCTGGACCTGATTCAAGCATTCCGCCATTCGAAAGCGATGTTTGCCGCGGTTTCCCTCGGTGTTTTCGATAAGCTAGTAAATACTGCCGCGGATGTCACAACGCTCGCGGGGAAGTTGGGCGCCAGCGCCGACGCCCTCGAGCGCTTGCTGGATTCCTGCGCGAGCCTGGGCCTCCTGAAGAAGGAGAGCGGCGTCTATTCCAATACGCCTGTGGCCGAGACGTACCCGAGCCGGTCGAGCCCAAGTACGCTCTCGGGTTACATTCTCTATTCTGACCGGGCGCTTTACCCGTTATGGGGAAACCTGGAGGCGGCCATTCGTGAAGGGACGAACCGATGGGAGCAGATCTTCGGGGGCGGCGCGTCGATCTTCGAGCACTTCTTCCGCACGGAGGAAGCACGGCAGGACTTCTTGAGCGGCATGGACGGCTTCGGCCAATTGAGTTCGCCCGCTGTTGTTGGGGCTTTTGATCTCGGACGGTTTCGCCGGCTGGTGGACCTCGGCGGCGGTACAGGCCACTTGGCGCTGGCCGCCTGTGCCCGTTACCCCCAACTCGAAGCCGCGGTGTTCGACCTGCCTGGAGTGATTGCCACTGCGTGCGACTATGTGGGGCGCGGGCCGTCAGAGCGTCCGTTGGCCTTAATAGCGGGCGACTTTTTTACCGACCCTCTGCCAGAAGCGGACATCTTTACCCTCGGCCGCATCCTGCATGACTGGTCCGAAGATAAGGTTCGAACCCTGCTAAAAAAGGTCTGGGATTGTCTACCCGCGGGCGGCGCCATCCTGATCGCCGAGAAGCTCCTTGATAACGACAAGGCAGGTCCCCTCCCCGCCCTCATGCAGTCCCTCAGTATGCTGGTCTGCACTGAGGGGAAGGAACGCACACTGGCCGAGTACACCTCGTTGCTCCACCAAACGGGTTTCACCCAGATCGAAGGAAAGGTAACCTCCGCTCCGCTCGACGCCATCCTGGCAGTGAAGGAGTAGGGACATTTTCTCCGCACCGTCGTTTTGATCAACATGGCCGGATTAACCTTCATGTTGAGGATCCTCAGACCTATGGCGTGGTAGACTTGGCGCTACCAAGTCACTCTGGCCCAGATTCATCCTCCACCGCCACGCGAGTATCGCGGAGATCGGGTTGGGGCCTCCGGCTGCTTCTTGCAGAACTCGGACTTCTTATCAACAGGCAGAGTTAAGAGTCCCTGTTTCTACTGTCCAAAGAATTTCTCGAGAAATTCGACCTCGTGCTCAGCAACGGCCATATATTTCTTCGCCGCCACAGGGTCTCCGGCATTCATGGCCGCGTCAAACCGATCCATGTTCATTTTCATCCGCGTCTGGGAGGCCGACACATCCGCGCGTAAGTTGCCGCCGGTCGACGCCACTTGCTTGCGCAGGCTCTCCACGCTGTCGTTCATGGCCTGGGCGCGCACCGCCAGCTTGGTGTGCAGATCTCCCAGCTCTTCCATTTCCTGCGCGGTCTCGGCGCTGTTCCCCGCCGGCGCGACCGTAGGAGCGACCTGTCCGCCCGCCGGCGGCTCGGGCGTTGCCGGCGCTGAGGGAGTTTGCTCTCCCCCCGCCGCCATATTGGCAGCACTAACTTGGTTCGACGGCGACTTCTTGCCGGCGCGCATCATGCTCCCGCCTGGATTGGCCGGATTCTGATTGGCCGGCGACCCGGAACCCGGGCTCGGGGATGCTCCCGCTCCCCCCGCCGGGGACGCGGCATTGCCTCCATCCGCTGCGCCTGTCGCTGGGCTTGCAACAGCTCCTGTTGGCACCGTCGTCGAGGGAGAATTCGGCGCTCCGGAATTGGAGGTGCCGGGCGTAGTCATCTGCGCCGTTTGGTCGCCGCTGGCATGGGTCTTCAGGAAGCGCGGAATCTGCGTCGCTCCCACCACGATAATCGCCAGAGCGATCAACGATCCCAGGGTCATATAGAGCCCACGATAGCCTTTTGAGCCGCTGGCCACCGGGGCGCTCTGGGCAGCCACGGGTGGCATTGCCGTTCCGGAAGCTTGCGGCGGTTGGGCCATTACCGCGGGCTGCGAGCCGGTGGGAATGTAACCTCCCGGAGACCCTGCTCCCACCGCCATCGGTTGTGTATAGCCAGACGGCGCCATGGGAGTTGGTGCCGCCACCATCCCCGTTGCCGAGGCTTGCTCCGCGCTGATCCCTCCCATCGGTCCTACCGCCGCTTGCATCGGCGTGGCATTCAACCCCGTGGTGATGCTTCCCAATGCCGCGCTGAAAGCCTCGGCGGTTTGAAAGCGCTTCGCCGGGTCCTTCTCCAGCGAGATCATGATGATGTCGTTCAACGCTCGCGGCAAGTCGGGCAGCATTTGGATGGGCGCCACCGGGGTCTGCTTTAGTTGGGCCACCATGATGTCAAAATCGCTCTTTCCCTGGAACGGGCGCGATCCGGTCACCAACTCGTACAGTGACACTCCCAGCGAATACAGGTCCGAGCGCCCATCCAACTCGTTCCCCTGCACCTGCTCCGCTGACATGTAGAACAGCGATCCCATCGTTGTCCCCGTCTGCGTCAGCTTGCGCTCAGTCTTGGATTTGGCGATGCCAAAGTCCATCAACTTGATCACGTTGTCGGGGGTCAGCATCATGTTGGCCGGCTTGATGTCGCGGTGAATCACTCCGTGTTTATGCGCGTATCCCAGCGCCGCCAGCGCCTGCCGGATGTAGTCGATCGAGTCGGCCAGGGGAATCGGCCCCGCCTGCGCCCGCTCTTCCAGGTTCGTCCCCTCCACATACTCCATCACCATCAGCAGTTGATTCTCCAGCCGGAACGCCGTGCGCAGCCCTGCGATGTTGGGATGGTTCAAACTCGCCAGCACCTTGATCTCGCGCATGAACCGGTCCGCCAGTCCCTGGTCTTCCGCCAGGTCCGGCAGCAGCACCTTCAAGGCGTCCACACGGTCCGAAATCTGATTCTTGACCTTATAGACCTTCCCCATCCCCCCCGCGCCCAACAGCCCGATGATCTGATAATCCCCCACCGTGTCGCCGACTTGAAAGCTCATCGCTTCCCTCCTGCCCGCAGCGCTCACTACCCCGCGCGGGGCGCCTCTGTCCCCTATAACCTGTCACCTATAACCTGTGACCTGTAATCTATTGCACCGTCTCCACCGCGTCACCCACCTTGGGAGGCGCCGGGCCCACATACGTCCCCGTCGAAGAGTTGTCATCCGCCTGGGTGATCGTCACGTCCCCAAGCCGCGTCTCGATCGTCTTCAGCACCTTCCCCGTCGCCGGGTCGCGAATTTCCTTCCCCTTGCGAAAGATCCCCAGCTTGTCCCCTACCTTCACTCCCGCCCGGGTCCCTACGTTGAGGATCAGGGTATTATCCGTAACGTCCGCCACCAGGCCCGATACCGTCACCACTTTCGTGGGAAGTTTTGCCGCCGCATCTTCCAATTGTTTCGAGCAGTCCGCTACCGCCTGGCTGGTGGCCTCGCCCAGAATCGTGGTGCCAAAGTTTGAGCTCCCCATGTCATACCCGCCGCCGCCACCGCCGCTGGAACTCCCCCCGCCGCCCAGCAGCGACGTGCCCGAGCGCGTCGATTGTCCCTTGCCGTCCACCGCCGCCAGAATCTCCGCCGTGTTCGTATCCACCATCCGCGCGCTGATCACCACCACAGCCTTGGACTTGTGCGTCCCGATGCCCCCCAGCCCATACTTGCCGGCGATCCCTCCGACCGCGCTGCCCCCCACACTGCGGTTCTGGTCGTCGCGCCCGAATTGCGTGATGCTGCCGATGATGATCGCGTCCAACCCCAGAATCCGCCCGATCTTCGCCGCCGTGTCGGGGTTCACTCGGTCGCTGTTAGAAAAGTTCTGCTCCGTCAGGATCTTCTCGATGGCCTTGCGCTCGATTACCGAGTACACCTGGTCCTTCACCAACTGCGTGACCATCAGGTCCGTGATTCCTTTCCCCACGTCCTGATTCGTCCCGAAAATCGCGCTCACGTTGTTCTGCACCGCGCCGAAATCAAAGTCCATCACCGCCACCCGCTTCTTGGTCTGCGCCCACCCTCCCGACGCCACCGTCAGGGAGATAAAGAGAACCCCCAAAATTTTCCGCATGGTCTCCTCCGAAATCGAACCGGGCACAGCGACAGTCCAAGTCAAGCCAACCCGCGCGCAGACGACCGATCAAAACGCTACAACTCCGCTAAGACGCCCCTATGCCACGGGTGAAGACTTGCCCGTCCCTCCAGCCTTTCTGAAGGGATCAGAATCTCAACTTTATCTGGCCCAAGTTCCCTGGATGATGCTCTGCCACTAGCCAATGGGCCGATTGTAACACCTTGTGCAAGAGAATAAAAGGCACACTCCAAAGCCAGTATCCGACCGGCGGCAAATGAAGGTCAGTTTATGGGATTAATGCGAAGTTGGGGCCAATCGCTTGCTGTTTCGCGCTTCGAGACGATTGGTTTCCTCGGCCTGCATTTCGGTGACGCTTTGGAAGACTTGCGGGGAGTAAAAGGCGCGAACCAGGACGGGGTTGGTCCAGCGAGGTTCAGCTTTGGCTGCCGACGCGTAGTTTTTCAAAGCATCGTCGACCCGATGCGATTTCCACCGGGCTACTGCAAGGCCCATCTGCGGCGTATTCCACTGAGCGGACCCATTCTCTCGGAAGCGCTCAGCGCCGATAAATCGCTGGATCGCGGTTTCAAATTCGCCTTGTTCCAGTTCCGCCCAGGCCAAGTCATTTTGCAGGCGTTCATCCCCCGGCCTCTCCTGCGCCAGGCGTCGCAGCAGCGCCTCGGCCTCGGAGTACTTCGCGGCACGGTAATACCACCATCCCAGGCGGCCCATGACTTCGGGAGAAATCCGGCTCACTCCAACCCGCTCGGCGATTCCCACCAACTCACTCGCCGGGGCCGAATCTCCTGCCGTCAGGGAGAGCCCCCCATGCTCGATCCTGATTTGGTTCTCGCTTATGGCGGCCGAGACGTTCCGGTCCGTAATCATAAAGCTGCGGAAATCCTGCACCGCAGCGTGGCCAAGGTTAGCCGCGCTTAAGGCATCCGCGTAACTCCACACCAGTTGCATCGGCGGCGGGACGCGTTTGGGCGTCAGATCCAGAAGGTTTCTGTAAGTCTTGGCCGCCGCGGAAAAGTCTCCCAGGGCCATCTCGGCGCTGGCTTCGATGGCGAAGGCATCCCGCGCTCGGGGTTGGAGCGTTAACCAAAAAGCTGCGGCGTCCAGGGCCTGCCGGCCATGTTGAGCGTCTAAAGCTCGCCGGGCGGTCGACGCTGCGTAGGTAACAATATTCACCGCATCCGCCGGGTATAGGTTTAGGAGTCTTTGGTAGGTGGCGCCTGCCGCTGAGTAATCCGACATCGCGATCTGTGCATCCGCGAGGACCGTAAGAGCCTTCGCATTGTCGGGCTGCAAGTCGAGCGAGGCGGAGGCAAACTTCGCAGCCTGGTCGAAATGCTGCGCGGTTAGCGCGCCCATAGCAATGTTGTTCGCAAATTCGCCCACCGCGCCCGCATCCGGGGAAGAGGCTGCCAAGACCTGGCGATAGCTTGCCAAGCCTGCGGGAAACTCCATCAAGGCAAATTGCGCCTCGGCGAGGACCGTGAGAGCGTCGGTTTGGCCGCCATGCAAGCCGAGCGAGCGGGCAGCCGCCGATTCCGCCGCCGCAAAGTTCCTGGCGGCTAGCTCTCGACTCGCGCGCTCGGTCAGATACACATATTCTACTTCCAGCGGTAGTTCGGAAGTCTTGGTATCCCAATGTTCATCCGAGGTCAGTTCCTGAATCTGGGCAATGCGCTCGGACGGCAGCGGGTGCGAACGGAAATAGCCTTCCAAGGTTTCCAGCGCGAGGGCGGAGAGTTCTTCCTGCGGGCTTTGCGCTCTCCTCGTCTTTGCCTGAAAAAGCTGGTCAAAGGTCTGGAACAGCCGAACCGCACCGAGCGGCGAATAACCTGCCTTCACAGCAAGCCGCGTGCCTTCGCGGTCGGCCTCCAGCTCTTGTGTCTTGCTGTAGCCCGCTTCGAAGACCACCACCGGGATCATTACCAGAGCGTCGAGCGGGTACTTGTGCACCGCGGCTTGCGTCTGGACCCGCTCCGCGCAATGGTAATGGTCAATGTGCTCGACCTCGTGGCCAAGGACGTTGGCCAGTTCGTCCTCACTATCCATCAGGGCCATCATGCCACCACCAATGAAAACGTGTCCACCCGGTAGAGCGAAAGCGTTAACGAAACTGGGGTCGGCAACGTAGTGAAAACGGTAGGGAAGCTTGCGATGAGCGCCGGCAGCGACTCGGCGGCCGACTCTGTCAACGTAGGCCTGGACGACGCGCGTCGTGGCAGCATGCTTGGCATCTCCGCCCAAGCCGCGGTACTCCTTCGCCAGCTCGTTGCCAATCTTGATTTCTTCCTGATCGGACATGCGGGTAAAGGTGACGGGAAGCCGCGTGAGCTCTTGCTCCGTGTCCGCAACAAGTGAGAGTACGGCTTCTGGACTTACCGGCGCATTGATCCTCTGCTTCTGGCTCGTGATCAGAGCCGCGCCGAGGAGAAGCAGGATGATGGCGAAAGCGCCCCACTGTTTCATAAGTACCCTCGCAGAACTTCCTTGTAGCGCGTGTACAGGAACGAAACGGAGAGTAAGGCAATGCCCAGGGCGATGAACGTCAAATAACGGTCGCGCGGCTCGAGGCCCCAGACATCAACGAAGATGATCTTGCCGACACAAACCAAGAGCAAACCAAGGGCGCTTAGGCGGAAGCTGCGCTCTTTAACTGCCAGGGCAAACAGGAACACCGCCACCGCCTCCGCGCCCCAGGCCACCGTGGACATGCCGTATGCGCGCAATTCCAAATAAAGGAGGCCAGTGAGCAAGATGAACGAAACAAAAAAGAACACCTGGGCGGGATTGCGATTAGTGCCAGCCACGGCTCGCCTTATTAGGCCGCCCTCTTTGGCCGCCCCTTCGGGACGTGCGAGTTTGAGCCGAAGACCGACGAGCAGCGCGAGGAACACCAGGGCGATGGAAGTCCCCACCGTCATCCACCGTCCCGACCAAATGGAAGGCGAAGGAAAGTAGCTCCGTTGGTAAAAATTGTGGAAAACAGTGCGGAAGAAAACTCCCGCTGCGAGCAATAGGGCCTGGCCAAGAAAAATCCGCCTCCCATAACGCCAGGCAATCAACACGAACAACACAACCAGACTCGCCCAAGCGGCGGCGACCCAATCGAGACCCAACTCAAAACGCATCGCGGCGGCGAGGGTAATGGTGCCGAGGTAGCAATGGAGATCCGCCGCCTTGAATCGAGAGTCGGTGGAGAGGAAATCTGCCGATTGACCTTCAAGCCGCCCATAGACGAAATAGAACAGAAGCGCCAGAGGTAGCGCAGTGTATAAGCGCGGGCTCAGTTGCCCGGCCACGCCCTCGGCATTGAAGTCGACAAAAAAGATGCGAAAGAAACTCGCCATGAAGACTGCGTAGCTTTGCAGGCGCAATGACGCCGACCGACACTCGAAGCCCAACTGAAATAGCACCAGACCGATGAGGGCCCAGCCCAGCGCCACGCTTGCCGGCCAGAGCTGATACCACGCCAGCAGCGCTACCACGAACGTCGCTACCCAGGTGTAGGCTTCAGGGATTCGGACGGTCCGAACCTTCGCGGAAAAGCCGATCCAACGCGACGCAAGATACAAAAGGGCCGCGGCCAGGGAGATAGAAATGACCGCTTGGGCGTTGAAATACGAAACTTCGACCACGGCAAAATTGGCAAAGACGACGCGCAAGAATCCCAGCAAGGCAAAACTGTTGGCCAGGACTGAAAGTTCCTCGAATTTCCAGTAAGATCCCACCACTGCCAGGAGCAGAGCAGAAGCGGCAAACCCCACTGCCAGCCAGGGCTCGGTGCAGATCGCCCAGACGGCGGCAAGCAGTAGGAATCCACCCAGGTAAGACTGAAACCGATAGAACCTCTTCTCGAAGCCCGCCTTGAGGAGGTCCGGCCACCGCCGAGGCACCCAATGGGCGTTGGCGAAGATTGCCAAAGCGGCCAGGGCGAACACCATCGCTCGCCGCGGGTCGCTGAAGTCTGTGGCCTTTGTTTCTCGAAGTTGGGAGATTTGCTGGGTGTCCACAAAGAACATGCGACCGGCCACCAGGAACTCGGCCGCAATGCCCAGCCAGCGGAACAAAACCTCTCGGGTAAACACGCCGGCGAGAAAGAGCGCTTCCGCTTCGGCAAGCCACAGGACGGGCAGAGTCGCGCCGGAGTACTTGAGCGGCAAAGCCGCCGCTATAAGCGTAGAGCCGATGGTGCTCAGAATCACAAACGGTGTCCGGCGCCGGCGATTCGCTGGCAACTGCCCCAGCGTGAACTCAATCGCCCCGAGAGCCAAAAGACATCGGAACGCCCATTCCGGATGTACGGATTGGTACTTCAACAAGCCTAGAAACAGGAAGCTGTTGAGCAACGCCGCGACGGTGGAAATTCTTTCTTCCACCTCGGGCGACTGTAGCTGTGCGCCGCGCTCACCAGCCGTCTGAAGATCGTTTGCCCCCTTAAGTTCACTCACAGTAGGTGCAGCATTAGAACCAGGTATGCGGCGCAGAATGTAGGAGACTCGAAATACCAGCCAGTAGAACGTCAGCAGGGCGGCGCTCGGAATGAACTCCGCGAAGTGATGGCGATGCGCGCCCATGGGTTCAATGATGGGGCGCAGCCAATAGTAGTGATTTATGAATATGGCGACAATCGCGATCACTTCCAGGTCGAACCACCGCCTGGTGATCACAATCACCACCAACGCCACCGCCAGTATGGCGCTCGCCAAAAGGCTGGTGGCGCCGGCATGGCTGATATTGATGGTGGAGAAGGCCAGCAGGAAAGCGAGCCCCGTGATGACCCGCGAGTTATAACGAAGCGTATGCGCCACCATCGCTGCGGCCACCAGGGTCAGAAAGACAAAGTCCCATGATTCCGATTTCAGAACTCGCGCCGCGGTAATGTGATTCATCGCGTAGGTGGTGAAGTAAAGCAGCGCCCAGCCACCACCGAGCGCGGCGCGAGCGAGGATTCGCCAGCGCTCCCGCCGCTCAAGGAAGAAGCCTATGCCTAGAAACGCGCCGCTGACGGCGAAGCCCACCAGCACCTTTCCGGCTGGACCCAGTTCGCGCATTTCATAAGCCAGAAACAGCGCTACCCCGATCACCACGCTGATCATGCCGAGCTTGTTGAGCCAGTCGGTGCCGAGAACTTCTTCTAAATTGAGAATGCGCTTGGCCGCCTCATGAGACGCGGGCTTTTTCGCGCCCGACATTTGGGGCTGCGGGGGTGCGATGGGCGCTGCTGGAGCTTTCGTAGCGGGCAATTCCGCGCGAGGCGCAGTAGAAACAGCCGGTTCGTTAGGTTTGGCGGTTGCTGCCCCGTGAGGGTGAGGAGCAACGAGCGTGGGCCAAGCAAATGTTAGGGCTGCTGTAGGACGCGGCGGCTCGATTACTGGCGCTTCTGCCCCTGCCGCTTCCATGGAAGGTGCGGCTGGTTCAGGTCCGGCGGCTACGGCGGGCGCAGGGACCTCTCGTGGCGTTGATACCTTGCGCAGATCATGAAGCGCCTGCTGCAAGACGATGCTCTGCGCCTTAAATCGGCCTTGGAGTTCGCTGATCTGCGCTTCTAACGCCTCAACGCGTTTGGCAAGCCTTTGTGAGTTCTCCTGACTCTGTACAGCAAGCTTCCTCGCGGCCTGCGCGCGAACCCAGGCGATGATCGGAAGTACAACGAAGAGGCCAACGAGGCCCAGCCCGATCAACGCCGCGAAAAACTCCAAGACGCTTTCCACAAATATGACTCCGCAAGAATTGCCGCGTATGCTAGCACTGAAACAGAGAGCAAACAATGACGCCGGACAACAACGGCGCTATGGCCTGGGGCGAAGCTCGTCGTGCTTGAGCCAGTTGACGGGAAACAAAACCGCAATCAACGCCATCGGCCCCGCAATTGCCGCCACCCAATTAGAATGATGACGCCAAACACCCTTTGCGTACCAAAGGGCCAGACCGGCAAAGCCCGCCGCGCCGATCCACTCCCAGCGCCAGGCGATCGCCAGCACTGCCAGCACGATGTAAACCGGAACGAGGTGAATCATGAGTGCGGCAACGGTTTTCCAAAAGCCATAACTCTCACTGAAAACGTCCAGCGCAAACATCCCTAGAAAAATGGCGAAGGTTATACAGATGACTCGCGGAGCCCAGAACAGCAATCTCTTTGAAGGAGTATTCATTCTGCCTCCTGCTACCGCGGCGTTGAGCGACGGGATTATACCCTGCAACTTGCCGTGGGCGCGCTCATGAACAGCAGTCTGCAGGATAAATCCGAACACTGATACGGGACGTGTGACAGTTTTCAGAGTGTCATAGGGAAGCCCGGGAGAGAGCTCGCCACCGAGGCAGGGGAGACCACAGAGAGAAAGTCTCGGTTGCGCCAGAGAGGTCAATTCGACTCCTTCAGGGAAGAGGGGCGCGACTGCTATAATCGCTTGCAGGCGTTGATGGGGATGGAACTGAGGACTGAATGAAGCCCGTGGTGATCGCCGGAGGAGGATTGGCCGGAAGCGAGGCGGCTTGGCAATTGGCTGAGCGCGGCATCGCCGTGACACTTTACGAAATGCGTCCGGCGCGCCCGACTCCGGCGCATAAAACCGACCGGCTGGCGGAACTAGTTTGCAGCAACTCGCTGAAGTCGAATAACCCCGGGGCGGCCTCGTGGCTTCTCAAGGAAGAATTGCGGCGCGCGGGCTCGCTACTGCTGCGCGTCGCCAGCGATTGCGCAGTGCCGGGAGGGTCCGCGTTGGCGGTGGATCGCGAGCGCTTTGCCGAAGGCGTCACGGCGGCCGTTTCCGGCCACCCGTTCATCACCCTGCAGCGCGAAGAAATGCGCGAAATTCCGACCGACGGCTTGGCGCTGGTCGCGACCGGGCCGCTCACCTCCGACGCTCTCGCGGCTCGGCTGGAGGCACTGACGGGCTCCGAAAACCTTGCATTCTACGATGCCATCAGTCCGGTGGTGGATGCAGAAACCTTGAACATGGAGCGCATTTTTCCTGCCTCACGATACGGCAAGGGGGGCAGCGAAGACTATCTCAACTGCCCCTTCACCGAAGATGAATACCGCATTTTCCACGAGGCCCTGGAGAGCGCGGAGACCGTTCAGGCGCACGAGTTTGAGAATGTGAAGTTTTTCGAGGCCTGCCTTCCTATCGAAGAACTGGGGCGGCGCGGGTACGACACGCTACGTTTCGGCCCCATGAAACCCGTTGGTCTCGTTGATCCGCGCACTGGGCGGCAGCCGTTCGCCGTGGTGCAATTGCGCGCTGAGAATCTGCGTTTCTCGAGCTACAACCTGGTGGGTTTCCAAAACCACCTGAAGTTTCCCGAGCAGAAACGGATTATGCGGCTTATTCCGGGTCTCGAGAACGCGGAGTTCCTGCGGTTAGGGCAAATTCATCGCAACACCTTTATCAATGCGCCACGGCTGCTGAATCCGGACCTGAGCTTTCGCGTGGCACCCGAGGTTTTCGTCGCGGGCCAACTTTCGGGCGTCGAGGGGTATGTTGAGTGCATCGCGACGGGGCTGTTGGCCGGTCTGGCGCTGGCGGTACGCGCTCGGGAGGAGGGAGATGACACACGCGTTGAAGGGGCCAGCAGCGAGGCGGGGCCCGGGCCGAACGCCGTTCGGCCCTACGAACCGCCGCCGCGCACCACGGCTCTTGGGTCATTGGTGCATTACATCACGCACGCCGCCCCGGGGAATTACCAGCCCGCGAACATTTCTTTTGACCTCCTGCCTCCGATCGATGGTCTGCCGCGAGCCATCGCCCGCGACCGTCGCGCGAGGCGAGCGAAGCAGTGTGAACGGGCGTTGGCCGAGTTTGAGCGTTGGCTTTCGGCTATCAGCTTTCAACCGTCAGCACAAGCCTTGGCGGAACGCTGAGTGATGATAGCGCAACGCTGAGAGCTCACAACCCGTGACTTGCGCCTAACCATGGATGAACTTTTGACTCGCTATATTGACTACCTACGCTACGAGCGGAACGCCTCGCCGCACACGATCCGCAACTATCAAAGCGACCTGTTGCAGTTCCGGGATTACTTGAAGGAAGGGAAGGCAGAGGCAACGGTAGATGTGCGGGCCATCGACGCGCTGCGAATACGCGGGTTTCTGGCTTATCTCTTCGATCGCGAAAAAAAGAAGACTTCCATCGCCCGCAAGCTCGCAGCGGTGCGGGCCTTCTACAAGTTTCTCGCCAAAGAGGGAGTGCTGGCCGCGAATCCCGCCGCCACGGTTTCCACACCCAAAATCGACAAAACTCTTCCCCGCATCATGACAGAAGAGGAAATGAATGGCTTTCTCGATCGCCTGGCTGAGGCCGTCAAGAGCGGCGAACCGATGATGCGCCGTGACCGCGCCATTCTGGAATTACTCTATGCCTCCGGCTTGCGGGTGAGCGAACTGGCGGGCCTCGACCTGCGAAGCGTCAACTTTGGCGACAAGATGGTGCTGGTGCGCGGCAAGGGCCGCAAAGAACGTATTGTGCCTTTCGGTTCAAGAGCCAAGCAGGCGCTGGAGGACTACCTTCCCGTTCGCGAGACGGTTTTGATGGAGGAAAAGAAGAGCGGACAGCCGGCGCTTTTTCTCAATACCAAGGGCGCGCGCCTAACCACCCGGTCCGTCGACCGGCTGCTGAAAAAGTACGTCCTGAGTTTCGGACCGAATGTGAAGACGAGCCCACACTCGATGCGGCACGCCTTCGCGTCCCACCTGCTCGCGGAAGGCGCTGACCTCCGCGCCATCCAGGAAATGCTCGGGCACCGGAGCCTCGCCACGACGCAGAAGTACACTCAGGTTTCAATTAAACAATTAATCGATGTTTACGATAAGACGCATCCGAAGGCGTGAGGGCGATGCGAAACACTCGGAACGAGAAGCTAGGAGTCAGAATTTAGGACATCGACGCCGGGGTTCGTAAGCGTGACTCTTTCTCCCACTTCTTATTTCTAACCCCTGACTCGCGCCTTTAGTGCGATTCCCGGTGGCGGTGACTCAAGAACCAGTCGCCGACGTCCGCCGATGCCTCCGAGAGCATTCCGAAGACCGGTGTGCCCACGCGGACGGCAAGCTCGAGACTTCGGATACCCAGCCACACCGCCAACCGCTCAGCCGAACGCGTTGGATCATGGAAATCAACTCGCGGGCGAATCTGCGCGCCCTCGGTTCGATAGTTGGTCAGGACGAGACCGGCATACAACGCCGCTCCGGCCAGGACCGCTAACTCCAGAAGACCACTGAAGATGTTCTGCAACTCAACGGCTACCACTTTGTCACTCTCTCTTTCTTTGTTTAACCGCTCGAGTTATTTGATTCCACATGACCCCAAAGGGTTACCCAAAATTCTGAATCTCGATCATACCTTCCCCTCCTAATGGTTAGCCATAGCACTTCCGTGCCACAGGTTGTGGTTGCGAAGGAAAATTGACCCGGGACGAGCTAACGCGATGTTTCCTACCAGGAAATTCCGTAAGTTTGCGCGTCGCGATGTTAGAATCGGAAGAAGCGGAGGGACTAACCTTCAATTCCTCAATGGCCTGGGAGGAGAGCACTGCGCCTGCACGCAGAACACGTGGGCCGAAAGCCCTCCAAGCTTTGGAAATGCGAATGCCGATGCCGCCTAACCTCTACTACTTCGATCCTTGTGGCGCCCGAGCCGGTTTGCACAACCTCGGCAAGGATTACCGCCTCATCGCCATGCCTCGCAGCAAAGCGAAGCCACCCGTTTGGGAACTGCCAGCGGTACTGCTGGTCGATGCGGCCGAAGACGACTTGGCGCGCCTGGAAAAGTCCGCTCCCAAGTCGGACGCCTGGCGGATCATTTGTATTCTGGATGGCGCTATTCCCCATTCCCGCAAGCTGAAACCACGCATTTTCGCCATACTCCCGCGCGATGTGTCCGGCATAGTTCTGGAAAAGACCGTGGAGAAAGCGTTTGAAAACCTCCAGGCACAGGAAGAGCAAGACCGCACACGGCAGGAGTTACGGCAAGCGGTGATGGACCTCGAAACGCTCAATAAAATCGGAGTGGCGCTTTCGACCGAGCGAAACACCGACTCCCTGCTCGAACTGATCCTGAGCAAGAGCCGTGAGATCACCCATGCGGACGCTGGATCACTCTACCTGGTGGACGAAGAGACGGGGGGCGCGAAGCATCTGGTCTTCAAGCTCACGCAGAACGATAGCCATTCGGTGCCGTTCCGTCAATTTACCATGCCCATCGACACCCGCAGCATCTCCGGCTATGCGGCGGCCACGGGGCAGATCCTCAACATTAAGGACGCATACCGCATTCGAAACCTGCCCTTCCGGCTCAACCGCGACTTTGACGAGAAGTTCGGCTACCGCACCAAGTCGATGCTCGTACTTCCCATGAAGAATCAGAAAGACGAAGTGATCGGGGTGCTTCAGCTCATCAACTCCAAGAAGCATCCCGGCGTGAAACTGACCTCGACCAAAGTAGTCAGGCAGGAAGTCGGACCGTTTTCGCAGCAGAGCCAGGATCTAGCGAGGTCGCTGGCAAGCCAGGCGGCGGTGGCACTGGAAAACAACCAGCTCTACGCCGCGCGGGAGAAGCTTTTAGAGGGCATCGTAGACGCCTCGGTGACCGCCATTGAATCGCGCGACCCCTCCACATCCGGCCACTCGAAGCGCGTAGCCAAGCTCACCGTGGCCCTGGCGGAAACGGTGGACCGCGCGGACTCCGACCCTTACAAAGACATCCATTTCACCAAGGAAGACATTCGCGAGATTCGTTACGCGTCGATCCTGCACGACTTCGGCAAGGTGGGCGTGCGGGAAGAGGTCCTGGTCAAAGCCAAGAAGCTTTACCCACAACAGCTCGAACTGATACATAAGCGGTTCCAGTACATTCGCAAATGCCTGGAGCTTGATGCGTGCCGTAAGAAGCTCGGCCACGTCTTGTGGAATGGCAATCAAGGTCACGAGGAGTGTTTCGGCCTGATTGAAAGCGATCACTTAAGGGAGGTCCAAACCCTGGATGATTTCCTGAAAGACATTCATGCGGCCAATGAGCCAACGGTGTTGCCCGAAAAAACTTCGGAGAAGCTCGTGCAAATCGCTGGATGGAGCTTTGACGATCCTTCCGGCCCCTCTGAGCCGCTGCTGACCCAGGAGGAGTTGGAGTTCCTCTCGATTAGGAAGGGCAGCCTGAACCCTGACGAGTGGCGGGAGATGCAATCGCACGTCATTCACAGTTTCCGCTTTCTGAGCCAGATTCCGTGGACCAAGGAGTTAAAGCGCATCCCCGAGATCGCGAGGGCCCACCATGAAAAGCTAGACGGCTCGGGTTATCCCTACGGCATGCCCCTTAATGGTGAGGAGATCCCCTTCGAATCCAAGATGATGACCATCTCCGATATCTTCGATGCGCTCACCGCCCGCGACCGGCCTTACAAACCGGCCGTGCCGGTTGAGCGTGCGCTCCAGATTATCGAGGATGACGTGAAGTCGCGGCTTCTCGATCCCGTGTTATTCAACCTCTTCCTCGAGGCGAAAATCTACGAGCTCACCGCAAACGATTGAGGCGGGGTCAAGTCGTCAGCCCCCAACATCCGGTTTCAGCCAACAGCCTTTTTGGACGGAGCGCTCAGCCGCGCTCAGGCTGCCTCCTGGTTGCTGCCCTCTACATACCTTCAATACGGGTGCCACGACTCCGGTGATTCATAAACCAGCACGCCATGACCTGTCGCGCGGTCTTCGAGGGCGAGGCAATAGAGATGGCCGGAATTGAACGAAGCTTCAAGTTTGTGCGTTTTGCCCAGCCAGGTCAGATGCTGACCGCCGCCAAAGTCTGTAGTAGACGCATCGGGCACACCCAGTTTTGATTCCGCTTCCGGCGGAGAAAACGTCAAGCGCAACTTTTGGGGGTGGCGTTTTACCATTGCCCCGTCCACCGGGACAGAGATTTCACGCGTCGGGTCCACCATCACCGCGTCCTGAAAAAAGGCGTTGATCTTCTGTTCTCGTTCGGCGGTCGTACGCCTAGCCAAATCGCGTTCGTGGTATGGGAGATATACCCTGTAAAGGGCAAAGAGCCCCAAGAGGATCAGGAACTGTATAACGATGGCGCGCCAGCCAGCGCGGCCGTAGCCCGAGGGCGTCATGTAATAAATTGTAACGCCAGCCGCTACGGAATGGGTAGGGGGTTGGTGCACCAGCGGAGCCAATCAATCGCCAAGGCAAGGTACGCAAATCGGTCGTTCGCCTTGAGCTCGATCCCCCATCAGACGCAAGGCACACCTCACCTCCTGCCTGCCATGGGCCCGATGGGATCGGAAGCAAAGACTGAGTCAACGTTCTAGGAGCTACCGGGCGACAGCCTGAGGACTTGGCCCCTTCAAATATTGGGGATCGAAACGCTGGAATTTCATTCCGCAGTGCGGACAGACAAGCTGCCCCAAGTTTGGCGACGGACTCGCCAGGCGCGTAATTTCCATCCGGAACGCCTTCTTGCAAGCGGGGCAACGAGAAAGCGGGTAGGCGCTTTGCATATAAGAAGTCTCCCTCGTAACTAGAGCAGAACCTAAATGCTATCATCGGGAAGAGGCAAAAAGCAATACGACTAAATGTTCCCCATGGATGGCCTACATGTGAAACCCGAAATCAGAACCATTTGGGGCCCAGCTACAGCCAGCGTTAAGAGATCATATCTTTATGATGATAAAAAGGCGACCCGTTAATTATCAGTCGATTTAGACATCTTTATCCCTAGCCCAAGTCGAGTCAAAAATAGCGTAAGGACGGCCCCCAAAATCAGGCCCCGTGGTGACGGACTTCCCACCCTTTGTAATTACCCAGAGCGTCTGCAACGGCGCGTCCAAAATGACTGCGGTTGACGGCTACGTGATGCTCGAATCCGTGCTTGCAAACGTATTGCAGAAGCGCTTGCAGTCCGGCGATTTTTACCACGCCGTACCCGCCGAAGCTCTGGAGCTTATCCGCGGTGATTTCGCCCTCGCCGCAATAGGCCCGCAGTTGGCCGTGGAGGTCGTCGGTAGAGACGCGGCAATAGGTGAGCGGACCCGCTTTGAGGGATCCCACCACGGTCCCAAACGTGTTCGCCTTCCCCACCGAGCCCGCGATGATTTCCTGGAAGTCCATCTTAAGGTCTTCAAAGAAGTGCTTGGGCAGGTTGGAGCAGTGGAAAATGACCGCCTTGTCCGGATCCTCGCCGTAGTTGTTATTCCAATCGACGATGGCGCTGGGGGCGTCGGCGGCAAGTTGCAGGACATACATGCCGATCATGCCGATCATATCGGTTTCACAGGCGCTGGGCATCAGGCTATTCGACATCATGCTCATCAGCGTGCAAGGCACCACGCCGAAGAATTCCTGCATGGCGGTCCAGCATTGAACCGATGAGCCCGCCAGCGCGTTGAGCTGCATCCAGCCGTCGACAACCACGCCGAACTTCGCCATTTTCACCAGTGGAGCCGCAGGAATTCCCTGTGTCGAAACGTATCCATGGATGCCCTCGAGCTTGGCCTTAACCTTCGGGTCATCATCGGCAAGCCGGCCAATTCGGCCGAAGACTTCCGAAAGGTCGAGCGTCTCGACGGAAATGCCATGCCGTTCCATCAATTTTTCGCTGAACCGGACGGTGTTGAAGGCCGATGGGCGTGCCCCCAACACTCCGACGCGGAGGTTCTTCAACCCTTTGACGATCCTGCATGTGGCGGCAAAGGATTTCAGATCGGCAAGGAAAGCTGCTGAAGCGGGCGCCGAGGTATGCCCGGAGGTCAACGTAAACTTGATTCCGTATTGCCACAGGTTGTTGCAGACCGAAATCTTGCCGCAGAAGCTGTCGCGGCGGGTGTTAATGAGCATCTTTCCAGGTTCGTCAGGAAAAGCCTGTACCAATACCGGGACCTCCAGCCCCGCCATGCGGAGAGAATTCGCCACTCCACGCTCGTCGCCAAAGTTCGGCAGGCTGACGAGCACGCCGTCAATCTCCTCGCGATGCTGCCGAAAGAGGTCGGCACACTTGGTGGCATCCTGAAGCGTTTCCACCGCGCCATACTTGGTATCCTGTGGACTCAAGCAGACGCTTCCGTAACTCTCCTTCTCCAAGACGCGCAGGACCTCTTCCCTGCCGTCACGAGCCAATACATCGGGAAAGAAACCTCGATTACCAATGATGACGCCGAATGTCGTGGGTCTAGGCATGAAACCATCCTCCTTGAGACTTCCTATGAAACCTGCAGGGCCGAACGAAACCAGCCGGGGATTCTAACACGTCGCAGGCTCAAGAAAACATCGAGGAATAGCCATGATTCAGCAACCTGCTTTACGCCCTCCTTTCCAAGACCGAACCGACGCCTTGCCGGTAGGTCTGATCCACGCCCATCGTCGCGGGCCCCCGGGTCCTTAGGCGGGGCGCCGGAAGCGATCGAGAATCTGAAACAGGATCAGGCCAAGGGCAACGTTCATCATGACGGCGCTGGCAGTGGCGATGGGTTGAAATGGCGGAGGCGCCTCCAGCAACACGTGTTGGAGACCGTAGAGGCAGAGATTGTGAACCAGTACAAACACTCCCGTCAGCACCGTTCGGGTGACGAGCGACTCCAGTTCAAAGCGCGTGCTTGCGGAAGCGGCGAGATATCCCGTAATGGCCTTGGCAATCCCAAAGATTCCGATGTAGCCGTGGGTGAGGGTGTCTTGAAGCAGGCCCAACCCCGTGCCCAGGCCTATACCAAACATCCTGTCGCGCCGCATCAGGGCGAAGTAGATGAGGATGAGCAAAGGGAAATCCATCAGGCGGGCCACAGGCAGTTTCAGTGGCAGAAGCGTTTGCAACAGCAGCGCCGCCAGCGCCGCAACGGAGAGGATGGCAGGATGAATTTTAAAAACCGCGATCGGACGATGGGTGGTAACTGGCATCAGCGGATTAGCTTATCCGAAACACTGCACACAGCATGCCGCAGACAGGAGGCGGCTTGAACGACCTGTTCCGGTCCACCACCTACCGCGCCCCATTCATGGCTTGTTGCTCTGCGGCCGCCGGCTTCAGGACCACCAGAACCATCTCCAGGCGATTCAAGTCTACGGAGGGCTTTACGTTGATGGTTTTGTAAATATTGCCATTTCCCACGTTCACTACGGTTCCGACGGGCAAGCCTTTGGGATAGACCTGGTCGAGCCCGGAAGTCACCACTTGGTCCCCGCGGTTTACCGCCTCATCGTTCATGACGTAGTGAAGGTCACAGAAATTGTTGCTGCCCCCCTTCAGGATGCCTTGCACTCCGCTCTGGGCAAGGGATACTCCTACACCACTGGAGGAGTCGGTGACCAGCAGCACCTGGGCGCTATGCGGGAAAATAGCCACGATTTTCCCAACCACCCCTTCTGGAATAATAACGGCAAGGTCGTTGGTCAGCCCGGAATCCGAACCTTTGTCGATAAAGATGGCGTTGGAGTTCTCCCCGGGACTGGAGGCAATGACCTCCGCCGACACGGTTTGAAAACCTAATTGGTTTTTAAAGCCCAGCAGCGTCCGCAGATGTTCCGCCTCCCCCGCTTCCTGGCCCAAGCGCTGGACTTGCGCCTGCGCAGCCACAAGCTGGAGTCGCAGTTCCTGGTTCTCCTGTTCCGCGGTCCAGAGGTGACGGTAGCTTTTGTACGCGGTCGAGGAAACATTTATAAGCCCGCCGAGCGAGCGCTCAAAGGGGTCGAACGCCTGAACCGCCCAATAGCGGATGAGCCGCACATGGTGATTGCGAATGATCTGGAGCGAAAGCAGCAGGATTTGGGCGGTTACCACCAACAAGAGGGCAAACAGGGGCCGATGCCGATTGACGATGGCTCCCACACCAATCCCGTCTGGGGTCAGGACTGCGACCGGGCGCGACGTGTCCGGGGAATTAGGATCAAATACCATAAAAACGTCCGTGGACCACTGTCCGGGGTCCGTGGCAGAAAGCCGTCATTAAGGGCCAGTCGCCCCACCGAAGTACGTTTCCGACGGGCGGCGGTCGGCCGAACCAGCTTCGTGACCGCCAGGTCCTCCTGATACTTATCTTCGTCCGGACACGTTTAGAACATTAGGGCAGATTGTCTATACGGAGCCGCGGACTACGGGAAACTGACAAGAATCCGCCTCATTCTATCGCCACCCGGCGTAACAAGTCAAAATCTGTCAACATTCTACCTGTGCCTAAGACCACCGAAGCCAGCGGGTCGTCGGCGATCGAAACCGGCAAACCGGTCTCCTCGCGGATCCGTTTGTCGAGGTTCTTCAGCAAGCCTCCGCCGCCCGTCAGGACGATTCCGCGGTCGGAAATGTCGGCCGAGAGTTCCGGCGGAGTCCGCTCCAATGCGACGCGGATGGCGTTGAGAATAGTCGAAACGCATTCGGAGAGGGCATCCCGAATTTCCGAGTCATCGATGGTAATCGTTTTGGGAATGCCTTCCAGCAGATGCCGCCCCTTGATTTCCATGGTCAAGGGTTTTTCCAGCGGATACGCTGAACCAATCTCAATCTTGATCTGCTCGGCGGTGCGCTCGCCGATCAGCAGGTTGTACTTGCGCTTCAAGTAAGATGTGACGGCCTCGTCCATCTCGTTTCCAGCTACGCGCACGGAGCGGCTATAGACAATTCCGGAAAGGGAGATGACGGCAATGTCGGTCGTGCCGCCCCCGATATCCACAATCATGCTGCCGGAAGGCTCCGTGATGGGCAAACCCGCGCCAATGGCCGCCATCATCGCCTGCTCAACCAGAAAGACCTCGCTTGCCCGGGCGCGCATGGCGGAATCCTGCACCGCGCGTTTTTCCACCTGGGTGATTTCCGAAGGAACGCCGATGACGATTCTCGGATGGACGAACATGGTGCGGTTGTGGGCCTTCTTGATGAAGTGATTCAGCATCTTTTCCGTCACCTTAAAGTCGGCGATGACACCGTCCTTCAGGGGGCGGATGGCGACAATGTTGCCGGGGGTGCGGCCGAGCATCTCTTTAGCGTCGCGCCCCACGGCTTCGACATCCCCATTAACCTTGTTAATGGCCACAATCGAAGGTTCGTTGACCACAATACCTTTGCCCTTAGCGTAGACGAGGGTGTTAGCAGTTCCCAAGTCAATGGCAAGGTCGGAGGAAAAAACACTAAATAGAGAACGGAGGTTCATTCGCTTTTGAGCTCCTGCACTGATGGACCGGGGTGACCAACGCGGGCCGCCTCATTCAATCACGACGGTCTTTCGAATCGTATTAGTATCGCCCTTTCGGTCTTGTGCGGTGATTGAGATCTGGTTCGAGCCGGTGTTTAGCGGGGAAGTAAAGCCCCGGAAAGTACCGTCCGGTAAGATCGAAAAAACTTGCTCGTTGTTGATGATCACCGTCGAGCCAGGTTCGGTTTTCCCCTGTACCTCGACGACTTTGCCGTGCTGGATCATCTTGGTCACTTCCAAGTAAGCTTGGTTCCCTGAGACTTGGCGCAACAGGTTCAACCGGTTGGCCTGACTCGGCTGGCTTTCGACGCCTTTCGCATCAATGGCACTGACCATCCAGTAGTAAATTCCCTCCTCCAGCCCGGAGAGGGTAACGGAGGTCCGTCCGGTCACTTTCTTGTCCACCACAAAATTGGCAAGCATAACCGAGGGAGATATTTGCAAATGGTACGCTACAGCCCCCGGCACCTCCGTCCAGCTAAAGTCCATTTGCGTGGATTTCGGATCGGCAACCTGCCGCAGCTCCATGTTCTGTGGCGTGAGTAGGGCGGGAGGCGCAATCATCTTGTTGCGCACCAAGCCCGGCTGCTCGGCGGCAAAGGTCACCTGCTCGTATTGACCCAGTTGAACGCTGGTCGAGCCGCGGGTGACTTCCGCCTGGCCCGAATCCACCGTAATCTCGTGGACGTTTTTGTCCGGATCGTTGCGGACCGCGGCGCGGCTTTGTTCGTTCAAACTCGCCACCGCGTCGGCAAAGGAGACTTGCGAGGTCGATCCCGGAGTTTCAAAGTGGCCCGTCGCCAAGTCCACCGCTCCCGAGGTCACCTGGACGGCCACCTTCGTGGCGCGGGTCACCGGGTCCTCGCGGCTTTCCTCCACGGCAATAAGCGCGTCGGGCTTCAAAGTGTAATTGGTCCCATCGGCAAAAATAATCCGCGCCACCCCGTCCGCCCCCGTTTGCACGAAGTCGCCCTTTTCCAGGCTGGTGTTGTAATCAGCCGGCATCCACTGCGATGAGGCAGCCTTCTTAACGCGTACGTTGCCGTCCACATTCACGAAGTGCGCTTCCTTCCGTCCACCCCCGACCGATTGCGGGATGGTGGGGTTGGCGGCCACCGATTCCAACACCTTCATGGCCGTGTTGACAATAAAGTGCGGTGAAATGAGGTATACAATGCCCGAAACCAGCAAGATGGCCAGAATGAGATATATCGCAATCGTGCGGTAGGAGATGGTCGTCCATTCGAGTTCAAGCGACCGACCTCGCTCCCTGCTGGGAGGCTTCGTCTGTGGGCTCATTGCGCACGTCTACCTGCAAGCCTATTCTTGTCGAAACCACCGGCAGGGTCAAGGAGTTTTAACCTTTCTGGCAATGCCGCCATCGATTTGCAATGTGCCTTCGACCATTCGTGAAGTCCCCGGTTTGATGCATTCCGCACTTATGTATTGTCGATCGTCGAGGTGTGGTCGTGCGCCATGTGGGCCATATCCGGTCGGCCAGCATAGCGCCGTTTTCCAGCCGGCACCGGAGCCGCCAAGATGGCGGCGCTACGTTCAATCCAGGACACCAGTCCAACTTTTGATCTCTCTTGCACATGGTAACTTTCCACTGAGCACTGACCGCGTTCAATGGCCCATTAGTACTTGGTACTAACGATCAATCAGCTAACCTCTTCCCTTCCGACTCCGACGCCTATCTCCCGTGTTTTCCTAAATATAATGGCTTCACACCTATAGGTCCATTATTTTCATCAACATAATGGCATGGCTGATTTTTGAGATTTTTTCACCATTTGTTTTCAATAACATTCTGGCTTTGCTCGTATTTTTTTTATTCCGTTTTTCTCGGTGCCCGGCAACCATTGAATCTTAACCATTCTATTTTCAGCAACATACGTCTTTTCAAGATTTCGGATCGACACAGCTAAATCCATTTGTTTCTGGCATATAATGGCTACCAGCAGGGATAATGTGGTGCTCCGGCCCTTGTGGCGTGACCGTTCCAGCCATACCTCCTTTCAGTGGCTAGGACCCCCAACATCTCTCCCCTTCGAAGTGAGGGCCGGACGCTCTGAAGGCTGCTCCGCCCGACTCAGAGCCTTGCCTCGGGTAGCGTCTCGAACTCGGCACGCGTTCTCGGTATTTTCAGGAACTACATTTGTTATCATCAACATCGTGGCATACCTACATTAGGTCCTTTATTATCATCAACATCGTGGGAGTAGCCAAGACTGACATTTTTTCTCCATGTGTTTTCAATAACATCGTGGGAGTAGCCTTCATTTTTTATTCCCCTTTTTATCCTCGGCTTCACAACGGTGAATTACTTAACCCATTTTATTTCAATGACCTACATTTCAAGTCGATTTCCGTACTTCAGAGCTAACAGCCTTTAGTTTCTGACACATCGTGGGTTCCTGGGACGTTGCGGCGCCATCCCGCGTGCCATGACCGTCCCGGCAACGCCCCATTCACGGGCAGGTGTTCTGCCCGCTACAGTCGAAGTCGCGTTCTGCCCACGTACCCTCTGCGGGCCGCCAGCTACCGTTCTCAGCCTACATTTCGTGGCGAACCCTAGCCCGCGCCTCTGGCCTGCGAGTTTCCACGCAAAAAGAGTTGTCCATATACTATGCTAGCAATATACCAACCATAATAGAGACGGGTCTGACCAAATGTCTGTTGTCGGGTCGATTTATTTATCTTTGGGCAGATGAATTCCAACCGGCGGCAGATCATTCGAGGAACATTTCGCGGGTGATCCCATCCCAGCCAGGGCCAACAAAGCTCGGCCTGCTCCGTCGGCACGATGCCGGACGCAGAGAGGCCTTGTGCCAGCCCCTAAACCCTAACCCCATACGCGTTAAGATAAGGCGTTGAACGGCTGACACCGGCCGCGTGCAATGCATCCTGGCTCATGTCCTGATAAACTGTTAGGCAGAAAAGCGAAACCAATAAAGTAAAGGAACTCACGAGGATTCCATGCAGCTCAAATCACATTCGTTGTTCGGAAGAATCCTGTCACCTACAATTATTTTTCTCGCTGTCGCGATCACTCCGGTCGGCGTCGCTTCAGCGCAAACGATCACACCTCGTCCGTGCGACCTCTACGCATCCACGACTCCCTGTGTTGTCGCCTTCAGCACCACCCGCGCCCTGTACAGCGCCTACACTGGGCCGGTCTACCAGGTCACGCGGCAGTCCGATAAAGCCCACACCAACATCGGCCTCCTCCCCGACGGCTACGCCAACGCCGCCGCGCAGGATACCTTCTGCGCCGACACGTCCTGCACCATTACCAAACTCTACGACCAGTCAGCCAACCACAACGACCTCACGCCCGCGCCTCCAGGCGGCGCCGCACGCGGACCCGGCCCCAAGGGTTACGACATCCCCGCCATAGCCACCGCTCTCTCCGCAATCATCGCCGGACACAAGGTCTACGGCATTGCCATCTCCCCTGGCATGGGCTACCGCAACGACAATCCGAAACAAACAGCGGTCAACGGTCAGCCCGAGGGCGTCTACATGGTTACCTCCGCCCTCAATCTCAACGAAAAGTGTTGCTTCGACTTCGGCAACGGCGAGACCAACAATCTCGACAACAGAGCGGGCCACATGGACGCCATCAACATCATGTGTCACGGCAACCCATGCAGTCCCGACGCAGGGCTCGACATGGAGGACGGCATCTACGGCCACCTCAAAGTTCCCGCCGGCACCACCTTCGTCACCGACATGGGCTCGAGCGACGGTCAGCACACCTACGCAATCTACCAGGGCAACGCCCAGTCCGGAACCCTGACCAGTACCGGCGTCATCCCTCTTCCCAGCGGCTATCAGCCCATGCGACAGGAAGGAGCCATCATCCTTGGCATCGGGGGCGATAACAGCAATTGGGCCCAGGGCTACTTCTTTGAGGGTGTGATGACCAGGGGAATGCCCGACAATCAGGCCATGGAAGCGGTCCAGAGCAACATCGTGGCCGCCGGATACGCTGGCCAACTTAATCCATAATACTGTGGACCGGGCCGGGAAGCTAAATCCGATATACGGGGTTGTGGGAAGTTGAGGGCCGAAAAGGGCCGCGACTGGATCGC
>CAZCVY010000047.1:0-41086 GCA_964501985.1 uncultured Acidobacteriota bacterium | reverse complement strand
GTCCTGATACAACCTGTAAAGGATGTCATGATACCGTACACCTCGTGGGCCGTCCGCGGGTGGCCGAATTGGCCCCGGAGTGGGCAGGCACGAGGCCCTACGCCGCGGTTGGGCTGGTAGCGAAAAGCGGTAGCGCGGAGTTGAGCGCCGTCCGCACCACTCCGCAGTTCGTAAATCGGCAACAAAGATCTGTAGCGCCGTTCCCAGGCTTCGGGGTCCGGGGTTCTTCTCTCGCACATGCCCCGCATCCCAACGCCGACCCTGTGTCCAGAGTTCGGCAGGACGAGGCGAGGTCGCCTTGAAAAACCGCAGGGCTAGAGAGCGAGCCCTGCGGTACGAAGGCCGCTCCAACATGTCAACTTGAGATTGCGCCGGTGATTTTGAAGACGATGGCGTAATCGCAGGGTTTCTGCGCGGGCACCAGCACCTTCAGGCCCGAGTTATCCTGCGACCATTCAAGTTTGCCGTCGAAGCCGAGGAGTTCAACGTTCTCGATTTTACCTACGTGCAATCCGGTATTCGTGGCCAGGGGGCGGATGACGGCTTGATATTCTGGCCAACCCATCACAAAGGCGTATAGCGTTTGACCCTTGGTGGTAAAGCGCACGTCCGCCGCGGTCAGATCCTTCCGTTTGTCCTCATTAAATGCGGCGTCACTCGCGGCCGCGGCTACCACCGGACTCTCACCATAAATCTTCCACGGGCGGGAGGCGTGGATGGCGTCGCTGTTAACGCTCATCCATTTTGTGATCTCGGCAAGGATACCCAATTCTTCCTCGTCCAACGTGCCGCGCGCCGGAAGCGGAAAATTCAGCATGAGGTTGCCATTGCGGCTGACGATGTCCGCCAGCATGTCGATGATGGTCTTGGGCGTCTTGTACTTCATGCCGCGCTTGTAGTGCCAGTCGCCAATGCACGTGTCGGTTTGCCACGGGCGCGGCCAGATGTCGGCCACGATGCCGCGTTCGACGTCCATCACTCCGGTGCCATGCTCAGTGTCTCCCGGGCGCTTGGTGGTGTAAATGGTTTCAGGCTTCCCGCCGTTTTTCTTCGCGCTCAGGTTGTAGTGGTGCGCCACGAGGCTTAACCCATATTCCTCGAAGGGCAGCGGACCATCAGTGTAGAGCAAATCCGGCTGGTACTTGTCGATCAGATCCTTGATCCGCATGAACCAATGACGCTTCCACCAAAGCGGGATGCCGGTTTCGTCCCAATCCAGGTTTTCTCCCCAGACCTGGTCGGAGTCGACATACAGACTGGAGTTGGCGAGATCGGCACCGTCGTAGGGCACTCCGGCGTAGGGGCCTGTTTTATCGTGGCCGTGATTCACCGAAAACCATTTGTAGGTGATCCACAGATGGTCGCTCGCGGCGAACTTCAGCCCGGCGTCTCGCGCCGCGTGGGACCACATGCCGATGATGTCTTTCTTCGGCCCTTTGTTGGCGGCGTTCCAAGGCTGATGGGTGGAATTCCACATGTCGAAGTTATCGTGATGCACCCCCATGCTCATGAAATATTTCGCGCCGGCCCTTTTATAGAGGCCGATGAGATACGCGGGATCAAACTGCTCCGCCTTCCAGAGGGGAATCGTATCCTTGTAGCCAAACTTGGAGGGATGCCCGTAGGTTTCCATGTGATAGATGTTTTGATCGGACCCCTGCATGTACATATTCCGGGCATACCAATCGCCTGCTTCGATGGCGGATTGCGGGCCCCAGTGCGCCCAGATGCCGAACTTGGCGTCGCGAAACCATTCGGGGATTTCATACTTACTCAAGGATTCCCTGGTTCCCTCAAAGGGCCCGCGCTCGATCTCGATTCCGGATCCTGGTTCGTGTTGTGCCGCCGCGAGCTTCATGGCGGGGAGTGCCGCCGCCATCAGCTTGCATGCGGTTCGTCTGGTCATCTTCATCGACATGTTGTTTCTTCCCTCCGGTGTGGCGCGGCCATCGAGGCCGTGCCGGGGTCATAGGCAAGATGCCCACCGTGCCTTCCAGTATCCATATGGAACGCTGGCTCACTAATGCGGGGAAACCATATCACGGCGGAGGAATGCCGCGCAATTGGCGCTGACAGGTGAGCGTCTTGTCCGTGTTGGCGAGTTCTTTCTTTTATGCCAGGTGGATGCTACTTTGAGCTAAAATCTGGCCATGATCGTCAACATCAGAGCAATACGCTCATTACCCCTTGTGATGGCATTTTCGATCTCATTCCTGCTGCACCCAGTGCGTGCGGGTGGACAGGCGCGAGGATCGGTTTGCGTCGGCTCAAATTCCGCCATACGACCCACCGGGGTCTCCCCAGGCCAAATGTACAATCCGGCGACTCTCTCGGTGAGAATCGACAAAGGGAAGGTAGTCCTTTGGCCACATAAGGACTGCCTCAAGATTGAAGGCCTTGAAATCACCCAGCGACACCTACTCATCGTGATTTCCGATGGCAAGCCAATTCAGTCCTTTTGGTTTCGATTCGCTGACTACAAGTCCTCGGAACTTTGTATTTCATTCGACGGGTACCAGGGTGTGCAGGTCCAGGTCCCCAAGGAAGCTCGGTGGTGCAAGTGTAAGTGAAGGAGACCGTGGTGGATTGAAGCCGGTCAGCCGCGGGCGAGAAGCGTGGGTGAGACCGCCGCAGGCAATCCGGGGATTCGATGTGGAGTGCGGTCCTGCGCAATACGATTTCTCTACCAATCGCCCGGATTCGATTCGTCACGCGAACCAGAGATGAGATGAATGGAAGTTTGCTGATGCGAAAGCCAATTACGACTTGAGGTGGGCATTGAAGAAGGCGATGATGCGGCGGCGCGCGTCTTGGGCTGAGGGCTCGTGGTACGCAGCCCGGGTAAACTGGGCCATGATCACCATCAGCGTCGGCACTTCTGCCCGGTCATACTTGTTGAGGAACGCATGGCCGGCATCAGGATACACCTTCACGTCGTGGTCCACGCCAACCGCGGTAAGAGCCCGCTCCAGGCGAGCGGGGTCGCTGCGGAGGGAGAGATCCCGGGCGCCATAACTTCCGACAATCGGGCAGGCTCCGCGCAGGAAGGTGTCGGCGTCCTTTGGAACCATGCCATAGTTCACGCTCGATGCGGAATAGCCGTGGCCGGGGGCGAGGAGCAAGGCGAAACCGCCTCCCATACAAAAGCCGATGACGCCGATCTTGCCCGTGCAGCCCTCCTGGCCGGCGAGCCAAGCGCGGACGGCCTCGATCTCGTCGAACGTCCTGCCCTGCAGAGCTTGCACGTCGCGGAAGATCGTCCTCAGGCACTTTATTTTCCCGCCCCAGTGGAATAGGTCAGGCGCCGCCGCCAAGAATCCTTCGCTCGCCAGCCAGTCGGCTTGATCCCTGAGGTCGCGAGTCATTCCCATGACGTCGTGGAGAACGACGACACCCGGCCACGGTGGACTCACTTGGGGCGTTGCTACATAGACTGGCAGCTCGGTTGAGCCGCTAGCAATCTTCACTTCCGCCATCGCGCCACCTCGTCGCTAAAAGAAGTTTCCCTGCCCTGCGTCCGCCTCAGACCCAGGGTGGATTCTAACATCAAGTGAAAAGCATTATCGTAACGACGCGCAGATTTACCCGTCCCCCGTCGCGCCTTGTCGAGAACTTTTCAAGTGGAACCAAAGCCCGAATTTCGACATCTCACCTACAGGCGTAGCGCCGCCATCTTGGCGGCTCCGATGCCGGGTGGAAGGCGGAGCTACGCCTCATATTGGTAGATATGGGCCCCAAAATGCTTCCAAGGAGAAGAGCGGACATGAAAATTGGGATCATTGGCGCAGGGCAAATCGGCGGCACTCTGGCACGCCGGCTGACTCAACTCGGGCATGAGGTATCCATTGCGAATTCGCGCGGACCCGCATCGCTCGCAGATATCGTGAAGGAGACCGGAGCGAAGGCCGTCAGCGCCAAGGACGCGGCGCGAGCGGGCGAGTTGGTTGTGGTGACGATTCCAGAAGGAAAGATTCCGAATCTGCCCAGAGACTTGTTCGCCGGCGTGCCCGATGATGTCGTCGTCATCGACACGGGCAATTACTACCCGCGGGAGCGCGACGGCCGCATCAGTGAAATTGAATCGGGCGTGGAGGAAAGTCGATGGGTGGAACGTCAACTCGGCCGTCCCGTCATCAAGGCGTTCAATAATATCTACGCGCAGCACCTGCTGGAGCGCGGCCGCCCGGCTGGCAGCCCAGGACGAATCGGTCTGCCCGTAGCCGGCGATGACGCACGCGCAAAAGAGATTGTAATGCGGCTGGTGGACCAACTCGGATTTGACGCCCTCGATGCTGGCGGCCTTAACGAATCCTGGCGTCAACAACCGGGGACCCCGGTTTACACTACCGATTTCGACGCCGAGGGAGTGCGCCGCGCATTGTCGCAGGCCAGCAAAGAACGCAAATCAAAATGGAAAGCCTCGGCGAATAGCCCCGGAACGTTTGCTCACCCCGCCTGACCCTGGCCAAGAGCAGAAGTGATCGTGGAATCCCCAAAAATAATCAACATTATTGCCCGAGAATCGGGTGGTGTCCTAACTTGGGGAATGACTTACTTGGCTCACCCACCACTGTTGCCGAGAACATCTTGGAGTGCGGTAGGTCATTCTCCAAGTTAGGGCACGGTCGAAAATCGTCTTTACTCCCACAAATTATTGATGATACTCTGTAGTTAAGTGGCTCCGTTCGGTGGTCGGAATACCTGCTAATTCCAACTCATTAAAAAAAATAAAAAAACTCTTGACAAGAATCATATACGACTGTAGATTCGGTGGGTATTAGTGGGAAAAAGTGGGTAGCTACTGAATTTAATCGGGAATTTGGCGCTGAAAGGCACGCGGGCAAGGTAAATGTTTAGGGGCAATATCACCGCGACCGTGGACGATAAGGGCCGGTTAAAGATCCCAACGGCCTTCAAAGAGATCCTGGACGAGAAGTACGGCGCGGAAGTGGACTATTTTGTCACCAGCTTGGATGGAGCCTCGGTGCGGATTTATCCCCTTCCCGTATGGATCAAGATCGAAGAGAGCATGGTTCCGGTGCGTGGAGAAAAAGAACAGAACAAGGTGAAGAGGCTGTTCCTCGAACGCACCAACTATTGGGGACAGACTGCCCGTGGGGACGGTAACGGCCGAGTATTGATTCCCGCACTTCTCCGCGAAAGAGCCGGCATGCAGGGAGAGGTTGCGGTGATGGGTCGAGTGGAATACTTGGAAGTCACGAGCATCGAGCGGAAGCGCGAGCCGATGGCTCAACCGATCTCCGACGAGGATCGAGCCGGCCTGGACGATTTGGGAATTGACTAATCTGGCCTACGCAGTTTGACCGACGGTGATGAATGACCAGTCCAGCGGGAACAAGGAAATGGGGGGCGCAACCGAGCCGAGTAAGGCTCTCCATATTCCCGTGCTGGTTCGCGAGGCCCTCGAGTTCCTGAATGTGCGGCCGGACGGAATCTACATCGATGCGACGCTGGGGGGCGGTGGGCATGCGCAGGAAATCTTGAAGCGGCTCGAAACCGGCAGGCTCTTAGGCCTTGACCGCGATCCCCGGGCGCTGGAAGTGGCCAGCCAAAAGCTGGCGGGATTTGGCGAGAAGTTGATGATGCAGCAAGGGAATTTCGCGCGAATCGATGCGTTGCACGCCGCCAGCGGATTGCCGCCGGCGGACGGAGTGCTGGCGGATCTGGGTTTGAGCTCCATGCAGCTTAACGACGCTGCGCGCGGATTCAGTTTCGGTCTACCGGGACCTCTCGACATGCGAATGGATCCCGGCTCGGAGACGACCGCCGCCGACCTGGTGAACCACGCCAGCGAGCGGGAACTGGCAGACATTCTTTTTGAGTTGGGGGAAGAGCGCCACTCGCGCCGGGTTGCGCGAGCCATTGTGAAGGCCCGTCCGTATCAAATTACCACCGAACTGGCGCAGGTGGTGACGCGAGCGATCCCCTCCCGGGCGGGCCTCCACCAAATTCATCCGGCCACGCGCAGCTTCATGGCTCTGCGTTTGGCTGTGAACACGGAATTGGAAAATCTGGACAAGTTTCTGGACACGGTGCTCTCGGTCTTGCGGCCTGGAGGGCGAGTCGTGGTCCTGAGCTTTCACTCACTCGAAGACCGCCGGGTGAAGCAAGGCTTCCGGCGCTGGCAGCATGAAGGTCAGGCGACCATCCTGACGCGCAAAGTGGTTCGTCCTGGGGAAGAGGAAGCACACATCAATCCGCGCGCGCGCAGCGCCAAGCTGCGCGCAGCAGAAAAGAACAGGAATTAGGGGGCAAGGAATAGGGAACGGGGCACGTCGATTGATCTTCCCGTGCCCCGTATCCCGTTTCCCGTATCCCGGAATTTAGAAATGGCCACTACAACAGTCACATTACCGGGTTCCAGACGGCGTCCGAGAAACGCGCCTGCCGCGGGCAGGGCGAATTTCCCGGAATTCTATTTTGTGAAGCCAATCAACAATTCCCACGTGGTGCGAGAAGTTGACCGGGAGCGTCGCCGTGAATGTTTCAGTCTATTGGGATTGGGCTTCGTGGTTTTTCTTTTTGTGCTCATGTTCGCATGGCAGCATTTCCAGTGCGTGCGGTACGGCTATCAGGTTGAACAACTCAAAGCCGAATACGCGACACTGGAAGAGCAGAACCATCAGTTCCGCTTGGAGCGGGCGGCGCTCGCCGATCCTGAAAGGATCGACACGCTGGCGCGGACGCGGCTGGGGATGGTCACACTGACCCCGCAGCAAGTGATTTGGGTAGGCGACCGGGGTCGCGCGGCGAACGCCTCCGAAAGTCCGGAGCTAGCACGTAACTTCTCCGTCGGTAGCGGAGACACCTCACACGAGCCGTAACTGCAATGCGCCGAGGCAAGCCAGATTCTCGCGCGGCGAAGCCCGATCGGTCACGCCTGGAGCGGCGGCGGCTGATTGTCGGCGCGGTTTGTTTTTTGTGGTTCATCTGCATTGCCGCCCGCCTCTACTATTTTCAGGTCATTCAGTACGTGGATATGGAGTCGCGCGCCCAACGTCAGCGGCAGCGAGTCATTGAGGTGGCGCCGCAGCGCGGCGTCATCTATGACCGGCAGATGAATCCCCTGGCGATGAGCATGGATGTGGAGTCCGTCTTCGCCGTGCCGAGCGAGCTTGCCGAGCCGCAAAAATCGGCTTCCCGGCTCGCCGCTTCCCTGTCCTTGGATGCCGATGACCTCCGCGACCGCTTCCAGGCGTCGCGCTCCTTCTGCTGGGTCAAGCGCCGGGTGACGACGGCGGAGGCTGCGCGCGTTCGCGCTTTGAATTTGAAAGGTATCTATTTCCAGACCGAGACCAAGCGTTTTTATCCCAAGGGGGATTTAGCGGGGCAAACCATTGGCTACGTCGGCCTCGATGATAAAGGCCTGGGGGGAATCGAATACGCCCTCGACGACCAGATCAAGGGCAAGCCCGGCCGCGTGCTGCTGGCTTCCGACGCGCGCCGCCGCACCTTTCGTAGCACCGATTGGGCGGGGATTCCCGGCAAAAACGTCGTGCTGACCATCGACGAAAAAATCCAGTACATCGCGGAGAAAGCCCTTGCCGAAGAAGTGGCGACCGCACACGCGGCGGGCGGGGTTGCGGTTGTGCAAAATCCCAACACGGGAGAAATTCTGGCCATTGCCAGTCAACCCACCTTCGATCCCAACAAGATTGACGCGAGCCCCGCGGTGGCGCGCGAGGATCGCGGTGTGGGATGGATTTATGAGCCGGGATCAACCTTTAAATCCATAACCCTGTCTGCAGCGCTGGAAGAAAAGCTGACCAATCCCGACGAAGTCATTAACTGCCAGAACGGCGGCATTGTGCTGGCGGGACACACGATTCACGACCACAAGCCCTACGGCGACCTCAGCGTTACCGATGTGCTGGCTTATTCCAGCGACGTAGGCTTTGTCAAGCTGGGTCTCCGGCTCGGTGAGGAGCGCCTCTATCGTTATGTCCAGGCCTTTGGATTCGGTGCGAAAACCGATCTGGATCTGCCCGGCGAAGAGCGCGGCTTGCTGAAGCCGCCCAGCCGCTGGTCCGGGCTTACCATCGGTGAGATCTCCATCGGGCAGGAAGTAAGCGTGACTCCCATCCAGATGGTCACGGCTTACTCGGCCATCGCCAATGGCGGAATACTTCTTCAACCTCGTATTGTTCACGATATTTATCTTGGCAACGTCCACGATCCATTGCCCCCCGCCAGAGGGCGCCGAGTGATCAGCGCGCATACGGCGGGGACGATGCGCCAGCTCCTTGCCCAGGTGGTTGACCGTGGAACTGGCAAGCCTGCGCAATTGGGCGGGTACACTTCCGCCGGCAAAACGGGTACAGCGCAGAAGATTGATGCCAGAGGCGCATATTCGAAATCGGTATTTGTAGGGTCTTTCATCGGTTTTGCTCCTGTTGTAAACCCGGCGGTGGTGATTCTGGTGGCCATCGATTCTCCGGTGGGAGCACATTACGGCACAGATGTGGCAGCTCCGGTATTCCGATCCATCGCAGAGCAGACTCTTGGTTACTTGAACGTTCCTCAGGATAATCCCTCCAGGTGGCCTCGTACTACAACCCCCAAACCCGCGAGGATTCCGGACCAGAAACCCGGGGTCTTGACGGGATACCTTCCTACGGATCGCGAGTCCTCCGGAGCTGCCACATCGCCCGTACAACGAGCTTCTCTTTCGGATCTACGCTCGCCAGACGGAACCTCCCAATCCGGCTCTGATGACTGGGGCCGGGCTTCTCATACGGTGGTTCTGGGCGATGGCCCACAGGTAACCGTTCCGGATTTTTCCCGCTGGGCGGCGCGGCGCGTTGCCCAGGAATGCGAAAAGTTGGGCCTCTACCTCAACGTGGTGGGCAGCGGCCTGGCGGTTGAACAGGACCCGGCCGCGGGCGCAAAGGTACCTGCCGGTACCCGCATTTGGGTGCGCATGGCGCGATGAACGGGGGGAAATGAAGCTAGGCGAATTACTCAGAGAATTGCCGGTTTTGCGCGCAAGTGTGGACGCCTCAGCGGAAGTTTCTTCGTTGGCCTATAACTCCCGTGAAGTCGGCACGGGAACGCTCTTTTTTGCTATTCATGGTGAGAAGGCCGACGGTCACGCTTACATTCCCCAGGCGCTCCAAAGGGGAGCGGTGGCAGTGGTCAGTGAGCGGGCCGCCCCGCCCGAACTGGCCGGGCGATGGGTCCAGGTGGCCGCCATTCGCCGGGCCTTGGCAGACGCAGGCCGCATCATCTTCGGTCATCCCGAAAAACGTCTCAAACTCGTTGGAATAACCGGGACCAACGGCAAGACCACAACAAGCTATCTAGTGGAAAGCATACTTGCCGCTTCGGGGATATTAAGCGGCGTTTTCGGCACGATTGAATACCGGATGGGGGGCAAAACCAAGGAAGCCACAAATACCACGCCTGAGTCGCTCGATCTGCTTTCCTACTTTGCCGAACTTGTAAAGTCGGGAGGCAAGGCTGCGGTGCTGGAAGTCTCGTCGCATTCGCTGGCTCAGGAGCGCGTTTGGGGATTTCATTTCGACGTGGCGGCGTTCACTAACCTGACGCAGGACCACTTGGACTATCACAAGGACTTTGAGCACTACTTCCTGGCCAAGCGCCGCCTTTTTGAGGGACTGGGCGCCGCGCCTCCTGACTGGGCGGTGATTAACACCGATGATCCGTGGGGTACGCGGCTCCTGGAATTGCCGTATGCCAATCGCCTGACTTATGGTTTGAACGGCGAGCCCCAGGTGACTCCCAAGCAAGTGACGTCGAGTTCGAAGGGAACGGAAGCTGTCATCGCGACCCCAATCGGGAAGCTGCAAATCGTTTCTCCGCTGTTGGGGCGCGCCAATTTGGCGAATATTCTCGCCGCAGTTGCTACGGGGGTGGCCATGGGGATTGCCAGCACAAAGATCGAGGAAGGCATCGCCAGTCTTCACGCGGTGCCGGGACGATTCGAACGCATCGACGAGGGGCAGCCGTTCCTGGTGGTGGTGGATTATGCCCATACCGATGACGCGCTGAAAAACGTCCTGAAGACCGCCCGCGAACTCACTCATAACCGCCTGATTGTGCTTTTCGGCTGCGGGGGCGAACGCGACCGTACGAAGCGGCCACGCATGGGAGAGGTTGCAGGCACGCTCGCGGATTTCGTCGTGCTGACATCCGACAATCCTCGCAGCGAGGACCCGTTGCTGATCATGGCAGACGCTCTGGTGGGCTTGCAGCGCACCGGCAAGCCTTACATCGCAGAAGTCGATCGCGGCGTTGCCGTTCGCAAAGCTCTGGAGGAGGCTCGCAAGGGCGATGTGGTGGTCCTGGCCGGCAAAGGTCACGAGACCTATCAGGTTCTCAAAGAAGGCAAGGTCGATTTCGATGACCGGGACGTGGCGCGCAAGGTCCTGGCGGATATGGACTACAGAAAGTAGCCATGGGCTTAGGCCCTTTACTGAGGCTGAGAGCTGAACGCCTACACATGAAGTTAACGATGGGAGAGGTAGCCGCGTTTTTAGGGGCGCCCTGTGGCGTGGCGAACCGCCCCGTTGCGGGATATTCGATTGATTCGCGTTCGCTCGCGCCCGGCCAGCTTTTCTTCGCCATTCGCGGGCCGCGCTTCGACGGGCACCAGTTTGTGGGGCAAGCGCTCGACCGCGACGCTGCCGGCGTCGTCGTCGACGCCGCCTTTTACGCCAGCGCGCCGCTTGAATGGCAGCCCGCTCTGATTGCGGTTGCGGACACGCAAAGTGCCCTCCAGATGCTTGGCCTCGCAGTTCGCCGCAAGTGGGGCAAGCGCCTCGTGGCGGTTACGGGGAGCACCGGAAAGAGCACCACGAAAGAAATGATCGCGGCCATTCTCAGCCGCCGTCTTCACGTGTTTCGCTCTCCGGGGAATTTGAACAATGACTTTGGAGTGCCGCTGGCGCTGCTGGGGCTGGAACCTGAGCACGATGTGGCAGTGATGGAATTGGCGATGTCCGCCTCCGGCGAGATTGCGCGTTTGGCGCGCTTAGCCGAGCCGCAGATCGGTGTGGTAACCAACGTCGCCGCTGCGCATTTACAATTCTTCGATTCAGTCGACGCGATCGCGCTGGCCAAACGCGAGTTGATCGATTATCTCGCGACCACGGGCCCGAGTGCCGTCGCGGTTTTGAACGAAGATGACGAGCGCGTGCGAAAGTTTGCCGAGGGGTTTCCCGGACGAGTTTCGACTTTCGGATTTTCAGAAAAAGCGGATTTCCGGGCGCTGGAAGCAAAGTGGGACTCGGGCGTCCAATCCTGGCTTCGGGTGATCACGGCTAGCTGGGCGGCGGAATTCACCCTGCCGCTGCCGGGCAGACATAATGTCCAAAATGCACTCGCCGCTATTGCCGTGGCGAGTGTTTTTGACATTCCCCCGGAGGAGATCGGGCCGGCGCTGGCGGGGTTCAAAAATCTACATCAGCGGAGTGAAATTCTTACACTCCTGGGTGAGGTGACGATCATCAACGATTGCTACAATTCCAACCCCCTGGCTATGGAAAGCATGCTCGATACACTAGCTGGCTGGCCGGGGGCGCGCCGCCGCATCGTGGTGGCGGGGGAGATGCTGGAACTGGGGCCTACGTCGCCGGAGTTGCACCGGGGCGTGGGCCGAAAGTGTGCTGCGAGCGGCGTGGACTGGCTGATTGCCGTGCAAGGCGCCGCCGAGTTTTTCCTGGAAGGGGCCGTCGAGGGTGGACTCCCGCTCTCGCATACGCGCTTCTTCCCCGACGCCAAGTCGGCGGGGGAAATGTGTCGCGCGTTGCTCGAACCCGGCGATGTAGTCCTGGTGAAAGGATCGCGTGGAGTTCATTTGGAGACGGTCATTGAAATGCTGAAAAGCGGAAGCGAGAAGTGAGAATTTAGAAGCTAGAAGGCAGGATCCCCGCTTGTTTATTCCGGCTTCTAAGTCCTGGCGAGCTCCTCGATTCTAACTTCTAGATTCTGATCCACTATGTTCTACTACCTCTACGTCGAGTTCCATCAAGAAGTCCACTTCTTCAACCTTTTTCACTACATTACTTTTCGAACCGCGTTTGCCAGCATGACGGCGTTACTGCTCTCGTTGGTATTGGGCCCTCGGGTCATCAGGTTGCTTCAGCAAATCCAGGTGGGCCAATACATCCGCGAGGACGGGCCACAAGCGCACAAAGCCAAGGCGGGGACGCCCACCATGGGCGGCGTGCTGATTCTTCTCTGCATTGTCGGGCCCACGCTGCTTTGGTCAGACCTCAGCAACACGTTTGTGTGGCTCACTCTGGACACCACGATGGCGTTCGGAATCATCGGCTTTTGGGACGATTACCAGAAAATCCGCCGCCATCAAAACAAGGGTCTGACGGGGCGAGGAAAGTTCTGGCTTCAAATTCTGGTGAGCTTCGTCTTTGGCGTCATCCTGGTTTCGATGACCGCGCGCGGGCTTTATTCCACCACTCTGACCGTCCCCTTCTTCAAGCGCATTCACCCCAATTTTCTCATCACGCGCTTCCTGGGAAACATTTGGACCTACCCCTTGGCATTCATTCCCTTTTTACTCTTTGTTATTCTGGTCTTGGTAGGTTCGTCGAATGCTGTCAATCTGACGGACGGACTCGACGGCTTGGCGATTGGGTGTTTGCTGATTTCCGCCGGGGCCTTGACCGTGCTGACCTACGTCGCCGGCCACGCGGTGTTTTCCGAGTACCTCGACCTCGAGCACCTGCCGCGCGTTGGCGAACTGACGATCTTCTGTGGATCGATGGTGGGCGCGAGCCTGGGCTTCCTTTGGTACAACGCCTATCCTGCGGAGATTTTCATGGGCGACGTAGGATCGCTGTCCCTAGGCGGTGCGCTGGGCACGGTTGCGGTGCTGGTGAAACAGGAATTGCTGCTGCCCTTTATCGGAGGAATTTTTGTAATTGAGGCCCTCTCCGTCATTTTGCAAGTCGGCTCGTTCAAATTGCGCGGAAAACGCATCTTTCGCATGGCGCCGCTGCACCATCACTTCGAGCTGATGGGCTGGAAGGAATCGAAAATCATCGCGCGTTTCTGGATCGCGGCGCTGATTTTCGCGCTTTTTGCGTTGACGACGCTGAAGCTGAGGTAGGCTGAGTAGCTGTCAGCGATCAGCTTTCAGCGAAGGCGTCCGTCTCCGGGACCTGGAGGCGTTGGGACCTTTAAGTCGGTACATGCCGGGCGGAGGCCCGGCCGCCGCTGACAGCTGAGAGCTGAAAGCTGAGTGCTTAGAAGAATGGACGTTCACGGCAAACGCGTGCTCGTGGTTGGCTTGGCCCGGAGCGGGCTTTCGGTGGCTCGCGCCCTGGTGCGCCGCGGCGCGATAGTGACGGTGAGCGATCGCAAGCAGCCGGGGGAATTTGCCGACATCCTGCCGGAGCTGCTCAAGGACAAGGTCGGGTTAGAGCTCGGGGCACAGCGCGTCGAGACATTTCTAAAGAATGAAATCATTATCATCAGCCCCGGAGTGCCTTGGGACCTGCCGCAACTTCAAGCGGCGCGCGACAAAAACATACCGGTCTACCCGGAAGTCGAGGCCGCCTCATGGTTTCTGGAAGGAACGATCGTGGGGGTGACGGGATCGAACGGCAAGACTACAACCACTTCCCTGCTCGGCGATATGCTGAAGGCCTCGGGGTTCCCAACCTTCGTCGGCGGCAACATTGGCAATGCCCTGAGTTCGGCGGTGGACCAAGCCCAGCGCGGCACGAAGTTTGTCACCGAGCTGAGCAGCTTTCAGTTGGAGGGCATTCACAATTTCCGGCCGCACGTGGCGGTCATGCTCAACCTCTCGCCCAACCACCTGGACCGGCACCCTAGTTTTGAAGCCTATGGACAGGCCAAGCGCCAGATCTTTCGCAATCAGGGACAGCAGGACTATGCGGTCCTGAACGCCGATGACCCCTGGGTGGCCGGGCTTCGATCAACGGTGCCGAGCCGCCCGGTGTTTTTCAGCCGCCACCGTGAAATCCCCACCGGCGTTTTTCTTTCCGGAAACAATATCTACTATCGCGTGCGCCATCTTGAGCGCGTGCTGTTCGAGAAGCGCGACGTAAGACTATTGGGAGACTTCAACCTGGAAGACGTGCTCGCAGCGACCACGGCGGCGTGCTTGTTAGGCGCGGACTTTGCCGCGATTCGCAAGGCCGTTAGGGAGTTCAAGGCGGTCGAGCATCGCTTGGAATTTGTGGTGGATATCCAGGGAGTCGACTTTTATAACAATTCGAAGGCCACCAGCGTCGACGCCACGCTGAAATCCCTCGAAGCATTCGACCACGGCGTGCATTTGATTATGGGAGGAAAGGACAAGGGTGCGCCCTACACTCCGCTTTTGCCGCTCATTAAGGACCGCGTGCGCGAGGTTCTGTTGATCGGCGCCGCCGCACCCATCATTGCCAAACAGTTGGCGGGCTGGACGGAATTATTTGACGCGGGTGATTTGGCCACCGCCGTTTACCAGGCCTTTGCCCGGTCCCGTCCAGGCGACACCGTGCTGCTGGCGCCCGCCTGCTCGAGCTTCGATCAATTCAAGGATTACGAAGAGCGCGGCATGGTGTTCAAAGAACTTGTGAAGATGCTGCAGAAGGATGTGGCGGAGGGGAGCGTCGCGCGCATTGTGGGATCCGAGGTTCGAAGCCCGAAGCCTGAGGTCCGGAGCAGAGCGTCCGGAGTCCGAAGTCCGGAGTCCGGTGTCCGGAGACCAATGCCTGAAGCGTGGGGTCAGGAAGCCGGGGGCCGGAGTCCAAGGCCTGATTTGCGCACGCGGGGCTCGGATGCTCGGGTTCCGGGGGCGGGTAATTCGGGGCGCACGGTCTCGCGTCCAGGACCGATAGTCCGTGTCGCCGGACCTGAGACCAAGAAAGAGGAGCCGAAGGCAAGCAGCCCCGCGCCCGTGGGCCGTGGCCTTGAATCTGGTGTGCGCGTGGATGTCAAACCAAGTGCGCAAGTGGATCTTGCATCTGCTGTGCCTCAGCGCACTGAATCTGGTGCGCGCGAGGGCGTTGAATCAGGTGTCCCCGTGGGTCTTGAATCTAAGGTGCCGCAGGGCACGGGATCTGGTGTGCATGCGGGTCTTGAATCTGGGGTGTCACAGGGCACTGGATCTGCTGTGCATGCGGGTCTTGAATCTGGTGCGCACGCGGGTACTGAGTCAAGTGTGCATGCGGGTCTTGAATCTGGAATCTTGAATCTTGAATCCGCAGATTTAAAAGCCCCGACACCAAAGCCTCCGGCCCCTGCTGCTGAACCTCTCGCAGACATCCCGCCTCCGCCGATTCAAGACACGGCGAAGAGGCGCCCCGAGACGGTCAACCTGAACCCCTCCGCTCCACTCAGGGTAAGCTTCGCGGACGACCCCGGAAGCTTGCAGGCTTCAACGGACCAACCTAACATCGGTGGCCCTTCACCCGAAATGCCGGCTCAAAATAAGGGCATTTCGAGTTTTTCCTCAAGCCCTCACGACGTCGATGCGCAAGGAGTAAAGGCAACGGAACCGCCGAATTCCGATTCGGTCGCATCGACCGCCGAATCCCGTGGGGCAAACCCCGAGCCGCGTGTCACGTCGCCAGTGTCCGGCATCCCGAGCGCCGAAGCCCGTGTCCCGTTTCCCGTGTCCCGTATCCCGTCACCCGTATCCCGTGGCCCCCTCGAGTTGAGCTACGTCTACGAAGTAGATGCCATGGAAACGCCAGAAGTGGAATCACAAGTCGTACCGGAGGACGAGCCTTCGATCTCGATTTCGGTGAGCAGGGTTGAGAGCCTCGAGGATCAAGTGTTGCCGTTTGAGGCGCGCCCGGAAGTTAAGGCGGGGGCCACGAGCCCCGCGGGACCTAAAGCAAGTCCGCGAGGGAATAAGAAACGTCGCGGCCCCAAGGATTCAGCACGCAAGCCCGCGGAAGGGCAACCGCCGCTCACGGGAGCAGAATAATTGCCGATTGGCGATTGCCGATTGGGGGTAGCTCGAAAAGGAGGCTTTCCTTACTAAATCGTCAGAGAAGATCTCACGAATTGCAATAACTGATAACTCGCAACTGACGGCGGTAGCCGGCGACCACAAATCACCAATCGCCAATCACCAATGGGCCGACAACTCCAATCCGACAAGATCCTGTTTGTAGCCGTGGCAGGCCTCGTGCTGTTCGGCGCCTTGATGGTGTACAGCGCCTCGGCGGTCCTGGCCGCCGACCGCTATCACGAGGGGTACTACTTCTTGATTAGGCAATTGGCCTGGGCGGGAGTCGGGCTCGTTGCCGTGGCCGTCCTGATGCACTTGGACTACCGCCGCCTGGCGAATCCCATGGTCATCTTCCCCGCCGTGGCGCTCGAGTTGATCATGCTCGTCGTGGTCCTGTTCGTTCACCCCACAAACAACGCGCACCGATGGTTTCATCTGGGAATGGCGAGCTTTCAGCCCTCGGAACTGGCCAAGATCATTCTGACAGTCTTCCTGGCGTATTTCCTGGACCAGCGCAAAGGTCAGATGAACGACTGGAAGCACACGCTGGCTCCCATCGCCCTGGTTTCCGGCATGATGGCATTGTTGGTGCTGAAGGAACCCGACCTGGGAACCGCCTTGGCGCTCGGCATGGTTTTGGTGGCTATGCTTTTCTGCGCCGGCCTCGATCTTCGGTATTTTGTTCTGCCGGCACTCGCTACTTTGCCTGCCCTGTACTTTCTGATTGCGCGTTCCCCCTATCGGCTGAAACGCATTCTAGCCTTTTGGGATCCCTACTCCGACCCCCTGGGGAAAGGGTTCCATATACTTCAGTCATACATCGCGGTAGGAACGGGCGGCATAACCGGAGTGGGACTGATGGAAAGCAAGCAGAAGCTTTTTTTTCTCCCCGAACCCCAGACGGATTTTATCTACGCGGTAGTCGGCGAGGAGTTGGGGCTGATCGGTGCCCTGTTGCTTGCCACTGTTTTCGCTGTGATCCTCGTTCGCGGGTTGCGCGCAAGCGCGGGCTGTAAGGATGACGTTGGACGCTTACTCGCACTCGGCTTGACGGTCATGATCGTCGGACAGGCGCTTATTAACATGAGCGTAGTGCTGGGACTTCTTCCCACCAAAGGCATTCCCCTGCCCTTCGTGAGCTACGGAGGGTCGTCTTTGCTCGTGAACCTCGTGGCGGTGGGGATCCTTTTGAATATTTCGCAGCAGGCAAGCTGAGAAATAATCGAAACTCGAAAATCGAAACTCGAAAATGAGCGGGTGTTTGCTGAGCAACTCCATGGGTATGGCTCCATCAGACTTGAGACGAACAGTAAAGGATTTCACCGATTTGGAGACAGCTCGACGCGATGCTACAACACTCGTGTCCAAAATAGGAGATGAGAGTCGGCGGGCGATTTGCGGCTTCGCCGCTTGCTGTGCGGGCTGGCTTCGCCTGCCCGGAATGTTGTGGTAACGCCCAACCTCATCCTCACCGCGCCGGAGGCTGAGCCTCCGGCGCGGTGAGGATGAGAGAAATAGGACGATTTCAGGCCGGAAGGGCGAAGCCCTTCCGCAGAGCGGCGCGGCGGAGCCGCAACCCGCTCCCGTTTTGGACAGTAGTGATGTTACAAAGGGTGGCGATGATATTGAACGGGTATCTTCGAGCAACCCTTGCACGGAAGCAATCAGACCATACGTAGGTCAGGATTTTCGAGTTTCGATTTTCCAGTTTCGAGTTTCGTCTTTTATGCGAGCGGGAGCGCGGATCCTGATGGTCGCGGGCGGCACCGGCGGGCACATCTTCCCTGCCCTGGCGGTGGCGGAGGCATTGCGCAGGCGCGGAGAGCGGTCCGGTCACCCTTACACGATTGAGTTCGTCGGCACGCATCGGCCGCTGGAAGCGAAATTGATCCCCGCGGCAGGCTTTCGGCTTCGGGCTGTTGATGCGGCGGGATTGAAGGGTATTGGCGGCATGAAGCGGTTGCAGAATCTCCTAGTTCTGCCGCGCACGGCAATTGCCGTTGCCAGAATTTTGCGGGAGTTCCGACCACAGGTGGTGTTGGGAGTGGGTGGCTACCTGGCAGGTCCGGTGATGTTGGAAGCGGCGCTAGTGAACATTCCGACCGTGTTGATCGAGCCCAATGTGCGGCCGGGATTCACCAACCGCCTTTTGGCTCCATTGGTGCGCGCCGCCGCTGTGGGATTTGCCGAGACGGCTTCCTATTATGGCGACAAAGCGCACACGACCGGGCTTCCTGTGCGCCGGGCGTTTTTCGGGATTCCGCCGCCGCGGCACGCGCCGCCTGAAGTGGCACAGGCACTCTTGCCTGTGCCCGAGACACAGCCAGGAGTGGCTGTGTCACCACAACCATTTACCGTTCTTGTGGTGGGGGGGAGCCAAGGTTCGGTGGCCATCAACCACGCGATGAAAGAAGCGCTGCCATTGCTGGCAGAGGTGACCGGAGGATTGAGAATCATCCACCAAACCGGAGAACGCGACTATAATGAAATTCGCAAGGCCTATCAGGAACAGAGCTTGCCGGCTGAGGTCCACGCGTTTATCGATGACATGCCCGGGACGCTGGCGCAGGCGGATTTGGTGATTTCACGCGCAGGCGCCACGGCGGTGGCCGAACTTGCCGCCGCCGGCAGAGCAGCAGTGCTAATTCCCTTTCCGGGCGCTACAGATCAACACCAGTTGGAAAATGCCCGGGCACTGGAACGTGCCGGGGCGGCACGCGTCATCGTGCAATCGGAGTTGACGCCAGCGCGCCTGGCAAAGGAAATTCAAGAGTTGATCGCCAGCCCTGGGGCGCTTGAAGGTATGGAAACCTCTGTGCGCCGTTTGGCACGGCCGGACGCGGCGGCGCGGATCGCGGATATGGTGGAGCACTGGCTGAGGAGATAGCTGTCAGCTTTCAGCGATCAGCTATCAGCTCAAGATCGAGGCCAAAATGTCCGGCCCTATTCTCTGGGTAGAATTCTACCGACGGTGAAACATAGTTTATAGAGGGAGAAGCTGATCGCTGAACGCTGACAGCTTAAAGCATGCTGGGTAAAATTCGAAAAATCCATTTCGTCGGCATCGGCGGCATCGGAATGAGCGGCATCGCCGAGGTGTTGCTGAACCTGGGTTTTCAGGTTTCGGGCTCAGACCAGAAGGCAACCCCGGTGACGGAGCGCCTCGCGAGTTTGGGCGCCCGGGTATTTGAGGGCCATAGGGCCAGCAACGCCAGCGAAGCGCAGGTGGTGGTGGTATCGTCCGCTGTGGCCGCGGACAATCCCGAGATTCAGGAAGCTCAAAGGCGGCAGGTCCCCGTGATTCCGCGGGCGGAGATGCTGGCGGAATTGATGCGCATGAAGTTCAACGTGGCGGTGGCCGGCGCCCACGGCAAGACCACGGTGACTTCCATGATCGCGGTAATGACGGCGGAGGCGAAACTCGATCCCACGGCGGTGATTGGCGGCAGGCTTGACGTATTTAACTCCAGCGCCCGGCTGGGCAAGAGCGATTTGATGGTGGTCGAGGCGGATGAAAGCGACCGGTCGTTTCTTTACCTGCTGCCTACGATTGCCGTGGTCACAAATATCGACCGCGAGCACCTTGACCACTACCGCGACCTCGACGACATTGCCGCAGCGTTCGTCTCTTTCATGAACAAAGTGCCTTTCTACGGGACGGTGGTGGCCTGTTTTGACGCGCCGTGGCGTGAGACGATGCAGACCCTGATCCCCAAGCTGCGGCGCCGCGTGAAAACCTACGGGATCGATGCCGGGGCGGACATTCAGGGCAGGATCATCGAGCTCAATTCCGCCGGCGCCGTGTTCGATGCCGTGGTAAAAGGAACGGTGCTGGGCCCGTTTTCCATCCATGTCCCCGGCCGACACAGTGTGCAGAACGCCCTAGCGGCGGTCACGGTGGGGCTGGAGTTGGATCTTTCCGCCGACCAGATCCGGCAGGGGCTTGAGCGCTTTCGCGGCGCGGATCGACGCTTTCAAATCAAAGCGGAGTTGGACGGCATCACCATTGTGGACGACTACGGCCACCACCCCACGGAAATTCGCGCCACCCTCGACGCCGCCTTCCTGCGTGGGGCCAAGCGCGTCATCGCCATTTTCCAACCGCACCGCTATACGCGCACGAAATTCTTGCTGGATGAATTGGCCAGTTGCTTCGCGGGTTGTGACCGCGTTTACGTGCTGGATATCTATGCCGCCAGTGAACCGCCGATTCCCGGCGTGAGTTCCGGACTGCTCGTGGGCCGCATGCACGAAATGGGAGTAAACAACGCGCGCTACGCGCCGTCCGAGCAACAGGTGGTGGACGAACTCGAGCGCGACGCGCGGCCCGGCGACCTGATCATCACCATTGGCGCGGGAAGCGTGTGGAAGATCGGGGAGGCGCTCGCGAAGCGGCTGAAGGACGGGAGCACGGGGTTGGGGGTTAGGGGTTAGGGGTTAGGGGTTGGGGATTCGGAGCGAGGATTTGCGATCTCGAGGGCGGCAAACAGCAATCCGAATTCCGACAATATGATTTCGGACTCAGGATTCCGAAAATCGGATTCTGGAAAGATTGATCGAACATGAAGTACAACAAATTCGAGGACCTTCCGGTGTGGCAGGCGGCAATTGAGTTAGGGCGGCATGTCTATACGCTCACCGAGGACGCTGCCTTCAAAGGCCGATACAGCCTGCGCGACCAAATGGAACGCGCTGGGGTCTCCGTCTCCAATAACATTGCGGAAGGATTCGAGAGGGGGACCAATCAGGAGTTGCTGACGTTTCTATACATTGCGCGCGGATCGGCGGGAGAAGTGCGGTCCATGCTTCACCTGCTGGGTGGAATGGAACCCTTTCGGAACCTGGAATCCGAAATGCGGGACCTGCGAGAGCGAACGGAGAGCGTATCAAAACAACTGGGCGCTTGGGCGCGGGCCCTTCAAGACTCGGATTTCAAAGGGCGGCGGTTCGTAACCGAAAAGACGCGAATTGCCGCGGAGAGGGCACGCGGACGGGAGGAGTTTCTAAAGCATTTGCAGGAGGTTCGACAACAGGGGCACCGCGAATCCGAGGGCAAGAATGCGGAACCGGGAATCGGCAAATCCGGATTTGGGCAGAAGGATTAGTTTGCTGCATTCCGAATTTCCAATTCCGAATTCCGGAATCTGAAATGCGGCAGAGCCCGACGGGAGTCCGGGAATTCACCATCCGACATTCGAATTCCGGAATATTGAATTTGGAATTCGGAATCGAGGTTCAGAGCGCCAACCGTCGAACTCCAAGCCCCGCAGCCAGTGTCCCGTACCCCGTGTACCGATTTGAGAGCGACAATGGAAACTGAAATGGCAGAACAAGAACTACTATCGATGCCGGATGAGGTGGACTCCCACGAGGAGTCTCCCTACCTTCGGCGGCAAAGAACTGCTCCCGTGCGCCGCAATCGAATATCGCGGCGAGTGCGCCTGGTGCTGTTTGTTGTCGGAGTGCTTGTACCCGTCCTTGCCATCGGCTACGGCCTCGCGACATTCGCTTTCACTTCTCCCCACTTTGTTCTCACCTCTCCGGACGACATCCTGGTGACGGGTAACCACTACGTTTTACGTGAAGAGGTATTGGGTGCGATGGGAGTGCCGTTAACGGGAGACCCCCAGAGGGGAACCAACATATTCCGTGTATCGCTGGATAGCGTGCGCCATGGAGTGGAAACCCTGCCCTGGGTGCGCACTGCCTCGGCCACCCGCATTTTGCCGCATGGCCTGCTAGTACACGTCACCGAACGCGTTCCCGTCGCTTATGCTAACGTCAGAGGGCGGATAAACCTGATTGACGATGACGGCATGGTGCTGGAAAAGCCCGACAATGGGACCTTTGACTTCCCTGTGATTTTCGGGTTGGAGGCGGTATCCAGCGTCGACGAGCGCCGCGCGCGCGTGAGTCTTTATCGGGAATTCATGCGCCAGTTGGGGCAGGAAGCTCCCCGCGCCGGATGGATCATTTCGGAAGTTTACCTGGCGGATCCCGAGGACCTCAAGGCCCTGCTGATTAATGGGCAACAGACCTTGCAAGTGCATTTTGGGCAGAAGGATTTCCTGGCGCGATTCCGTAATTTCCTGGCCATGTTGCCGGAAATTCAGAAATCAAATGATAAACTGGATTCGATCGATTTGCGTTATCGCAATCAGATTGTCGTCGATCCTATGACCTCGGGACCGCAGGCGAAGCCCGCAGTAGCTGCCGGCGGCAACAGATAGGACTAGAGGAGCTTTCGGCTATCCGCTCTCAGCTATCAGTCAAATCGGCGCGCATTGCGGCAGTGGTTCAGATTGACGAGTGAAGCCGCCTCAGCAACAAACTGAAGCGCTGGCCAAATTCCCTAATGCGACTAGCTGAGGGCTGAAAGCTGAAAGCTTATCATGGCGCAGAAGAGCAACTTTATTGTCGGGCTCGACTTGGGCAGCGTTAAAACCGCTGCTCTGGTGTGCACGCCTAACCCGGAAGGGAAACTGGAAATAATGGGCCTGGGTGTGGCGGAGTCCAAGGGTTGGCGCAAAGGCCTGATCGTAAATCTCGATTTGACCGTGCTGGCGGTAAAGAAAGCCATTGAGGCCGCGGAAGCCGCCGCAAAAGTATCCATTGGTTCCGCATTTGTCGGGGTGGCCGGTGCGCACATCAAGGGCGTGAACTCCAGCGGCGCCGTCACTCTGGGAAGATCCCCCGGTGCAAAGCGCGAGGTCGAGCGCGAGGACATGGCACGGGTTATTCAAACCGCCCAGGGCATCACCCTTCCCGAGGACCGCCAGCTTCTGCAAGTCCTTCCGCAAAAATTTCTGCTGGATCACCAGGACGGCATTCGTGTCCCGGTGGGGATGGAGGGCGAGCGCCTGGAAGTGAATGTTCACCTGGTGACAGCGTCCATCAGCGCTCATCAGAACGTTGTGACGGCGGTGAATCAGGCCGGCGTGGTGGTGCAGGACACGGTTTTTGAGCCGCTCGCATCCGGGGAAGCTTGTCTCGAGGCCGACGACCGCGAATTGGGTGTGGCGCTGGTGGACATTGGTGGCGGCACGACGGATATGATTGTGTATCACGCAGGCGTGGTGCGGCATTCCGCCGTCATCCCGGTGGGGGGCGAGCACTTTACGAATGACATTGCGGTTGGGCTCCGCACGCCAATCCCCGAAGCGGAAAAGATGAAAAAGGCTTGGGGTGAGCGCGATCCCTCCAAGCCCGCAGACACCATGCTCGAGGTCACCAGCGTGGGCGATCGGCCCTCGCGGGTGCTGACTTACGGGACGCTGAGTGAGATCATCGAGCCACGCACTTCGGAACTGCTGGAGTTGGTTCGGGCGGAAATTGGCCGCTCCGGTTGCGCCGGACAGCTCGGCGCCGGCGTGGTCCTCGCGGGCGGGGGCGCAAAACTTGGTGGCCTGGCGACGCTCGCGGAAACGATCTTGGGCATGCCGGTGCGTGTGGCGATTCCCTCGGGCCTCGCGGCGATGGGGGACACGCTCCCCGATCCGGCATACGCAGCGGTGGTAGGCCTGGTGATTCACGGCTACCACACGCGCTTGATGCGCGACGCCAAGGAAACTCCGGGGCTGTTGGGGAAGCTCTGGAATACAGTGCGAGGGAAAAATTGAGTCATCGGTTCATCGGGTCATCGGGCGATTGAAGATTCCATGGTTCAATGGCTAAATGGTGCGATGAGCAAATGATCCAATTGAGGAAGGAGCCATCATGGGGAGCGAAGACAACTTGGGTGACCTCCGGGTGGATTTCTCGGACGAGCTGCGCGCCGGCGCCAAAATCAAGGTAATCGGGATCGGGGGAGGCGGCGGCAACGCCATCAACCGCATGATCGCTGCCGACTTGAAAGGCGTGGACTTTCTGGTAGCCAACACCGACGCGCAGGCGCTTCAGGCTTCCAACGCCCCGCTGAAGATTCAACTGGGCACGAAGTTGACCAAGGGATTGGGGTCGGGAGGCAATCCGGAAGTTGGCCGGAGAGCAGCTCTGGAGGACACGGAAAAGATTATTGAAGCGCTAGAAGGCGCGGACATGGTGTTCGTTACCACCGGCCTGGGCGGAGGAACGGGGACGGGCGGCGCTCCCATCGTTGCCAGCTTGGCGCGCGAGATGGGCGCGCTCACCGTGGCGGTAGTAACCAAGCCCTTCGCATTCGAAGGCAAGCGCCGCATGATGCAAGCGGAGCAGGGCCTCGCGGAGTTGAGTCAAGGCGTGGACACCGTCATCTGCATTCCCAACGAGCGCCTGATGCAGTTCGTCGACAAAGGAACGAGCTTCTTCGAGGCATTTCGCATTGCCGACGATATCCTGCGGCAAGGTGTGCAGGGGATATCCGATATCATTACCATAACGGGAATCATTAACCGTGACTTTGCGGATATCAAGGCAATCATGGAGAATATGGGGTATGCCGTGATGGGAACCGCCGTGGCCAGCGGCGAAAACCGCGCCGTGGAGGCGACGAACCGCGCCATGGCCAGCCCGCTTCTTGAGGATGCCAGCATCACCGGGGCGCACGGCATTTTGCTGAACATTACGGGCTCAAACAAGCTTACACTGTATGAGGTGCATGAGGCTTCCACCATCGTGCAAAAGGCTGCCGCGGAAAATGCTAATATTATCTTTGGCGCAGTCCACGACGAGATGATGGGGGACGCCGTCAAGGTGACCGTTATTGCCACCGGGATTAAGTCCGAAAGAATGGGTATCAAACCGCTCCCCACCCTTTCCCCGGCCCTGCGCACCGCGCAACAGAGTGTTAAGAACATGATGGCCAGGAAAGAGAAACTGCCGGTGCAAGAGCCACAGCCTAATGTGACCACGGAGATCCAAGGGGATGATCTGGACGTGCCGGCCTTCATCCGCCGCCGGAAAGCTGAGCAAAAATAGGGCGATAGGAATACCTCTTGCCTTCTCCGGCCAATTCACTGTATTTATCGAAATTCTGGCCTTGCGGCCCCAGCGGGTGGAAAACCCGATCGCTGGTTAACATCATCTGAGGAATAGGCGCGAGTCTGGGTGGATGTACCGGGGTATACACCGGAGATCCTCAGGCTGCCGCGACCGAGCGACATTCCCAGAGGCAAACTGAAGGAGACTCTTGAGACGGAAGCCCCAAGATAGGCTGGCGACAATTATCGGTATGGTGCTGGTCGCCGGATGTTTGACAAGCTGCGGTTCATCGAGTACTAAAGCTCCCAAGCCCGGTACTGGGACTTTAATCACCATTGTGCACGACGTGCCGCTCTGCAACGCGATTTCCGCCAACGTGGTCGTCGAAGGCCTGAATTTTACAACCCAACAGGGTGGGGCCACATTTCCCTACCTCAACACGACGCCCGCGTTTGCACCCGAAATCAAGCTGAACCTGCAACAACTTCGCGATTTCAGCACGATCTTGTATGAATATCCCGTTCAAGCGGGAAGCTATTATCAGGCGGACCTAAGTTTTGAGCTGGCGCAGTTGGTCGCTTATGATCCCACCCTGAGCCCGCCCACCCACGTTTTCGCTATAACCCTCACCAATCCCAAGCCCATCATCACGCTCAATCCAGTGATAACGATCCTCGCCAATCAAGCCAACGTCATCGATATGGATTTTAACGTTTTGGCCATGCTGGGAACGAATTCAACCGGGAACCTCACGGGCCAGATCACTCCCGTAGTGAGTATCACGCAATTGCAGAGCTATGGGCCGTCGGGGGCCACCAATCCCAACGGTTTTGGCGAAATCGACGACCTATGGGGCTTTGTCAGGAGCGTCACGACGACCAATAAGACGTCCAATCCAACTTACACGGGAAGCTTCGAGATGCAACTCCTCTCGCCATCTACCGCGGACGCGCCGGAAATCCCGATCAACATCTCTCCTTCCACTGTCCTGAGCGGCTTTGCCGACCTGGGCCACCTCCTCCCCGATAGTTATGTGGAGGCCGACGTCATTATCGATCCTCAAGGAAATGTCGCCGCGAATACGGTGGAAATGCAGGAAGTTGAGAATCCTTTTCCGACCCAAACCGGAGTGACCCCCAGCACGGCCCTGATTGGCCCGATTGTTTCAATTCAAACGGACCCGGCGGGGAATCCCTCGCAACTCAATATGTGGGTGCGTGACGCGGAACCCGATGATACTTCCACCCTAACTATGGACACGATTTACCAAGTCGACCTCACGAACAACCCTACCTACACCGCGTCGATTATGGGACCAAATTTTGCCAATCTTTCCTTTGGGCCGCAGAATTTGGCCGTCGGTCAGGAACTGGTCGTCCACGGAGCTTACACGAGACCTCCTGCCACTTCTAGCACTTCAAGCCCGGCTTTGCCTTTCACTGTCGAGCCAACGGCGATTTATCTGAGATTGCAATCGATGCAGGGCACGTTGTACTCGATGCTGCAGGTGGGATCGGACGACGAAACTGGAGTCTTCATTCTCTCACCCTGCTGCACGCTATTGCAAGGTGTTCCCCTCTACGTCGTCACCAATAACCAAACCGCTTATGTGAATGTAACAGGATTGGGGGCTATAACCCCCGTGAACACGCTTCTCGTCAAGGGCATGCCCTACTATGAGCCCCAGGCAACTACTATCAACGGCGTGACCATCCCGGCAGGCACATTGGTCATGGAAGCCAAGCAGGTGCACGTGCTCCAATAACTCCTTCTGCGCCCTCAGAGCGCTGGCAGGTGGTGAACCTTTCTCTTCTTTTCGCCCGCAAGGTGCGTGAACTTCAGATCGCTTCCCGTCAGCATCTTGGTGATCAGAATAACTTGACCCGCATGATGGGAGAAGTGTTCGGCAACGTGAAAGGCTGCTTCCAATCCCGTCACACGGAACTTCTGAATAATGTGAACGCGCGCCAGATCCTTTGCAGAAAGATTCTCCAGGACTCCGCACGCTTCTCTCACGGTTTTGCGCAGACCGCTCACCAATGCTTGCCGGGGAAGTGGGCCACGCTCGCTGAATTCCACGTCACGAACGCGAATATCCGGCGCGCCACCCAAGCCCGAAATAATCCATTGACGCACATTGCCGGTCAGGTGTAGCGCAAGATTCCCCACGCTGTTGGAGACCTCATTGGGCCGCCACCAAATCTGCTCGGGTGAAAGCAGGTCGAGGCAGCTTGTAATGCGCGGGAGGTAAACATCGCGCAAGACACGCTCGGCTTGGGCAACGATGGGGTTGGCTAAGTCAGTCTGGGCCATGAGGCTCCTCCATTCTTCGGGTAACGATTTAGCCGGTATATCTTATACTCGCCGCACAAGGACAGCGACGGTGGACTTATTCAAACAGGGGATGACAAGCTTCAAGTGGTGGTTCCTGAGTGAAAAGGGCCTTGCGCTCGTCATGCTCGCGACAGGAGTCTTTTTCGTTGCCGTGGGCGCTCGTCGTTTTCAGATTCGTCCCGAACACTTTGGAATTATGAGCCTTCTGGGATGTGGAATCGGCACCTTCGCCGCGTTCTTCCTCTTGCTGATCGCTGATTATGTTTTTCAGCACGCCCGCCTGGCCGTCATTCCCTGGGTCGTCTTTCTCTTCTATTTCGCTTTCGTCCTACCGCACCTCGCAGTCGGACTGGGGCTCGCACTTTGGTTCATGGTCGTAACCCAGTTGTCAGGATAGAAAGCCGCCGAGCGGTCGCATTACCGCCTGGCCGGAGAGCGGCAATCTGTCGGCACGTTTGTTTTCTGGTTGCTAGGGAGTGCCCTGCTCCGGTTGGGCCCACAGGAGCCATGTTTCTTTGATTTCATACCGATCACATGCCGCCCCAAAGCAACCACTTTTGGCCACCGAAAACCGACCGCGGATCACCATATCGACGGGTTGGCTGGAATCAATCTTTCGCATCGCCTTAACAAACTGCTTGTGGCTCTTCGTGTCCGCGCCACGCACATTCACCATATTCTCTCGCGATTTGCATTGGTTCCCAAACAATTCCGCTCCATGGTTATTGGACAGGTAGATTCCCCTAACTCTGATGTCCTTTCCGTCGTATTGAGCAGCCTGGGAGAGGATGCTACAAATGGATACGGCTAACGGGGGAAGAGGTTCCCCTTTCGTCTTTCCATAGATTGGCGAGCATAGAACCAGCGCCAGGATTAGAAACAGGCTCCCACGTAACATCGTCTTCTCCTCTTCAATCTGAATAGCGCAGGACCCTACCTGCGAGCCCGGATCTCATCAAGGACGCGGCTCTTCCATTCGGCATTTTCCCAGTAGGTGAGCCAGAGATAAAAGGTGGCGTAGCTTCGCCAGCCTTGCCACGCCCGAGCTATCTTTTGCACACGTTCGTCGGATGGCCGCTTGCGCAGCCCATAAAAATAATGGATGACTTTTTGCAATCCCACATCTGCGGCTGGTAGGCAATCGAGATGCCTTAGCGCGCGCAGTCCTACGTACTGCGCCGTCCACTGCCCCACGCCTTTCAGCTCTAGTAGCTTCTCGTGCGCCACTGCCGGTTCAAGATCCCTCAGATTTTCGAGATCGAGTGTGCCGTCGAGGGCGAGGCGCGAGATGGTAATGATATAGCGAGCCTTGGGACCGGAAACCTGAAGCGGCAACAATTCACGCGGACTCGCGATCGCCAGCGCGGCCGGCTCAGGAAACGCACTATATCGTCGCCCCTCGAAATCAACCCCGCGTCCGTACGTGTCGATCAATACCTTCTTCACCTTGTGCGCGAACGATAAGTTCACCTGCTGCTCGATGATCGCGGATATGAGAATTTCGTAAACGTGAGCGGCTTGCGGGACCCTCATCCCGCGAAAGTGAACGATGAGATGGCGAAGCACAGGATCCGATTTCGCCAGGGCATAGAATGGCTGTAGGTCGAGGTCGGTCGAAAACTGTCGTGCGACCTCTCCCGCAACGGCCTGCCGCGCACGGTCGTCGTCGGGTCCCGCTAAAATTCGGATTCGCAGCGCAGGCTTGCCCGGGCTCCCCTCCTCTCGCACTCCATAAAGAACCAACTGCTCGTCAAGTTCCAGCACGCGTCGATATTCGCCATCGACGAAATAGTCCAACAAGGGCGCAAATATCCGCCCATTGAGCAAGACAGGGGGAGCCAGAATAAATCGCAGCGTTTGAGCAAAATTGAAGGGTGCACGTGGATGAATAAGCATATGAGCAAAAGGGCTCCGCGTCATCCCGTCCCGGCCCGCGTCGATTCCTAGGCCGTGCGCTGGGACCAATTGGCACCCCTGGCCCAAGAGCCCTGGGTTGCCCCCGGAAGACGAAGAGGTCGTCCCCATTCTCCTATGATGCGGCGCGGCGCGCAATAAGTTGATTCGACTCGCGCCGGGAGTCGCATTCAGAGCCTGCCACAATACCCTCCTTTGCAGCTTTGCGCAGAGAAGAAGACACTCAGCCCTTCACCCAGCGCCCAAACCGACCCCGAAATCGGCCTAAAATATTCCGTCTGCTACTTCGTCTACACTAGTGAATGGACGACGCGCTAAGCATCGGAATCATGACCGACGACCAAAACCACCGCATCGCGGAAACAGTCGAGCGGGAACAATCCCGCCTCCGCAATTTCATTCGCAAGCGCGTTGTGGACGAAAGCGAGGCGGAAGACATTTTGCAAGAGGTCTTCTATGAACTCGTACAAGCTTATCGCCTGATGAAGCCTGTGGAGCAAGTGGGGGCATGGCTTTACCGGGTGGCGCGAAATCGCATCATCGACAGATTTCGCAAGCGGAAACCGGAGGCGCCAAGAACCCCCTCGGTAGACGAAGAGGGAGAGTTCTTCCCGTGGGAGGACCTCCTTCCCTCCCCCGACGCCGGGCCGGAGGCGACCTTCGTTCGGGAGTTGTTACTCGATGAAATCGAGTCGGCGCTGGATGAACTCCCAGATGATCAGCGCGAGGTGTTTGTAGCCCACGAGATCGAGGGCCTGAGCTTTAACGAGATGGCCGCGTCGACTGGGTTAAGCGTAAATACCCTGCTTTCGCGAAAGCACTATGCCGTGCTCTATCTGCGGCGGCGATTGCGGGCGATCTATGAAGAATTCAAGAAAACGTGAGGATACAAACGATGAGAGTCCATGGCCTTTCGCGGGTATTGAAAATTTTGTTGATCGTGCTGCTGGCGGGAACGGTATTTAGCTTTGCTGTTATGTGGCTTTGGAACTGGCTGATGCCGGTTCTCTTCGGCCTACATGTCATCACATTTTGGCAAGCTCTAGGGATCCTGGTACTCAGCAAGATCCTCTTCGGCGGTTTCCGGGGCCGTCCCGGATTTGGGGGAGACTGGCGTGCGCGCCTGATTCGGCGCTGGGAAGACATGACACCGGAAGAACGTGAAAAATTCCGCGCCCATGGAATCTGGCCGGCCTCCGGTGGTCGGGGACGGTGCGCTAGCTCTGGATCGACGCCGGACGCGCCCAAGGAGGCCTGACTATGAGAATGACAGCGCTTGAGAAATACTCCGTGAACAGACCAAGTCATACCGGGCTCGTGAAATTGACATGAAAGGACCGCGAACGAATGGCCTTGACAAGGCATTTTGTTGCGGTTAAATTTGGTTCGATAGCAAAATGACTGACCGTTCAGTCATTTTACTTGAGACCGGAACACGATAATGAAACCCAAACAGGTTAAGGCGGGCAAAACCTCTCCGCGCCGGCGGGGGCAGAAGCTCCATCGCCAAGAGGAAATCCTGGCGGCTGCCTTCAAAGTTTTCGCGGCGCATGGATACGAGGCCGCCCGCATCGACGAAGTTGCCCGCCGAGCCGGAATCGCCAAGGGGACGATCTACCTTTATTTCCGGAACAAGGAGCGCCTATTTCAAGCCGTGGTGCGAAATCTTATCCCCAAAAGGTTCGATGCTTTGGTAGAGACCTTGCCGGGCCCCCCGGAGGATTTGCTCAGGGCCCTGCTTTCTCAGATGTACACGAACGTCGTGGGGAATGAGAAGGTCCAGTCCATCGTCCGGATGCTGGTTGCCGAAGGTGGCAGATTCCCTCAACTTGCGGAAATTTACCATCATGAAATCATTGTTCCCGGAATGAGGGCGATGCGGGAAACGCTGATGAGGGGAATCGCCGAGGGGAAATTCCGCAAGAGCGAAGCCCTGGAGTTCCCTCAGATCATTGTCGCCCCGGCACTGGTTGCCATGCTTTGGCAATTGCTGTTCGCTGGGCGCCACCCCCTTGATATGGGTGCCTACGTGAAGGCGCACACGGAGTTTGTGATGCGCGGCCTGGAAGAGTTCCGCAAGTGAGTCGGCAACTGGGCCGATGCTGTGCCCACTGGGAGACTTTCCATGAAGTTCTACGCAAGATGGTGGTGGTTACTGCTCTTGGTTGCATCCGGAGCTTTGGCGCAAAGCCAACGCCCCCCGGCACGGCGCCTTACCTTGAGTGACGCGATTGGTTTGGCGTTGAAGCAAAACCTGAGCGTGCGCGTGGCGAGCACCCAGGTTGAGGAACTTGCGGGCACACGCGAACGGCGGCGCTCTTCCCTGCTGCCGCACGTCAATGGCGACGCGCTCGCCAACCGGCAGAATATCGATTTAGCGGCCCTGGGGATTTCCTTCCCTGGGATTCCGATGGTCGTCGGGCCCTTCGGGCACTATGACTTCCGCGCTTCGGCGAGCCAATCGTTGATCGACCGCCACTCCTACCACGCCTGGAAGGCAAGCGAAAAACAGGAGGAGGCGGCCAATCTGAGTTATCAGGATGCACGCGATTTGGTGATACGCCAAGCCGCGGGGTTGTACCTTGAATCCCAGGCTGCCGCCGCGGAGGTGGAAGCGGCGGAGAGCCGCGTCACGACTTCTACAACCTTGGAAAAACTGGCGCGCGACCAACACGCTCAGGGTCTCGCCACTGCCGTGGACGAGGTTCGCGCTCAGGTGACACTCGCGCGCGACCAGCAGACCGTTTTGGTGGCGCGCAACTCTTATCAAACTTCGCTGCTAACTCTCGCCCATTTCTTGGGCCTCAGTCCCGGCGTCCCGTTGGAATTGGCTGAACCCTTGAAGTTCCATCACGTGGAGTCAACTGACGCGGACCATGCGCTGCACACGGCCATCGAGGCGCGCTCCGACTACGCCGCCCTCCTCAAGCAGAAAGACGCATTGAGCGAACAGCTCAGGGCATCGCGGGCGCGCTATTACCCCACCTTGTCGGTCAACGGCGACTATGGGGCGATCGGGCGCGGCTTTGGCTCCTTGGCGGGGACCGGCGAGATTCAGGGGACCCTCACCGTCACCTTGTTTGACCGCGACCGTGCGGGAGAGAAGACGGAACTTGAAAGCCAGGTTAAACGCTTAGACGCGCAGATTGACGACCTCCAGCGCGAGATCGAACAAGAACTGCGTACCGCGTTGCTGAATCTGGACTCCACGGAAAGTCAGGTGACCGTCACCGAGGCGGCCCTGCACCTAACGGAACGGGAGCTCAGCCTCGCGCAAGACCGTTTCCGCAACGGGGTGACGGACAACATTGAAGTTGTCACCGCGCAGGCTAGCTTGGCGAGCGCCCAAGATGACCGTATTACCGCTCTGGCACAGCACGCCGACGCCGTGATGGCACTGGTGCGCTCACTCGGAGGGACCGAAAAGATCTACCAGAGCTACCTGAGCGAGCCCTGAGGGGTGGGCAGGTAGCGGGCACACGGAAGGCGATAACACATCGCTTCTGCCACCTGGGAAGTTGTGAGGAACAGTTATAAGAGTCTGGACGACGAGGTTAACAAGTCATGAAACGCGTGATTCCGCTCATTCTGCTTTTGGTGATTGGTGGCGCAGTGGCATATTACCATCCGCAGTGGTTCCGCAAGCCCACCAGTGAAAATGTCCTCAAGCTGTCAGGAAATATTGAAGCGCACGAAAGTTTGGTCAGTTTCAAAGTGACCGGACGCATCATCGCTCTGCCCGTGGATGAAGGCATGACCCTGAAAGGCGGCGACTTGGTGGCTCGGCTTGATAATGACGATTACCGGCAACAGGTGGCCGTGGACGACGCGACGGCCCGCCTCCGCAATCGGCAACTCGCTTTGGGCCTCGCGGGCAGCCGCGCGCAGGATATCGAGGCAGCCAAACTCTCGATGCTCGACGCTCAAGCCGACCTCGATCAGAAACAAAAGGATTTCGCCCGCTACCAGGCGCTCTATGAGAAGGACGAAATTCCGGGTCAAACGCGCGACCAGGCCGCCACCAATGTCACGCGGGCGCAGGATACCTATGATCGCGACCAGCAAATCTACAACGAACTCGTGGAAGGAACGCGCAAGGAAGAGTTGGAGGTTGACCGCGCCAATGTTCACCAAGCCACACAGACGGTGAGCATGTCTCATATTCGTTTGACGTACACAGTGCTACGCGCACCCTTCAATGGCGTGGTCCTAGTGCGGCAGGCCGAGTTGGGAGAGGTCGTATCACCCGGCACGCCCATCGTGACGCTAGGCGACCTGGACCATCTGTGGGTCCGCGTGTATGTGCCGGAGACAGACCTCGGCAAGGTCCATTGGGGCCAGACAGTTGACGTGCGCACGGATACATTTCCAGACAAGGTCTATCCTGGGCGCGTCTCCTTCATCTCTTCGGAGGCCGAATTCACGCCTAAGAGCGTGCAGACCGAAAAGGAACGTGTGACGTTGGTCTACCGAGTCAAAGTGGATCTGGATAATCCCCGCCAAGAGCTAAAGCCGGGAATGCCGGCCGATGTCGATATTAAAGTGCAGTAGTTAGGATGTTATGGATTTATCACCGGCCATCATCGTCTCTTCCTTGAGCAAGCATTTTGGCAAAGTGCGCGCCGTCGACGGTCTCAGCTTTGAAGTATTCGCAGGAGAGATTTTTGGGCTCGTCGGGCCCGATGGCGCCGGCAAAACCACCACGCTCCGGATGCTTTCGGGCGTGATGGGAACCGATTCGGGTTCGGTCACGATCGCCGGCTGCGACGTCGTGCGCGACCCAGAAGGCGCCAAGTCGCTTCTGAGCTACATGTCACAGCGGTTCGGCCTTTATGAGGATCTGACAGTCGACGAAAACATTCGATTTTATGCGGACCTGTTTGGCGTTCACCGTAAGCAGCGGATGCAACGCTCCCAGGAATTATTGTCGGCGGCGGGACTCGGTGACTTCCGGAACCGGCTCGCCGGGAATCTCTCCGGTGGAATGAAGCAAAAGCTCGGCTTAGTTTGCGCCCTGATTCACACGCCCAAAGTGATTCTGCTCGATGAGCCGACCAACGGTGTCGACCCGGTATCACGGCGGGATTTCTGGCGCATTCTCTATTCCCTGGTGGCCGAGGGCGTGGCCATTCTCACTTCCACATCCTACCTCGACGAAGCGGAGCGCTGCCATCGCGTAGGCCTGCTGCACCAGGGCCGAATGCTGTTTTGCGACCGGCCTGAGGAATTGAAGCGCCGATTCCCTGGTGAGATTTTGGCCGTGCACGCGACGCATCCCGAGCAAGTGCGCGCGTCATTGGTGGGCGCCCCGGGAGTGCGCAGCGCGTTGCTGGTGGGCGACCGCGTCCATCTGTTCGTGGACGATGCCGGCCGACGATTGCCGGAGCTGCGCGCACAGATGGATTCCGCAGGAATCAGCTACGATTCCGTTCAACCTGTATCGCCGACGATTGAGGACTTGTTTGTATCGGCCGTGGAGACCAAACCCGAGGCTGCCGAGGAGGCGAAACCATCATGAATGGAACTGAAGCCTCTGTGACGGTCGAAAGCTTGACCAAACGCTTCGGAACTTTTGTCGCGGTGGATAGCATCAGCTTCCAGGCGCATCGGGGCGAGATCTTTGGCTTCCTCGGGCCGAACGGCGCGGGCAAGTCCACCACTATCCGGATTCTCTGCGGCCTGCTCCGGCCCACTTCCGGCCTCGCGCGCGTGGCAGGAGTTGACGTTGCCAAACAGCCGGAAGCGGTGCGCGAACAAATTGGCTACATGTCGCAGAAATTTTCCCTCTATAACGATTTGAAAGTCATCGAGAATCTCCGCTTTTTTGCCGGGTTATATAGTGTGCCCACCAAGGCTCTTCCCGAGCGTCTGGGTTGGGCCCTTCACATGGCGGGGCTGGAGGGCCGTGAGGAAACCCTTACTCGCGAACTGGCCGTTGGGTGGAAACAACGGTTGGCACTTGGGTGCGCAGTACTACACCGTCCTCCCATCGTCTTTCTTGATGAGCCCACTTCGGGCGTTGACCCCGTGTCGCGCCGAAAATTCTGGGAATTGATTCAGCAGATGGTGAGCGAGGGCATCACGGTGTTCGTCACCACTCACTACATGGACGAGGCGGAATACTGCAATCGCCTGGTGCTGATCGATCGCGGACGCATCGTGGCCATGGGCACGCCCACGGAACTGAAAACTCGGTCAATGAAGGGTCAACTCGTATTGGTGGAATGCGAACCGCTGGGGCCGGGATTGGAGGCTCTGAGCCAGGCGCCCGGGGTCCTCGACGCCGCGGTATTCGGTAGCAGCCTGCATGCCGCCGTGGTCGACGCCCAAGCGGCGTTGCCGGGAATCCGTGCCGCCCTCGAAGCCCGCGGGCTGAAGCTGGGGAGGCTCGAGCAAATTCATCCCAGCCTCGAAGATGTATTCGTTAATCTCACGGCCTCTCGTGAGTCCAAACCGGAGAGAGCCGCATGAGCCTGCGCCGCATTTTCGCCATGATGCGCAAAGAGGTCATCCAGATCTGGCGCGATCCTCTCAGTCTCCTGGTGATCTTCGCCATGCCGGTCGTGCAGCTTGTTATTTACGGCTACGGAGTGAATCTGGATATCAAGCACATCCCCCTCTGTGTTTACGACCGGGACGGAACACAGTTCAGCCAGGATCTGTTGAAGTGCTTCCAGGGCACCGAGTATTTTTCAATCGTCCACGTTGCGGAGAACTACCAAGACGTCTTGGAGCAGATTAACCACGGAGCCTGCTCAGTGGCCGTGGTGGTTCCGCCGCAGTTCTCCGAGTACATGCACTCTCGCGGGCAGGCGTCGGTACAGGCATTGCTCGATGCCAGCGACAGCAATACGGCCAGCATCGGGATGGGCTATGCGCTAAGCATCATCCAAACGTACTCCCAAGACATTCAGGTCCAATGGCTGCAACGGAACGGAATGACCTCTGTGACGCCCAACGTCACCTTGCAGCCCCGGACTTGGTTCAATGAAGATCTGGAGAGCATGTCGAATATCGTGCCCGGCGTGGTGGCGATGGTTATGGCCGTCGTGGGAGCCTTCCTGACATCGCTCACCATCGCCCGCGAGTGGGAGCGCGGCACCATGGAGCAGTTGATCGCCACTCCCGTACGAAAACTCGAAATACAAATGGGAAAGCTGATTCCTTACTTTGTCATCGGAATGATGGACACAGCTCTCTGCGCCGCCGCGGCAATCTGGTGGTTCCAAGTACCCTTCCGTGGAAGTTGGAGTGTGCTGTATGCCTGCTCGGCGCTGTTTTTGATCGTAGTATTGTCACTGGGATATTTGTTTTCGGTCACCGCCAAGACTCAGCTCGCAGCCAGCCAGTTGGCGCTGCTGGTGACCCTGCTTCCGACGTTCCTTCTTTCCGGCTTCATCTTCCCCATCGATCAAATGCCCGTCGTCGTGCAATGGATAACCCACATCCTGCCGGCGCGTTACTACGTTTCCATACTGCGCAGCGTATTTCTGAAGGGCACCTCGGTACGGGTTATGGCTGCGGACATCATCTCCTTGGCTATTATCGCCCTGCTTTTGATCATCAGGGCAACTCGCGCGTTTCAAAAGAGGCTGGAATGAAACTGACCGCTTCTCTTCGGCGCATCGGTAACATGGTGAAGAAGGAGTTCATCCAGACGCTGCGTGACCCGCACATGCGCTGGCTGCTTTTCGGCCCACCGCTCGTCCAAATGTTGGTCTTTGGCTATGCGGCCACCCTTGATGTGAAAAATGTGACCCTCTCGGTGCTCGACCGGGATAATACCCAAGAGAGCCGCGAATTGGTGGCGCGCTTTTCCTCCAGCCGTTACTTCCACTTGAGCGATTATGCCAACCGGCACGCGGATCTTAGCGACGGACTCGAGCGAGGCGATGTTTTGGCCGCGATGCAAATCGATTCAGGATTCGCTCAGCGCCTGCGCAACGGCCAGGGTGCGACCGTGCAAGTGTTGGTGGACTGTTCCAACTCGAATACGGCCCTCGTCGCGCTGGGTTACATCAACCAGATCGGCGCACGGTTCAGCCAGGACTTCCAACTTGACCAAATGCAGCGCACGGCGCCGCAAAAGGCCTCATCACTGCCGCAAGTCGGCCTTGAGGTCCGCCCGTGGTTTAATGCCGGACTCGAAAGCCAGTGGTATTTCGTCCCCGGAGTCATCGGCAACGTCCTATTGATCCTGGTCATGATGCTCACTGCTTTCGCCGTAGTGCGGGAGCGGGAAATCGGTACTCTCGAGCAAATCATGGTCACCCCCATTCGCCGTTGGGAGTTCATCCTGGGAAAAACCATTCCCTTTTTCCTGGTCGGCTGCGTTGATGCCACACTTATTGCCGTGGTCGGAACGTTTTGGTTCCGCGTACCGTTTCGCGGGAGCTTGTGGGTCCTGACTTTGGGGTTAGTGGTCTTCATCCTGGCAGGTTTGGGCTTGGGCTTGTTCCTCTCTACGGTCTCGGCCAACCAGCAACAGGCCATGATCGCTTCCTTCTTCTTCACAATGCCAATGATCACGCTTTCCGGGTTCGGCACCCCCGTCGCCAGCATGCCCCCTGTGCTTCAAAAAATCGGCCTCGCCAATCCCTTGCTCCACGTGATGGTCATCCTTCGTGGTGTCTACTTGAAGGGAGTCGGGATTGATGTGCTGTGGCCGCAGATCGCCGCGCTTGCAGGCATTGCAGCCTTCCTTCTAACCATCAGTATCCTGCGTTTTCACAAATCCCTGGAGTAGGTGTGTGCTGGCGCGAAATGATCTGTCGTGCTGCCGCGAAATCAGCCTCGGAACTTCGAGCGGATTACGCTGATGCTGCGGATTGTGTGTCGTCTCCGATTCAGAAGGTTCCTGCGGGATAAGCGGTCCGGAGGCCTAATGATTAGTTCGGCCTCCCTCCCTTTTGCGCGCCAATCCAACGGTCCATGTTCTCCTCGAGGACATCCAAGGGCAACGGTCCATCGCCCAGCACGGCGTCGTGGAAAGCGCGCAGATCGAAGCGGTCGCCAAGTTGGTGGCGGGCGCGCTCACGCAACTCGAGGATTTTCATCTGTCCCAGCTTATAGGCCAACGCTTGCCCGGGCCAGGAAATGTAACGGTCAACTTCCGTTTCGATATTCTGTTCGTCCATTGCGGTGTGTTGGCGGAAGAAGTTCACCATTTGCTGGCGTGGCCAGTGCTGCGCGTGCACGCCGGTATCCACCACCAGGCGCAGTGATCGCCACATTTCATTTTCGAGTCGTCCGTACTCGCTGTAGGGGTCTTGGTAGAAACCCACTTCCTTTCCCAGCCGCTCAGCATAGAACGCCCATCCTTCGGAGTAAGCATTGTAAGAGGAGAATCGGCGGAAAGGAGGCAGGTCCGTCTGCTCCTGGGCAATCGAGAATTGCAGATGGTGGCCGGGGATGCCCTCATGGTAGGCGATGGCCTCCACGTTCAGGAGCAGTCGATGCGTCGGGTCGTACTCGTTCACGTTGATCCGACCCGGGCGAGATCCGTCACCAGCGCCGATCGAATAGTCGGCAGGGACGGCATTGGCCGCGCGAAACGCCTCCATGGGCACGACGATGAGTTTGTTCTTCGGCAAGCGGCCGAACAATTGCGGAAGCTTGGCATACATCTGATCCGTGTAACGCTTGTATAAACCCAGAATCTGCTCACCCGAGGTCCCATACAGCTTTGGGTCTTTTCGAATGTGTTCATTGAAACTGGGCAAATCGTTGTAACCCTGCTGGCGGGCGAGCGTCAGCATCTCGGCTTCGATCTCCGCCACCTGCTTGAGCCCCATCTCGTGGATCTCCTCGGGCCCCAAATTCGTGGTGGTCATTTGCTTGATGTCGAAGCGATAGCGGGCGTCGCCATCGGGCAGCGCCCAGATGCCGTATTCGCTACGGCCGTGCGGCGCGTATTCCGTTCCGAGAAATTCCGCCAGCCGCGCGTAAGCTGGGGCCACATTCTCCCTGACCACAGCCATCACGGACTCGCGCAAAGTCTTTTGCTCCGCTGAGGAAATACCTGCTGGAAACTTGTCCACAGGCTGAGCGAAGGGACTCTTCTCCACTGGCTTCCCGGCGATATCCTCTGCCTGGAGGGTAGCCTTCTCCAACAGGTAGCGGGGCTGCATCAGATGGTCACGCATTCCCGCCTGCATATTTTGAGTCGCCTGCTCAAAGACTCGTGGTATCTGGCGCAGGCGGGAAACGTAATCCCGATAGTCTTTCGCGGTCCGGAAAGTTGTGCCTGAGGGCAAGCTCGCCATTCCCACTTGCAGTCCATTCATCTGGTCGACCGGCATTTCCCAATCCTTGAATTGTGCGCCTTCGATTTGTTCGCGCAGACTGCGAATCATCAAATCCCTGCTCAATCGCTCCTGCTCTGGAAATCCGCCGGTGTCAATCGACTCAAAGGTCTGGAGCGCATGCTGGGCGTGCTCGACCTCGGCGGCGTAGAACTCCGGCGAGTTGTCGCCGAGGCGATCGTTATATCGATTGTCACCCACCGCCGTGGCAAACTCGGGATAAGCCCGCATCGTGTGTTCCCACTCGTCCTGGAGCGCAGTCTTCAGGCGCTCCCGGCGCGCGGCTGTGGAATCTTCGTTCGGCGCCTGAGACACGACAGCCATCGCGAACGAAACTGCGACCAGTGCGGATAGAAACCAATTCATGCAGCCCATCTCCTCTCTTCACATTAAGCTGCCGAGGTCCTTTTCCAATACACCGCGTACCGCTCCCCGAACAATCGATAGAGCGGGACCAAACTGATTTGCTTTTCCTGTCCCACGGTCTGGAAGGTCAGCGGTTGGCCGGCGACAGCTTTCAGCCAACCGACCGGGTCAATGGAGCTTGTCGCGATGGCGGGCACAGGAATCGCGTCGCCGTGCGGGACGGTTGCGTATTCCGGGTAGAACATCGTCTTCGTCAGACCCTCTCGACCCAGTCGTCCCGCCAGAACCAACGGGCCATACATCGCGGCTTGCTGGGTAGCATCGCCAGGCAAAATCTCAACCCGGAGGCTCATGGGAAGACGGACCTCTACGCGGTCGCCTTCTTTCCAAGTTTGGCCCAGCGTCAAATAGCTACTGGGACTTGCAAATGCCGGCAATGCTGTTCCATTCAGCCTAATCGTTCCGCCACTCGTGGCCCACCATGGAATTCTGATGTTGAGCGTCAGATCAATTGGCCGCTCGGTGTGAAACACCAGGGTTGTGCCCTCTTCCTCGGGAAAATTGGTTTGTTGTTCCAGCCGCACGCCCTTTTCCGGCCAGTCCACCTCCGACGCGATAAACAGATTCACGTAGATGTTGCGCTCGTCATGAAAGTAGATCGTGTCGGCGGTCTTGGCATATTCCTCGACGCCGGTCCCAGTGCAACACCAAAATGAGTTATAGGGCGAATTGAAATATTTCCAATATCCTGAACCGAGGGGCAGGAAATAACTCATCCCGCCATCTCCGACGTTTTGCGTTCCTAGCCGGCTATTGAATAGCGTTCGCTCGTAGTAGTCGATCACGCGAGGGTCTGCCGTCCATCCGTACACGTGGCGCGCCAGCTTGAGCATGTTGTAGCCGCAGCAACACTCTTCCGTGACTTTTCCAAGCTCCGTCGACAGGTTCCCGGGGCGCGTTTGCCAGTATTCGTCGTTGCTGGTGCCGCCCGTGCAGTAGATTCGGTCGTTCGTTATCGTGCGCAGGAAAAAGGCCGCGATTTCGTGATAGCGACTCTCGCCGGTAAGCTCGTAGCGGCGCGCCGCCCCGATGACCTGGGGGATATGCGTGTTCGCGTGAATTCCCTTCAACTCGTCACGGTGCTCCGCCAGCGGGTCAAGGAACATATTCTTTTCGAATCGCCCCGCCAAGTCCAAGTATTCGCGTTTCCCCGTTAGGGCATAGAGGTTACCGAGGCCTTCGTTCATGCCGCCGAATTCAGTCTGCAGGATCCGCTGCATGTGCTCGTCGCTGATGC
>CAZCVY010000046.1:0-41448 GCA_964501985.1 uncultured Acidobacteriota bacterium | reverse complement strand
CCAGTAAGTGGAGTAGTATTTTCTCTTGACATCCCCTTTCATAGAACCGTTTCCTCCCTGCGTAACTACTGAATTTTGACGATGAGGCGCTGATAGCGCGTGAGCGGCGGTGCTCCGTTGTCGGTAGCTTCCAGAATCACGTGGATCGTGTGGCCAGGCTGTGCATTATTCGGCACGCGAAAGGTCGTGCGGAACGCTGCCTGGTCAGAGAAGCGGACATCGCCGGGGTAGGTTCCGGCCGCGTCGTCCTGCCACCAGGTAACCTCGACAGCATTGTGATCGGGGTCCGAAACCTCTCCCACCAGACGAACCGTGCTCCCGGGTCGCACGGACACCTCGGAAAGCCCTTTGATCCTGACCTTCGGCTCGTGGTTCGCGTCACTGAATTTCGGCGTTACGGACCATTTCAGGCGCGCCGCAAAATCGTTCTGCGCCGCCGCAAAAAATCGGCCATTCGCTGCCGTATTTGCCGCTGAAATCCGCTGAAGACCGGAATCGTTGGGACCGCCCGCTGCCAGCCCGGCAGGAGCAGTTGCGGTCTTAGAATTCTCGTCCGCGATACTTCCAGCGGGTGTCAAGCCGATCGCAATCGCTGGATCGTCCGGACCGGCGGGAATGATCGCAGCACCTCCGAGCCCGAGTGCCGGCACGTTAGAAGATCGGCTGCTGCCGCCCCAGCCACTCCAATGGCGGTTTTCATATGCGCCGAGGCCGTTGTCCAAGAGATTCATGAACGTCGGCGTATCGCCCTCGCCGATGAAAGATCCGCTCTCCTGCGGAGGCAACCAAACCATGTACCCCATCTTTCTAAGCTGATCGGCCGTATAGCCAGACAGGCCGAAGTAGTCCGTCCGGTCGCCCCGCACCATCTGTTTGCCGTCGCCCCAAACGCGATACAGCGCGCCCAACGGACCGCGGCTTAAAATGTTCTCCCGCACCCAGGCAGCCCCGACGTAAACCTGATTTTCCGGTGCCAATCCATTCCGTAGGAAGTAACCGAAGTCCATCGTGCTCAACTGCCGCTCCGTCACTTCCGGCCAATTCGGCTGGATGTACCTCGCGTATGTGCCATCCTGGTCGCCAGAGGGAATGACGATGAGCTTCAGCGACACTTTGTTCCGGATCGCCGGCCACTGCGGGGTGTTCGCGTATTGATCGTGTATACATTTCAGCGCGCGGGCGATGGTGCTTTGTCCACCCTGCGCGGTCACGAAAAGCGCACCCGGCTGGTCATCGAGCAAAAGAGATTTGATCAGGTTCGATCCCTCTGAATCTTTAGAGTAGTCGCCTTCAAAGGTAACATTGCCCCACTTGATCTTCGATTTCAGTTCCGCCGGCGAGGGATAATTCGGATTGTGGACTTTCAGGTTCGAATAGACGCTTGCGTACGCGTCGACGACGTTATCGATAAAGCGCTCGTCTGGTGCCCAGCGCCACGACGTGCACGGGCACAAGCCAAGCCGAGTGTATTCACGTCCTGGGATGTACTGGGTTGTTCCCTTGCCATTACCCTTCCAATGAAAAGTGCTGCTGGCATACACAAGCCCTTCGATCTGGAAGTCCGAGCTGTAGAGTATCGCGCGAATGAGCGTGTTGTTGTCGTCCAGCTCCGGATCCGTCGTAACGACGACCCGCAGCCGCCGCTGCTGTGCAGTGGCGACGACCGCAACGAGCATCAAAACCATTAGCCTGAACATCCAAAGTCCAGCATCCTTCATGTCGTCTTCCTTGCTGCATTCAGAGATTTGGAGGGAAGCCGGGAAGAACTCGCCAGTTTCCGGCGGGGGCTCAATAAAGTCAAGGGACCAAGGGGACTCGTAGTGACTCAATTTGAATTCTGGCTAATTTCTAATCGGAATTGTGCCCTTCACAAACCAAAGTGTTAGGGTTGTCGCTGGTCAGTGATTGCTTTTGCGGAACCGAAGAGATTGTGAGGTGACAGACGCTTGGGAACAAAAGATTTCTTGATAGCTGTTTCGGATAATCGCCGCCCGGTAAAGTCCACGACTTCTTCGATGGCGAGTCCCACGGCAGCTTGATTTGCGTATCGCCACGCGGCTTGGTCGTTGACAAAGTTGGAGGCCAATACTTCAACAAAGTTGTTCGTGAAGCACGCCACGGTCAACCCTGTGTACGGGCTGTCGTAAATCGCGATGAAGGTGTCGTCGATCATGGCTTGCGGTTTGCGCGCACCTATGGGAACACAAATCCAATATCAAAGTCAATAGACAGAATAACACTATTGTAGAGAGAATAAATAGAGAAAAGCTTAAGAGTTTTGGTGATAAATACCGACAGCATACTTGCTGCCACTTATTTTTCAAACTGAGACACTACCAGAGCGGGGGTCGGATTCGCCTCCCACGATTACCCAATCGACGCCTTCGAGATTCAGGCCAGCCAGCGGAGGGCGACCTGCAGAAAAGTTCGCGCTCCGCTCGCTAGCCAGTAAACACCAGCAGGACTCGTCTTTCCTGAGCTAGTTTGCTGCGGTGAAGCTCAGTTTCCGATATGGCGACAAGCCTTCAGGTGGCAGCGGCCGATGGTTGTCTCTGGGAATGCCGGCTACTTACCGCGAGTTCCGGCGAGAGCTATAGTTGAAGTGGAGGGGCTTCGAAGCAAACCTCAATTCAGGACCCCCTTACTCCCCTAAAAAAAGCCATTCGCTCTTAGACAAAACCGGCCGCCTGGCGCGTATTCGGAGACAGGAGCAGCAATACGTGCCAAGATTCCTGAGGATGAGCGAGCGCAGCGCCAAGTCGCGGCGGGATGAGGTTCAGCGGTGGTATGAGCAGCACGGACCGGCCCTGGTCGCCTACGCGTCGGCGATCCTGGGCGAGCGCAGCCGGGCTGAGGACGCGCTGCAGCAAGTGTTCTACAAACTGCTGAAGGGAAAGTTGGAAGTGTCCGAGCCGGAGAAGCCGTATCTTTTTCGCGCGGTCCGCAATACAGCACTCAGCATGACGCGGCGGAGTGGGCGTGAAGTTTCTCTCGATGACGGAGTTGCGGAACATGGCGAAGAGGGGAGGAAAGGGGGTCATCCATGATAGGTACAGGTCAAGGGGAAACGGAGATTCCCCTTCACTCGCGGGATTAGGGTCCCCCGGTGCGTCGATGATCAAAGTTGCATACGGCCTGCGATCGCTGGGCACGGCTAACGCTCGGCTAGCGTAGCCAGTCATCCATTGGCGGGAACAACGCCGGCTTGGCGTCGTCCACGAAGATTGAGTTAGGGTTAGCCGGCTGGCCTCGAAACAGGTACACTGGTGCATCGGGTTGACGTGCTCCCTCGCACAGACGCCCTTACGCGAGGAACAGCCGGCGGATCGCTGGCCGAGGAACCCGGGGACGGTGACCTCGTCACCCTCGTTTTCGTGCTGGTGGCGGCTCTCCGCCATTCGAAAACTGGTATAACGAGGTGCCTGTCCCCACCAGCCCGTTGTCCCCACCCGCCCGTTGTCCGGTTACCGATCGGAGCTAATAGACCGCGTTTTATTCGAAGCTGATTCGCCATGCTTCCATCCACGCTTCAAAAGCCTTCTTTCGTGATAGGCGGTGTGCAATGATCCCGTATGGAATTGGGGAAAGGCCGTAAAGGAGCGCAGAATTCGCGCACCTTTGCGGTACCCCGCTTTGATCTCGCCGCCGGAAAGGCCTATGCTGAAATCGTTGTCCGTGCCCGCCGCCATGGCCATCCCATCAGCGTGGCCGATGCCCAAATCGCGGCGATAGCCGCGGCTCGCCGGTTCAGCGTGGCGACCCGCGACGAGGCGCCGTTTAATTCTGCCGGTGTTCCCGTCGTTAACCCGTGGACGTCAGGGGGCGCGCCGTAGAGGGAGAAAAGGGGGGAACGGCTAGCGCAGCCAATTCTCGCGCGCAAGGCCACGAACGCGGGCGAATTCCTTTTTGTTGTCGGTCACAATCGTACAACCAAGCGCCAGCGCGTGAGCCGCGATCAGCATCTCATGGGCGCCGATGGGCGTGCCCATCTGCTCCAGACTGGTGCGTAAGGATGCATAGACGGCGTCCGCCGGGGGCTCAAAAGGCAAAACGTCAAGGGCGCTGAGCACCGCTTTAAGCTGCTCCGAGAGCCGCGCGGAGCCCTTGTTTGCGGCACCGTAACGCAATTCTGCGGCAACAATGATGCTGGTGCAAACTCGCGCTTCTCCCACCTTGCGGATGCGCTGGCCGACCTTTCCCTGAGGATTGCGGACGAGATCGGAAACGACGTTCGTGTCGGGCAGGTAGCGCATCAGAGATCGACCGGGTCGGGAGGCAGGTCGCGGATGGGCGGAAAATCCTCGCTGAGCGGCGCCAGGGTCGCCAGCAGCGCCAGCAGCGACTTCGGGGGAGCAGGCTCAATAATGAGGCGGCTACCGTCTTTGCGCATGATGGCGTCCTCGCCCGGTAGTGCGAACTCTCGGGGTATCCGCACGGCCTGATTCCGGCCGTTCTTAAAAACCCTGACGTGCCGTTCCACCATGGGCGTAGTTCTCTTCGGCATATGCCCAAGCATCTGACAACTGCCCTGGGCTTGTCAACGCCATTCCCTAGTAAGCATCATCGCAGATCTCACGGCGATGGGGGGGAGAGCGTTTCGCGGGCCCGGTGTCAGCATCGTTACTGGCCGCAGTCGCAGAGACAATCCGAGCGTCGCTTGGCATCGAAGGAAGAGCCTACGGTCACAAATGCGGTGACCGTGGCTACGAGCTCGATAAGAAGTGCCGGCGAAGCTTTGGAGTGCGGCAGCTTGCTGCCGCTTTCGTCGAAGCCAGCTTGCTGGCTGGAACACTCGACCGCCAGGTAGCGGGAAACGGGTGCGGTTGCGAAATCCCGCGAGCAAGCTCGCGGGGAGGAAAGCGGCAGCAAGCTGCCGCACTCTAAAGCTCCGCACACCTGAGCAGGCGGCCGGGCGCGGCAACCATCGGGCAGATTGCAATCAAACTCGCTCCGGTGTATTTTAAATTTTGGTCGAAAAGTGAGAGGCGACTGGCTCTCAATGGGCATCCCTGGCTGGGGCTCCGCCATCAGTTCAACTTGGAGAGGAGGAACTGTGCGACATTCACCGCGAATGCGAAAATCCGTTCTTGTTACGTTTCTGTTGACCCTTATCACCAGTGGGACTCCCGGGCTGGTTACGGCCCAAGCCCCGCCTTCTTATCCACCCGAAGAACTGGACAAGCTGGTTGCGCGCATCGCTCTCTACCCCGATCCCTTGATCGCACAAATCCTTGCCGGGGCCACCTACCCGGACCAAATCCCCGACGCGGCGAAGTGGGCGGATGAGCACCATTATCTGCGCGGCGACGACTTGGCCAGAGCCATCGCCGAAGACCACCTTCCGTGGGACGCGAGCGTGCAAGCCCTGCTGCCGTTCCCGTCCGTGCTGGAAATGATGGCTTCTGACATGAACTGGACATCCGAGTTGGGCAACGCCTTCCTCGCGCAGCAGCAAGACGTGATGGACGCGGTGCAAAGGCAACGCAAAAAGGCCAGGGATTATGGTTACCTCAGGACCAACGCGCAGGTCGTCGTCGGTGGCGGACCGTATATCACCATCCTGCCGGTGAATCCGGCCTTTATCTGCGTTCCTGTCTATGATCCCGGAATTGTGTTCTTCGCGCCCCGGGCAGGTTTTTTCGTTGGCGGGGCAATTGGCTTTGGATTCGGGATATCCCTCGGTTTCGCGTTTGCCCCTTGGGGATGGGGGAGTTCCCACTTCTTCTGGGATCGGCACGAATTGGTTCTGGGCGGCGCGCATTGGGGCCGGACGTGGGCCAATCGCGGCTCCTACGTGCATCCCTACCACGGATTCCAACGCTGGAATGGCCCGCGCGGCGAGGAGAAGCACGAACGCATCGCCCGCAGCGAGGGTGAACGCAGGGCATCGCGCGAAGGCCATGCGCGTCCCGAAGAGCACCACGGCGGCGGGCACGAACATCGCTAGCGTATGAACGGTAGTCGGTCGACGGAAGTCGGTAGTCGGTCAGGCGGTCGGTCGTTGATAGGAACCTGTCACCGGACGGTTCTAAATGACGACTGATGAATGTCATTAGTCATCAGATCTCAGTCGTCAGTAATAACGAGGCGTGATGTTTGCCTCTTACCGACTGATAAGCGACAGCCGATGACCGGGTTTACGCACGAATGTCCTCAGAGTGGGGCCGGTTGTCGGTAAGGACCGCCACCGGTAACCGACCACCGACGACCGAGAACCGACAACTGACGAGCGTACTTACTCATCTTTGATGGCGGACTTGACCATCGCCAGCATGGACGGGGGGATCATGGCGACGGGAAAGCCGTGATCCTTTTCTGCGTGCTCGGCGGCGAGCTTCAGGATTCCTTCTTCAGTTTCCGCGCGCACTTCTTTGGGGCAGTCCATTCCCAGGTCACGACATCGCAAGATTTTGGCCATGGCACGTTCCTCTCTACATAGGGGAGAATGGCGACTATCTTACCATCAGCTTGCGCCGTGCGATGTTTGAAATATTAGCTTAACGTTCTGGGTGTATTTAGTCGATTTGTGCGGAAGGAGGGCAGAATTGAGGCTGCGTCAGAGCATGATTCATTTAGGCTTGACTGATCCTGGGTGGAGCAACTTTTTGTCGGATGGGCTCGCGCCGCACACGGGGACTGCCCAGTCCCAGGGGGGGGATGTCCTGATTCTTCCAGGGTCGCGTTACCCTGGGCGAGTGGACGGTGAACTGAGCGTCGCCGGCCCCGCGCACGCCGCTCGCGCGCTTGGCGAAACGGTCGAACTCAAGCGCGACACCGCTTTCGCCGATTGCTTTTTGTCGAACCCCTGCTATGATACTTTACGATCCAATCACCGCCTCTACGCGTGGCACGGCAAGTGGAGCATCAGGTCGTCCGTGAAGATTTTCAAGCAACTCGTTAGCTTCGTCTTGGGTGTGGCCGCGGGGGCTTGCCTGCATTCGGTCCTCACGCTGCGGCCGCTCTCGCCGAAGCTGCTGTCGAGCTTTTCGCCGTCCGCGCGGGCCAACGATGGGGTGAATCGCGTCCGGCCGCCGTGGGTTCAGCGCACCTTGCCTGCCCATGTCGCGGAACACGCGGGGATTGTCCCTCGAAAAGACATCGATCTGAAGCCCGCGGAGGTCGGCCCGCACCGCGCGCGCGTCAAGCCCGAAGCCGAGCCGGTGGAGTTGGCCGCCTCGGTCCTCCAACCTGCTGAGGCGGCGGCCGTTAAGCCCGTCGAAGCGGCCGTCCAGGCCGAAGCGCAGCAGGTCGCCGCCTCGATCGTCGCGCCAATGCCGCCCCCACCGACCGTTTTCAAGACGATTGGCTATGTGGAAAAGGCCGGTGGTGAGGTGGAAGGAATTATTCTGCAAGAAAACCAAATTCAGGTCGTTCAACTAGGTGACCTCATCGCGGACCGGTACCGGGTGACCAAGGTTTCCCCTGACTCGGTCGACGCGAGCGATGAGATGCAGGCGCAATCACCGATGATCGAACCAAGCGTCAAAAAGTCCGAAGAATCGACCGCGAGCGTGACCGCGCCACCCTCAAATCCGCCCGCCCTCGTCGCGCCGCCCCCCCCGGGGGTACTCCCAGGAGCGGGGAGCGTCGACCATTTGCGGAATATCCAGAACGCTCCCCCAGGCACCCCCCCTCCCGCGGTAGCAGAATTTCAGCCAACGAGTGACGCGGACAACGCGCGCGACGATGAAACCAGCGAATCGTCCGATCCCGCCAACGCGTCGTTAGGCTTTGTCGAGACAGCCAGCGGCAAGGTTGAAGCGGTGCTAGCAGACGGGAACTCCGTCCGGCTAGTTTCCCAGGCCCCCGCGGGTGTTCTAAATGGAGCGTTCCGTCAGGCATCGTTCCAAATACTTACGCCTGTTTCTGTTGCTGATTACGGATCGGCGTCAGCGTGGGCAGATCGGAATTCTGCCGCCGAACCCGGCGTGGCGGACCGAGGAGCCATCGACCCAGCCGTTTCTTTGGTTTCGCAAGTTGCCAGCGACGGGAAGGGCGGTTCGGCCAAGTCCCTCTTTAGTTTCAAGCCCATGGGGTTTGTCGAGCAGAGCGATGGGGAGCTCGAAGCGATTGTCTCGGAGGACGACGAGGTCTATCTAGTTGGGCAGGGCGACCGGTTCGCCGACCACTACCGCGCCGTGAGCGTTTCTCCCGATGCCGTGGAAGCGATGGATGAACCAAGGAGGCCGGTGGTTCCGTTCCGCAACCTCGACGCGTCCGCTGCCCGCCAAGTCCAATCAGAAACCAATACCTTTATTTTCCAGGCGCTTGGGTACGTCGAGACCGAAGATGGTGACCTCGAAGCGGTTGTTGCCGATGGGTCACAAATCTATTTAGTACGGCAAGGGAAGACTTTTGCCGGCCAATACTTGGCCACCAGCGTTGACCCGGTTTTGGTTCTGGCGGTGAAGGCGCCACAGAGTCCGGCAACCTTCCTCACTGCCCAGACAGAATCCGGCGGCAAGCTTGCATCCAAGAATCTTGTCATGCAACTTCCGCTTTTCGCATGGGCAGGAGCGCAAGCTTCGCATGACGCGAGCGTCTCGAGCAGTGCGTTCCTAACGGAACTTGGTGTGAATTTACTCAACTCGCGATGAACGGGTTTGACTGTGGGCAGCTTGCGGTGAAGCGTGGTCGCGCCGGGTCGAGAAGTTAAAGAAGTCGAAGAAGTCGAAATACGAAACTTCGTTACATCTTCAACTTCTTCGACTTTTTAGGCTCCTTTAAGCCAAGGTTCATCAGCAAGTGATGACCTAAAGAATGAGGTCGAAAAGTCGGGAAAGATGGAGGAGTCGAAAAAGGGCAGTTTTTTACTTTCTTGACCCTTTCAACTCCTTCAACTCCTTCGACTTTGCGTAACAAGTTTCCACGGCCGATAATCCCAACACTGGGTTTTGATTCGGGCCACGGGAGATACGGATGCTCAACAAAGGAATCCGGCTAATTGGGGTGTTGGCGTTACTGACCCTTTGCCTAAGCTGCGGCGGGGGGGGCAACACTGCTTACAATTTAGGGCGGAAGGCTGAGGAGCGGAAGGATTGGGATACGGCTTTGGTGAACTATCAGAAAGCAAAACAGTCAGATCCCGCCAACCCATTGTACATCCTCCATGAACGAAACGCTCGGCTCGAAGCCAGCATGCTCCACTACAAGAACGGCCGCCAGCTCTTGAAGGAGGGCAAGGTGGACGAGGCTTCAGGGGAATTGGAGAAGGCTGCCCGCATTGACCCCACCAACGAAGCCGCGCGGCAGGAGCTGGAGCGTGTTCTGAGCAAGCAGGCAGAGGCGAAAAAGGAGCATACAGAGGCGATCCAAAAGGCTTTGAAGGCCCGGGAAGAGGAGAATCAGCCCACCGCGGTAAAACTGCAACCCTTTCCCAAAGAACCTCTTGCCCACTTTCGACTTTCCGCAGACAGCATCAGGGTCTACCAGACTCTGGGGAAGCTTGCCGGATTGAACGTCGCCTTCACCCCGGACTTTCATGCGGCCCCGCTTAGCGAAGACTTGAGCGGCATCACCGTGGAAGACGCATTGAAGCTCGTGGCCATGCAAAGCAAGTCTTTTTGGAAGCCGGTTACGCCCAACACGATCCTGGTGATACCCGATAACCCCAACAATCGGCGTGATTATGACGACGAGGTATTGAAGACGATTTATCTTTCCAACCCCCTGGCCCCCGCCGACCGCACCGCCATTACCACCGCGCTCAAGCAAGTTCTGGGCTTGCAGCGGATTATGGACAATCCTGATTCCAACGCCATCATCATACGTGATAGTCCGGCCAAAGTGGCTGCAGCGGAAAGGCTTGTGCACGAGCTCGATCGGGCCAAAGCGGAAATCATGATTGAAATCAGCATCGTGGAAGCCGACCGCGACCGCATCCGTACGTTAGGGCTGACACCAGCTACAATAAGCGGAAGCTCGATTACTCCCGGGATTCAAGCTGGGGCGGGCTTTTCCCCACCCGTGTCGACCTCGACGAGTGGAGCCACAAGTACGTCCGTCCAAATCAATCAGTTGGGTCTCTCTGATTATGCCATTGCGCTTCCCGGCGCCACCGCCCAGGCGGTATTGAACGACTCTAAAACTCACATTTTGCAGAACCCTCAAATCCGGGTCACCGACGGCCAGGAGGCTAAGGTACAAATCGGCAGCCGTGTCCCTTACGCGACCGGCAGCTTTCTGCCCTCCCTCGGAGGAACGACGAGTTCGACCGGAAGCGTGGGCTTGCTTGCCAGCACCCAGTTCCAGTTTCAGGATATCGGTGTGATTCTGGACTTGGTCCCCCATCTGCTTGCCAGCGGTGAGATTGCGGTTCATGCCAAAATCGAGATATCCTCGTTGGGGGCATCCCTCTCCGTGGGCGGGATTACTGAACCCACCTTTGGCGAACGTAAAATTGAGGCGGATTTCCGCTTGGAGGAGGGAGAGGTCAATCTTCTGGGTGGCTTGATTCAAAGGACTTTAACCGACCAGGTGCAAGGAATTCCTGGGCTGGGTGACATTCCATTAGTTCGTTACCTCTTTTCCCAAGATCAAAAGGAAGTGAACGACCAGGAAGTGCTCGTAATGTTGACCCCGCGAGTGGTCCGCCTTCCCGAGCCTTCCATCGCCAGCGAGGGAGCGGCCCTTCCGACCGGCGGCCTGGGGGGTACGGAGGGCCCTACGGGGATAGAAGCCGGGCGCCCCCTCGAGGTGCCGACTCCTGAGCCGCGGCCGCCACAATGATGAAAACACGCCAGCATGGTTCGGACAAAGCGTTCATGCTGATTGAGCTGATCGCGGCGATCACCATTCTGCTGGTGTTGACGACGCTGGCTTTGCCCCTCGCGCGCAATCAAATCGTTCGCGCCCGGGAAACGCGGCTCCATGAGAACTTACGGATGCTGCGTGATGCGATTGATCAATACAAAGGTGCTTCCGATGCGGGCAAGATTCCAATCAAAGTGGACTCCTTTGGCTATCCCCCCGATCTTCAGACCTTGGTTGACGGGGTACCCGTTAAGGGGAGCGCCAAGGGGAAGTACAAGTTCCTCCGCAAGATTCCTATCGATCCCATGACGGGGAGCGCGGACTGGGGGCTCCGGGCGATGCAAGACGACCCCGATTCGAGAAGCTGGGGCGGATCAAACGTGTTCGACGTGTACTCCAAAAGCCAGGGAACGGCTTTAGATGGAACAACGTATGCGAATTGGTAAAGGCAGTTGCCAGGCGCCAGGTGTCAGACGTCAGGCGCCGGGTGCTGGCCGCTGGGTGCTGGGAACTGGGGAAAGGGGAGAAAGCCACAACCCTGAATTGAGAGCTGATGCCCGATTCCCGGATTCCATGTCCCGTGTCCCGTGTCCCGTAATCCATGTCCCGTATCCCGCCTCCGCCGGCTTTACCCTGATCGAGCTGATGGTGGTGATTACCCTGATCTTGATTCTCGCGACCTTTGCCATGCCCATGTATCACGTGGCCGTTGTTCATGCCCGCGAGGCGGTGCTTCGCGATGATTTATTCACAATGCGCAAGATGATTGACGAATATACCATCGACAAGCAGCAGCCCCCCACCTCCCTGGACGATCTGGTGACCGCCGGGTACTTGCGCGGGGGAATTCCGGTGGACCCCTTTACGGGATCGAACCAGACTTGGCGCACGGATACCGAAGATGTGCCGATCAGCCCGGATCAAGCCACGTCAGGAATTGTGGATGTGCATAGCGGTGCCGATGACAATTCGCTTGATGGGACGGCTTATAGCAGTTGGTGAGGAAAGCAGTCGATAGGCAATAGTCGATAGTTGAAAGTTAAGAGTTGAAAGTCAGGAGTCGAAGAAGTTGAAGAGTCGAGCGGGTCGAAAGCTGATCGCTGAGAGTTGAGAAGCTAACATCCAAAAGGGGATCAATGACAAAAAAGGGCAGTTTACTGAAAGGATTGGGAGCCGCCGGACTAGCTTTGCTGGCCATCGGAGCGATTTGTGGAGGGAAAATGGATATGCTGTACGCTTCGGGCGACCCAGCAGGGGCGCCACCCAGCCCTTCATCGGGGACGAAACCCGTTACTATCACCGATCATAACCTGAACATGAAAGCCTATTCGATGAGCATCCCGGCCGACTGGTTTTTTCAGGGGATCGTGGTGCAGGGAACGCCCTGCGCCGTGGGAGCATTCCCAGTGTTCCGCGCGTCCAGTCCCGATGGCTTGGTGGGGATGAAAATGCTGCCCCGGCTTGATTGGGCGTGGTCGGAGAGCCGCAACTACCAGCCCAAGCCCAACGCAGCCTGCCTGCCCTACCAGAAGGAGATTCCGGCTGCCGATTTCCTGAAGTACATGATCAAAATCCTAAACGTTGAGTATGTGCGGGACGAGCCCGTCCCGCAACTGGCGGAGAATCGACGAAACGCCGAGGCACGGAATACGCCGCAGTTCACCAGTACAGTCGATCAAGCCTCCGCGCGGGTTCGATACAACATCAACAAGATCCAAATCGACGAAGTGCTGGCAGTTTTCGTGGGGTGCTCAGCCTATACGCTTCCCAATCTTGGACGCCAGCACACTTGCAGCGGCAATGTGACGCGCTACTGGGCGCCCCAGGGACAGTACTCCCAGGACACGTTCAAAGCCATTTTCAAAACCTTCGCCATCGATCAGCAATGGGCGGCACGGTGGAACCAGGTGATGGTGCAAAGGATCAAAGACATGGCCGAGGCGAACGGGAAGATCATTCGGCAATACGGCGATCAACTAGAGAGTCAAAGGAACGCCATGCACGCCCAGTGGCAAGCCGGCCAGGATATGCGCCAGCAACAGCATGAGCAGTTCATGTCAACCCTCCAGCGCGGCACCGACATGTCAATGCAGCGCACCGGGGACGCCATGAACGCACGCTCGCGCGTTGCCGGCGATTGGGCTGACTACGCCCTCGACCAGCAAAAACGTATGGACCCCAATACCGGAGTCATCACCAAGGATTCCAGCGCCTACACTTACACCTGGGTCAATCAGTTTGGAAAGAGAATTCAGACCAATAACATCAACGACAACCCCAACGGAAATGGGACAGGGAACTGGACGCTGCAGGAGAATGTGCACTGAGCGGGAGGAAGTTGAGAGTCGACGGTTGAGAGTCGAAAAAGTTGAAGAAGTCGAGAGAGTTGAAAGAGGCGAAGACCGAAGGATGAAGGCTGAAGCTTAACGTATAAGGGGTAAAATCCAAAGGGTAAAAGAGTTAATGGTCAAGCAGGCTGACCATTGAAAGTCGGGGACTGGTCGCTGATAGCTGACTGCTGATCGCCGAAAGCTGTTCTTCATGGAATTTGTTTGTAAACTCGGGACGGATGCAGGGCGGGTCTTGACCCAGACGGAAGAGGCTCGCTCGGAGGAAGAGCTTCGCCAGCGCTTGCGGGCGCAGGGGTTCCTGATTTTTTCCGTCCGCCCCAAGGACATTCTGAATTTTCAAGTCCGGACCTCGCGGCCGGGCAAAATTCGCCCCGACGACTTCTTGATCTTCAACCAGCAGTTCTTGACGCTCTCCAAATCCGGTTTGCCGTTGCAGAAATCGCTCGACCTGCTGGCCCACCAAACTCGCAGCGACGCGTTACGCCTCTCGATTGAGGCGGTCCGCGACAAAGTGCGCACCGGGGCTTTGCTTTCCGAAGCCTTTGAATTCACTGGTAGCTTTCCCAAGATATATTGCGCCACGGTCCGCGCCGGAGAGCGGAGCGGGAGCCTCGATAAGGTCTTGAGCCAGTACCTGAGTTATCAAAAGCAGTCGCGGGGGTTTCGCAAGAAATTCATCTCTGCCTTGATTTACCCCGCCTTCCTGTTGATTTTCCTTACCATCCTGATCGCTTTCGTAGTTGAGTTTATTGTGCCACAGTTCGCCAAGCTTTATGCCGACATGGACGTGCAATTGCCCGCCATGACCACGTTCACTATTTCCTTCGCCATGCAAGTGAAGCACTATTCCCTGGTTATCCTTTTAGTCGTTGCGGGCCTAATCGTGTTGTTTAGGACGGCCTCCCGGTCGGCGAAGGTCCTTCTAGTTTGGGAGCGATTGAAGTTTCGATTGCCCCTTGTGGGAGGTCTCCTTCTGAAGTTCTCGGTCGCGGAATTTGCTCGCACCCTGGCGGTGTTGTTACAGGGCGGCACCCCGATTATTCCCGCCCTGGACACTGCCAAGGAGTCTGTTAGCAGCCCTTGGTTGGGGCAGGCGATCGCCCGCGCGCGAACGGAAGTGGCGGCAGGGAAAGAGCTTAGCGCGTGCCTGCGCTCGAGCGGCTTTTTCCCCTCCATCGCGCTTGATATGATGGAGGTGGGCGAAACGACCGGCGCCATGGCGAACATGCTGGAAGCCCTGGCGGAGTTTTTCGAAGAGGACGTGAACATCGACCTGGAAACCCGGCTGAGTTTGGTGGGGCCCGTCATGATCGCGGTAATCGCGGTGGTGGTGGCCTTCGTCCTGATTGCGTTTTACCTCCCGCTGTTTTCCATGGCGGCGATGGTGCACTGAACGGGGTACGGGATACGGGAACACGGAAAACGGGAAACGGGATACGGGAAATGCACCGCGGGGTTTCCAATGCTGACGTTGTTGGGAAATTGCTCACAGGCTGGATCGGGCCGCCGGGAGATCACTCGGGATAACGGAGAGTTGGAATAGCGTTCCCCGTGTCCCGTAACCCGTATCCCGTATCCCGTATCCCGTAGTTGGAGGCTTTAATTGTCCGAGACGGTGATCGACAACAAGGAACTCGAAGCGGCGCGCAAGCTGGCGGCGCGTTACAAGTTCCAATTCGTGGACTTGCGTGATTCACGCCCGGACAGCGAGCTGCTGCGCACGATCCCGCTCGAACTGATGCTCCACTACGAGTTTCTGCCGCTCGAGGGGAACGATCACCAACTTGTGATTGTCGTGGCGGACCCCACCAACCTGACCCGCCTGGATGAGCTCGAAGCGAAGCTGGACCGCAAGCTGGTGGTGCGCGTGGCGGCGCCCACCCAGGTGCGTGATTTCCTGAAGAGGACAGAGCCTTCCCAACGCGTTCTCGACGATGCGACCGTGGAATTTCGCCTGGACGTGATCCGCGAGGAGGAAAACGCCGGGGAAAGCCTGTCGCTCGAGCACTTGGTGGAAGACAGCGACGTCAGCCCCATGATCCGGCTGGTGGACTCGATCATTTTCGCCGGACTGGAGCGAAGAGCAAGCGACATCCACATTGAGAGCCGCGACAATTCCGTGGTGGTGAAGTACCGCATTGACGGTGTGCTCCAGCAGGCGATGGCGCCCCTGGCGCGCGAGTTCCAATCCAATCTCATCACCCGCATCAAAGTGATGTCGGAATTGGATATCGCCGAACGCCGCGTTCCCCAGGACGGCCGGTTTCGCGTCCGTTATCGCGGCCGCCTGATCGATTTCCGCGTTTCCATCATGCCCTCGATTCACGGCGAAGACGCGGTCCTCAGAATTTTGGACAAAGAATCGCTGCACGAGAAATTTCACTCTCTGCGTTTGGAAGTGTTGGGATTGGCGGACAGGGAAATCCGGCGACTGCGGCGGTTTATTCGCGAGCCCTACGGCATGGTGCTGGTGACGGGACCGACGGGCAGCGGCAAGACCACCACGCTTTACGCCGCGCTTTCCGAAATTAAGTCGGATGAAGACAAAATCATCACCATTGAGGACCCCGTCGAGTATCAGCTTCGCGGCGTCACGCAAATTCCGGTCAACGAGAAACGTGGCCTGACTTTTGCGCGCGGGTTGCGCTCGATCTTGCGGCACGATCCGGACAAAATCATGGTGGGTGAAATCCGCGACAACGAGACCGCGCAAATCGCCATTCAATCCGCATTGACCGGCCACTTGGTCTTCACCACCGTTCACGCCAACAACGTGGTTGACGTGCTGGGGCGCTTCCTCAACATGGGCGTTGAGCCGTACAATTTTGTTTCGGCGCTGAATTGCATCCTGGCGCAGCGGCTGGTGCGAACCATTTGCGAAGCCTGCAAGCGGCCCGCGCAGGTGCCGGCAGAACTCATCGAGGAGTCCGGCCTGAAGCCCGAGGATTGGAAAGATGTGACATTCTACGAAGGCGCAGGCTGCCAGGAGTGCAATGAAACCGGATTCCGCGGACGAACGGCCATTGGCGAACTGCTGGCAGTGACGGACAGTATTCGCGAGATAATTCTGGGAAAGAGACCGTCGTCGGAAATTCGCCGCGCCGCCCACGACGAAGGAATGCGCTCCCTCCGAGAGTCGGCAATCGAAAAGGTGCAGCAAGGACTGACGACGTTACGGGAGATTAACAAGGTGACGTTTGTCGAGTAAGAAACGGGATACGGGATACGGGGTACGTGAAACGGGACACGCGTGGGACGCGAGAAGTCGGTTGCCCCGACGAGTAAGTTCCGGACTCAGGAGAGTTGGCTCAAGTTTTGTGGCCGGCTAGAAACGCCGAAGATATGCGTAACAGATTTAACGCGACACAAAGAATCCGTGGAGAAAACGCGGACGTGAACCTGGTCTCCCGTGTCCCGTTTCCCTTGTCCCGTATCCCGTACCCCGTGCAAACAGGTGAACTGATGATCCACAATTATAAGGAGTTGGATGTTTGGAAAAAGTCTGTGGCCCTCACGACCGAAATCTACAGATTAACTGGTGGATTCCCTGTTGCCGAGCGATATGGATTGACTTCCCAGATCCGAAGAGCCGCGACATCGGTTCCGGCGAATATCGCTGAGGGGTGGGGCAGAGGATCACGGGGAGAGTACATTCAGTTCCTGACGATAGCGCGCGGTTCGCTGATGGAACTGGAGACGCATCTGATTGTCGCGTGCAATTTGCGGTTTTTAGATTCTGGAAAATTGGATACGCTCGCGAAACCGATCCAAGACGTCGAGAAGATGCTCAATCGGTTGATTGCCGTATTGAGAGGCCGAAAAGAGAAACCGGAACCGATTCACGGGACACGCGATACGGGACACGCGATACGGGACACGGGGAACGGGATATGGAACAGGTGAATTCCGTTTCAGCCGTCCCTGGTCCGGAATCCCGCGTTCCAGAAACCGACCGTCAAACACCGAGTTCCGTGTCCCGTGTCCCGAATCCCGTATCCCGTATCCCGTATCCCGTGTCCCGTACCCCGAGGGCTGCATGAATTTGGCAAGCTGGAAAAAACGTCTCGGCATGACCGGCCAAAAGCACTCGGGGACATTCGTCGCCCCCACTTTCGCTCTTGACCTTGAGCCCGGCTTCATTGCCGGTGCGCGCTTGAACCTTTCCAAACGGCATGTTCAAAGTGTGGCGGCGCGGCCGCTTCCCGCGGGCGCTCTCTCTCCTTCTCCCAACAAGGCCAATCTGACCGACGACAAAATCGTTCGCAGCACCATCGCCGAAGTCTGCGAGAGGGTTGGAAACACGGGCGGCAGGCTGGGACTACTGATTCCCGACGTGGCGGCGCGCGTGGCCCTGCTCCAGTTTGAAACCCTTCCCGATGATCGCCGCCAGGCGGAAACCTTGGTGCTCTGGCGAATGCGTGAGTATCTGCCCTATCCGCCGGAGGACGCTCGCCTGAGTTACCAGGTGATGGCGAAGCTGCCCGACTCGGTCGAGATTCTCGGCGTGGCGGTGCGGAACTCCGTGCTGGCCGAATACGAAACCGCCATCGCAGGGATTAACGGCGGCCCGGCGTTGGTGTTGCCCGCTACCGTGGCGCTGCTGCCGCTGCTCCCCGACGAAGCCGGTGGCCAACTTTTGCTGCACCTCTGCCCGGGAGCGCTGACGGCGGTCGTGGTAGCGTCAAACCGCGTGCGGTATTGGCGGACGCGCCCGCTGGAAGTTGGCGGAGCGAGCATTCTCGATGAAGTCGGGCGCGAGGCCGCGCGCGTGCTCGCAACTTGCCAGGACAATCTGCACGTTCAGGTGCAAAATGTTTGGTTCTGCTCGCGTCCACCTGCGGCGCCGGAAGTGGAGCAAGCCTTGGCACAGGTCCTGGGCCGCGAACTTTCTCCGCTCCCCCCGACGTTTATTCCCGCGGGCGGGCTGCCCTCCGGGCAGCGCGAAGATTTCGACCATTTCGGTATGCCGTTTGCGGGATTGGCAGCGAACTTGAGTTAACTGCGATGCGAATAACCCTCAACCTGTCCCCCGCCGCGAGCTGGCGCGATCGATTTGCGCTGGCGTGGGCAATTCCCGCCACCGTGTTGGGCATAGCGGCGCTGGTGCTGCTGGTGCGCGCCTCGCGGCAGGAGTATCGCGACTACAAAGAAGTCCAGCGCCAGCTCGTGGAAGTCCAGACGCGCTCGACGGACCTCCACAACCAGGAATCGGCCATCCGTCGAAAGTTGGACGACCCGGCGTACCGACAGTTGCTTCTTCAAGCCAAATTTGTGAACAAGCTGATCGACCAGAGGAAAGTATCCCTGACACAATTGAATTCGCGGGTGGCAGGCCTTCTGCCCGAGGACGCGCAGTTGACGGGCCTTTCACTCACCTCTCCCAGACAACCGGGCGAGGATTACACGGTGCGGCTGGGGCTCAACTCGCGCGGCGAGGACGCCATCGAAACGTTTATCAACGACCTGGAAGATTCGGCGGACTTCAAGGATGTGTCTATCGTCAATCAGGGTTTCCAGGAAGATGCAGCCCAGGGCGAAGATATTAACGTGGTCTGCACGGCGCGCTATCTGCCGGGGGCGGAGGAAGCCGCCGAACCTGCGGCCCAGCAGCCCGAAGCCGCCAGCGAGAAATCGGACGCTGCAAGCGCCCCCGCCGGCGCCAAGGGGCGGAAGTCCAAGGGCAAGACGCTAGCGCCTAAGGGCGGAAGTCAAAAGACAGGGAAGGGAGCAGAGACGTCAAGTGCGGAAGAGTCGACGCCAAATCGCAAACCGGGTCGCTGAAGCAGTCGGCCTCACCCTGGTGGCTGTGGATCTGCTGGTGTTCTTTGTCGTCTACCAGCCGCTGGGAAATGAGATTGTTACGGTCGAGCGCCGCGTCGAGGATTTGCGCAAAACCATCCGCGACCAGCAAGTCCGCGTCGAAGTTCTGAAGAAGTATCAGGACGCTATGCCGGAATCGAATAAGGGGGTGGCGGATTTCATGACCAATCGCATTCCCCCCCGGCGCGAGGGCTACTCGATCGCGGATCACCTGGTTCATAAGGTGGGGGACGCCGCGAACGTGAAGATTATGGGCATGGCCTTTCATCTTGACTCGGACAAGACCGATCCGCTGCTGAAGTTGGGGCTTGAAGTCACAGTGCAGGGAACGTATTCGGCCATGATGAAGTTTGCTCATGGGCTGGAAACTGCGAATAGCATCGTTCTGGAGCGCGAGTTCTTTATTGCCCCCGGAACCGCTGGGGTGCTTAGCTTGCGATTGGGAGCAGACATTTATCTAACGCCATGAAACTACGCGCCGGAATCAATAAATGGGGAGTGCCAGTGTTTGCATTGGCAATCCTGCTTCTCGTTGTAAATCTGGTGGCGCAGTATCGCGACTTGCAGCCGGGGAAGGCTCGCGTTGCCTCGATTGTCGCTCACCCCACCCATGCGATGGGGAAGGGAAACTCCCACGCCGCCGATGACCTTGCGAAGTACGATCCGAACGTGCGCTTCGGTGAATTGAAGGCGCTCGATTCCCGTCCGCTTCCCGACGACGACCGCGACCCGTACGAACCCATCGGGGGAGCGCCCGCGGTAGTTGCCGCTGCCAAGCCGACTGTCCCGCAGGCGGTTGCGCCCGCACCGCCGCCACCTCCGCCTCTGAAGGCCATGGGGTATAACGAGCTGCCCGGCGGGCAGAAGGAAGCCATGATATCCTTCAACGACGACGTGGTGGTGGCGCACGAAGGCGACGTGATTGGATCCAAGTACAAGGTTGTGAAGATCGATCCCGCGAAGATTGTGATGGAGAATGGTGACACCCACGAAAATTTCGAATTGCCCTTTCCGCCGTAGTGAGGGCCGCCGCGAAGGTTCCGAGGGCATTGTGCTGATCATCGTGATGATGGTGGCTACACTGCTGCTTATCGCCCTGACCGCAACGCTCCCCAGTGTCTACCAGGAGGGGCGGCGGGAGCAGGAAGCGGAGTTGATCTTCCGCGGGAAACAATACGCTCTCGCCGTGGCGCAATTCCATAAACAGTTCAACCGCTACCCCGTAAGTGTCAAGGAGCTGCTGGAAACCAATGGCGTCCGCTTCTTGCGCCAGGAGTATGCGGATCCCATGGACCGGAAGGGGAAGTGGCGGTTCATTCATGTGAATGCTGCCGGCGTGCTGATTGATTCCAAGAACCAGCCGCTTGGCGGAAACTGCGGCAATCCCGCGGGGCTCGGTCAATCCACGTCCTCGAGTTCGACCTTCGGCGGCGCCTCATCCGGGTCTTCCTCGTCATTTGGGTCATCGTCCTCCTTTGGCTCGTCGTCGATGGGCAGTTCGTCCATGGGGACGTCTACCTTCGGGAACAACTCTCCAGGCTGTACCAATTCCACGGGACTCCAGGGGAATTCAACCGGTTCCAGCGGGTTCGGAAATTCGACTGGCTCCAGTGGCTTCGGCAGCTCGACTGGGTCGAGTGGGTTCGGGAGTTCGACGGGTTCCAGCGGCTTCGGAACCTCGATGGGTTCGAGTGGGTTCGGGAACTCGAGCGGCTTTGGCGCGACTTCATCCGCGGGACAACCCGGCCAAACCGGCTCCAGCCCGTCGTTCTTCGGGGATTCCAATGGGGTTCAGGGAGCCTACATCGCGGGAGTCGCTGCCACAAGCAATCATGAGTCCATCCGCGTGTGGAACAAACACCACCATTACGATGAGTGGGAATTCATCGGAATCGACATGGGATTGTTCGGGACGCAAATCGGCATGCCCTCGGGCGGGGGTGTGGGCGCGGGAGTCCAATCCCCGCAGCAGGGTTCCGGTTTCTCCTCAGGGTTTAACCAAGGGGGCTTTGGCTCAACGAATCAGCCCACTCAGCCCACCAGCTTCGGGCCTCCGCAAAACTGAAGTCGCCCAAGGGCTCTCACCGCGTTGGGTTCGTTCCGCTGCATTCTTGCATAGGGGTGCAAGGTCCCGACAGCAGGCAAGATGCCCGCGCTACGGGGGGCGTCGCTGGTGTCGGATGCCTCGTCGTTCAACGAACGTGCTCCCCAAGATCGCAATGCGCCCCCCCGGGGTGTAGCGGCGGTCTCCGACCGCGGTCGTCGATCGGAGATCGACGCTACAATTTATGTCGGTCTGCATAGCAGGAAAATCGTTTGACAAAATCGATAAAAAAAGTTGCGCGGAGACGCAAATTTGTCCGCATTCACCTAGCCTCTGATCGCCAACGTGCTATGTATCTATTGGAGTATTGTCGCGTGTTTGGGATATCGCACTGGGGCCGGGGACTGGGCTCTGGAACACACCCGCGGTACTGGCGCGGTGTGCCGACAATGGACTTCCCGCGGCCCAGGGTGAGGAAAAGTGCAACTTCCGCGACCGGGCGAACTATGCCACGATGTATATGAAAAAGAAGCTACTTAGGCGCTGAGATGCGGAAGTTCTGAAAAATGTATGTACCTGATATGGAAGTAGTTAGTCAGCTTCGGGTCGCGAGCGGCGCAAAACAAAGGGAATCAAAAAATGAAGGCTAATCCCACGATGTTGTTGAAAACACAGGGAGGGCTTTGGCTTATCCCACGATATTCATGAAAACAAGCAACTTAACTCTAAAAAGCAACGATATTCATGAAAACACAGGTAGTTGTGCGCTAAAACGAGCCGGTAGGATGCAGAGGATCACAGAAAAAGGAGAGAATTGCTTCACTTTTTACGAAAAACAAAGCGGAATTGCGGAGCGTCCGCGCGGAGGAAGGAATGTCCCGAGGGACCAACGCCGCGGACCGGAGTCACGATCACTGTGGTCCATTTCCTGGCAGTGCAGGAAAAAAGATGTTAAATAATACGTTCAAAGCCGGAATGTGCATGAAAACAAAGGAACACAAGACGCAATGCCCGAATGAAAACAGACTTTTAGATCTTAATTTTCGACATTTACGTGGAACCGACACTCATTTTGCTGAAAATTGCTGCTTTTGAACGACAGTTTGTCGGGTCAATTCGGTTTTCAAGCGTTTGTTGTGCAGCGCGCAACCCCCTTGCGAAGTATGAGCGTCCTGGTTTCAAACCTAGCGCCGGCTTTCATCCGGCACCGGAGCCGCCCAGCAGGCGCAGCGCAGCTTTCAGTTTCCGGGGCTCGCGGCCGTTCTCTCCGCAACGCCGCAGATCTGAGGGCACGCGCCGGTTGTTATGCTCGGAAACAGGATTGAAGGAACGAGGGAGCGTGGATCGAGACACCATGTTTCTCAATTCCTCCATCTGGCATCATCCCGATGGTGAACCAAGCAGGATGGGCCTGCTGTCCACGCTCCGGCGCTCGTCGAACCTTGGAGACGGATTTTCTCTACGGGAAGGGCATCCTTTTGCTTTCGGATCACCATCAGGTCTTTAGGACTCCCGTGAAGAGATACTCAGCGGGGGGACATTCAGGTGGTCATTCTCGCGCCGATTCGCTCACACGGTCTCGTGTAGGACCAAAGTACTGTTGACGGTTACTTAGTTCGGAGATATTAATTCGTTTCGAGATAGTCGGGTAATTCTCCGAATCGAAGCAATGTCGGATGTGATGGGAGCCGGATCGATGACAAGAAGTTTTCATCGTAAAATTTGTGTCCTGGGCAGCGCCCTTTGCCTGCTGATGGGAATGGCGGGTTGCGGTGGGGGTGGAGGCAGCGCTACCACGGATCCCCCTCCGAACAATAATCCCGCTCCGACCGTAAGCGGCATTTCTCCCTCTTCCGCCACGGCTGGCGCAGCGGCACAGACACTCACCATCACGGGAACGAATTTCCTGAGCGGCTCAACGGTTACTTACAACGGCACGGCACACACCGCGACGTTTGTCAGTTCGACGCAGTTGACGATTTCCCTCAGCGCCAGCGATCAGGCCACCGCAGGGACTTATCCGGTCGTGGTGACGAACGCGGCGCCGGGCGGGGGAAGCTCGACCGCCGTGAACTTTACGGTGAATAATCTCGCCCCCACGATCAGCAGCATATCACCCACATCGGCCACGGCGGGGGCGGCAGCCCAAACCCTCACCATCAATGGGACGAATTTCCTGAGCACCTCGACGGTGACTTACAACAATGTGGCGCATTCCGCCGCGTTTGTCAGCGCGACGAAGCTGACCATTGCGCTCAGCGCCAGCGATCAGGCCACGGCCGGGACTTATGCGGTCGTGGTGACGAATCCCGCGCCGGGCGGGGGAGCTTCGAATTCGGCTGACTTCACCGTCAAGTCGGGGTCCACGGTGGACATTACCCTGAATGGATCCTCGTCGGGCACGGCGAGCGTAACGGTGGGGCAGACCCTTGCCATCATCGCATCTGTGCAGGGGCCGACCGCCGGGCTCACGCTGACCGTAAACGGCGTCACCAACGGCAACTCGACCTTCGGAACCATCACGGGCTCCTATCCTTCGTATCTGTACACGGCCCCGGCCGCTATCCCTGGGGGAAACAACCCGGTGATGATTGAAGCCACCCTGGCGGAAACCTCCGGGTCGGCGATGTTGACGGTTACGATCAACGCTTCCACAACTGCGCCGACGGCGGTTACAGTTTCCGGCAGCACTGCCACGGGGGTCAACTTTGCGCTTTCCTCGATGACCAGGACACTGGGCTTGTCCAACGTGGGCACCTGTGTCGTGGGACAAAGCTCCACCGCCTGCGAGGCGTCGGTGGCAGGGGTGCAAGTCTCACAGTCCGGGGCGAAGACCTCAGCCTGCCCGAACGCAACCTGCACGATTTGGCTGGTGGGAGAAGGCTTGACGAATTCCGCGGGTAACTCCCTGGCCTCCGGCTTAACCGTCAGTGTGACGCATGGGAGCACCACGGATGTAACGACGAGCGACGTGACGCCCTTTCCCAATTATTGTACTGCCACCGGCCAGGCGGAAGATTGCGGCGCTACCGCGATCTATTTCACTGTCAAAGTGTCGAGCACGCAGGCGCTCGGAAATCGAGCTATCGTGGTCACAGTCGGGAGCGGTTCGACACTGGAAACGCAAGCGTACTTGGGGGGAATTCAAATTGTTAATTAGCCGGCTGAGACGTGGCGGCGCGATGCCGCCTGCGCGTACAGCCGTCAGAGGGCGTGAGCAATGAAGACGATGAGGGTTTTGGTTCTGGCGACAAGTTTGGCCATCGTCGCAAATCCGGCCGCTCGGGCCACCACCATGGTGTCTCTGTCGATGGATCAGCTCACCCAGGCCGCGAGCGACATTGTCCGGGCGCATGTAGTCGACCAGGCAAGCGGATGGAACGCGGCGCACTCGCAAATCGTTACCATCACCACCTTCGCGGTGTCCGCGACCCTCAAGGGCAATGCCCCCTCGACCGTGCAGGTTCGTCAACTGGGGGGAAAAGCCGGTAACATCACCGTATCTGTGCCGGGAGATATTTCCTTCCGGCCGCAACGCGAATACATTCTCTTCCTCGAACCTGCCGGCGGATCACATTACAACGTGGTGGGGATGGCGCAGGGCGCCTACCCCGTGTACCAGGATGCCATTTCGCACGACGAGCGCGTGGTCCTGCCGCCGGGTCGATCGCAGGTGCAGCGGGCCATGGGCGGTGGAGGTAATCCGGCGGGAACCGTCCCACTGTTGGGATTCAACAAATATGTCGCCACCCTGGTGAACGCCGGCGTTCAAATTCCCCACGGGCTCAGTATTCCCGTGTCCATTGCGTCCACCGAGTCACGCGGCACCGGCCGCATGCACGTTTACGGGAAGACCACAGCGCAACTGTTTCCCAACAAGAACGTGGCGATCCCGGTGGGAACCGATGTGGAAGGGGAAGCGATCCTGAGTGGTGAGAGCTGGACGATTCATTGGGACGAAGTGAGCGTTCGCGGCGTTCATGCCACCATCTCCGCCGTCAACGAAGAACCAGAGGGCAGCCTGCGCGGCCGGAGTGTAATCCTAAACGTGAGGTGAGGAGCGTGAGAGCGAGGCGGGGAAAATTGAACGGAAAGCGTCTAGTGCTGGCTAGCGTGGCGATTTTTGGTCTGCTTTCCGCGGCCGGTGTTCTGGCCACGGAGTTCGAGATTTTTGAGGTCAGTAGCGGAAAGTTCGCGGACGCGATGTGGCCGGGTGCGAGTCCCAATATCACTTGGAACCTGAACTTCGCCACCGCCAGCACGCCGGCGAATGTGGTGGACAACGGCGGCATATCGGCATCCACTGTCCTCACCAACGCGTTCGGCGCATGGCACGATGCCCAGTACAAAGGCTCGTCTGTGACCAATATCGCCTTCACCTTCGGAAGTGGAAGTACCTCCTTTCCTGCCGCTCCCACAATTGACTGCCAAAACGTAATCAGTTTTTCGGACTCCGACAGCAGCGATTTTCCCACGGGGATTATTGCCCTTACTCAGATTGCCACGGTGACGAGCGGAGAATCTCCCTCGCAGTGCGGGTCAAACGCGCCGCCCGCGTGTCCCCTCGAGGTGTGCATCGTGGACGCCGATATCGTTTTCAACCCCGCCGACACCTTTGCAACAGCCTCTCCGGGGGCCAATCAGTTTGACCTGCAGTCGGTCGCGACCCACGAGATCGGCCACCTGATGGGCTTGGACCATAGCGGGATTGCTAATGCGGTCATGTTTCCCTACGGGGATACGGCTTCCATTGGGGTACACCAAGCCTTGTGGACCGATGACATGATCGGGCTTTCACATCTGTACCCAGGCACTACCACGCCCAATTCCGGGATTTCGGGACAGGTCACCATCTCGCAGCCCGGTACGGGTGCGCTCGCCGAGGTTTACGGCGCCCACGTTGTGGCCATCGATGCCACCAGCGGCAACGTTGTTACCGATACGCTGACGGACCCCTCGGGGAATTACAATTTGCTGACGTTCGGCGGTACTTTTCAGGTGTTCGTGCAGTCATTGGGGCAGAATAACGATTGGAGCCCCTGCACCATCGAGAATTTCAAGGGACAGGCCGGATACGGGGACAACAACTTCGCCAATATCCCCTCCAACCCGACCAACTATACGGGAGCGTACTACTGATTCCCTCCACGGAGACGCTCGCGTAAGGGCCGGCTCGCAAGGGTCGGCCCTTTGTGCTTTTGGATGAAGGCTGAGGGGGCGGGGGCTGGCGTTAGCTCTCGGGCTCGTTGAGAGGCAAATGAGAAGCTTCGAGGGCCTTGGGGGCGGCTTTGCCGGTGGCCGCTCCACCCGTGGTCAGCAGTTTACTCAGGATGGGGACATGTTCGCGGTTGGATTCCACGAAGTCCACGCCCTGCGCCGTGAGGGTGAAATCGGAGTTGTCCGCCACGCTGATGAAGTTTTTGTTTCGAAGATACCACATCGTGAATTGCAGGTAATCACGCGGAAAGCCCATGCGGGCTTCCACCTCGCCAAGAGAAACTTCCGGGGTGTAGGGGTTGATGCGGCGCTTGATGTAGAGGAGCGCAAGCACCGCCAGGCGCCGATTCAGTTCGCCGTCGATGCTATCCATGAAGTCGATCGAATTGGAGAGGGGAACCGGCGGGGGCGCGTCCTTCTTATAAGTGGCATCGTACTCGGCGCGGCGCTGCGGATCGGAGAGGACGTCGTAGGCTTGCCGTAAAAGGATGAACTTTTCAGCATCGCCGGTGTCGGGGTTGTCAGGGTGAAGGCGACTCGCCAGAAAAGTATAAACGCGGTGGATTGTGCCCGGCTGAGCGTTGGGGCTTATTTGGAGGAATTCGTAATAATCTGGTGCATCCATTATGGCCTCTTCGGCCGTCGGGAATCAGGTCCATCCTACCCACTCGGTCCCAGATGAACGTCATCTGCCTTGCCAGAAGCTGCAGATGAATGCTTGGACCATGGGTACTGATAACCGGCGAACCTCTTCAGCCGACCTGGCCAAAAACCGTGAGGGAGACTTCCAAGTCTCTTCCCTCTTGACCTTCGGTGCGAATCTTAGCACGGACACCTACCGAGTCAAGGCGAATTTTCGGCGTTTGACATGAGGTGCTGTCCTGATTTTCCGTATGGTGCCGGCCAACAGCCTGGCAACGAGGCATAGAGCCGGGCTTTAGCCCGGCACGTCCCGTCCTAAAGGGCGGCTCTACGCTGCGACGATCCGGCCTACGCGACTCGGGAAGCCGCGCCGAGGTTCGAATTCCCGGAGCCCATTTGACGAAGGACGCGGTTGGTTTCAAGCTGTTCCTTCAGGAGTTTTTTGACCATAAAACCGACATGAATAAACCACATGCACATCACGACGCTGACCGCACCCTCAAAAATACCAAATCCGTTTGCCATGTTAACCTACTCCTTTTAATCATCAGGATGTACGCTCGACGAGCGCTCGATAGTTTGGGAACCCCGCGGCCATACCGGTCAATGCGAAATCACGCTTGCGGAGGCGCACGACGCGATAAAGGCCCCGTGACTCTCACTCTAAGGGGCGGCTTGGGCTTTGCCAATAGTACGGGGGTACTGGAATCTCACCTTTCGGCAAGACGACTATACGCCGGCTCCGATGCGACTAGCTGGGAGCGGGTGCACCCAGCCCGCTCGTGCCCCGGGGCGAGGCACGAACACGAACGTGGCCAGCGGGGATATCCTGCCCGCGGGTGTGCGTGCCCCACAGCGTAAAGGAACACGGCCAGCACGGGCATCCGCCCGCCCCGTTTGAGGCCTTGATTGAAGATTCGGACGAGGTTTCTACGTAGGTAGAGAAGGGTATTGGGGATAGCGGGACCGAAGGCTCACCCGCGAGCGGGCAGGATGCCCGTGCTCCCAGGCATGCGGCGGAAACACGACTTCACCGCGGGCGCCGGATGGCCGACCCCGTGGACATCGCCCGAAGCGTGTTCCGAACGGACTAGGCGTGAGCGGCCATAGTGCGTCGCGTTGCTTCGACGGTTCTCGTTACCCGCCGGTGATTACCAAGCATCGCGAGCAGGTCGCCCCTCTGCACTTTCTCGCAGAGGACGGTGCACATGGACATAGCACTGAACGGCCGAATGAATTCATGAAGACGGCGTTGATAATCGCGGATGGTTGCCGCGTCTATGCCATTACCATATGCCCATGACCAGTCCGTGACCCAGCGCATGACTGTAGCGTGCCGGTGGAGCGGGCTGCGCTGCAAAGGTTCGCTGGAACGGAGCAATTCGGCCAAACAGTTCGGCGCCGTCAGAAGGACCAGTCGCCCGCTGTGCAGAAGGGCATCGGTTTTGAGCCCAGTCTCACTGAGACCGTGCGCAATATCTTTCAGGCAGGTGGGCCCTGCGAGGATGACCAACTGCTGGCCGATTTCTAAACCGGCGATAGAAAACTGTAAAATGTCGGAAAGGCTTTTATCTTTCCGGATTATTAATTGGCACTGCTCGCCTTGCGCGATCAGACTACCGTGAGTCAACAAATCGAAATTCATATTACCTATCTTCAACGACATCGTAGGGGGAAGTCAACAGAACATCGAGCCTAAGCGTCATAATGTCCCACAGAATGTTTTGGGGTGGTTTCGCCTATTGTTCGCGCCAATTACTGATGCGTTAGCGTTTGGTGCCCATTCGGCCTTGCGTGGCGAAGCGATTCGGGGAGTCACGCATGAACCCGCCATGGGAGTTTAAAACTGCACGCTCGCGCAATGCTTACCCCTTTTCCGTGCCGCTCAACAACCGGAGCCGCACCACGTTCTGGTAGCCACTTGCCAAATTTATGGGAGACACGCTCACGCCATAACCCAGATCGGTATAAGCCCAGAGGTTAACGATATTGAATCGAACTTTACCGTCTGGACATACCTCGACGCGAGCGGCAGCGGTGCCGTCGGATTCGGCTCTGATCTGGTGCGGTGTATTTGCCAGGCCGCACGAAGCACTCCAAATGTTCTCCTTGAGGCTGCGAAAGTCATGCGTGCCACGGCCGCCTGGATCGTCAGGGCCGGAGAGGAAGAAATCCTTGGTGTCTTCGGACCAAGGACCGATGGGTGCCTGGCGGTAGGCAGGGGCGGCGAAAATCGATTGCCGCCTGGCGATTCCCATGGGCCTCCCGATGTGGTCGTTGGGATATGCGGACCAGAGAGCTCTGCGGTCCCACCACAACTGTTCGATGGAGCTGGACAGGAGATAGCTGACGCCAACCTCGCTGGCCGCTTTCACCGGGTCGTGAAGCGTGTAGGCAGTCGTGACCAAGCCTTGGCCATCGATCCTGATCTCAAATTCTGCGCTCATCCCTGGGCCATCGCCACGGCGAGCGATGTGAGCTCCCACCAGGTTGATCACCACTTCGTCCGCCGTCGAGGAGTGCCGCATGTCGATCAGCCACCAGGGAGCCAGGGCTGCGGGCCCGAGGTTCAGGAAGGGGCCTCCTTCGATGATGTTCTTGCCCCGAAACGCGCCCTCGGAAATCAGGCCGGTGGCCTTACTGAAGACGATGTGGAAATCTGCTCCTTGCACGGTGAGAGATTGAGTGTCTTCCGTGACGTTCGGGGCCGGGCCTTGGGGGCCGGGAAAAGTTACCACCCGCATCCCGATGCGGATGTGGAATTCATCAATGAGCACGCTGTCCGCAGCGTGGAATTGCAATTCCAGAATCTCGTCATCAAGCCAATTACGCCCCGGCACGAGCATTGTCCCCTTGGCGCCGGGCGCGGCACTCATGATGAGGGGATGCAGGGCCTGGCTGCCGACCCGGCAATCTACCTTGAGTTCATTGAGGTTGGTGTGATTGAACCAATTCATCACGGAAATGACCACAGGTTGGCCGGCGCCGGGGTTGGGTATCTCGGTCGCGGTAATCCGGACAGGAGAGTAGGCCTTCTTGGTCAACCAAAACTCGGGCTTCGGCCGCCGCCATCCATCCACAATTCCCCATTGGCCGTAGCCGACCGGGGAATCCGGCAGGAAAAAGACCTCATCAAAACCTGCCCAAATCGCCCCGCCCAGACAGCCGTCGGAAGCGTAGGCGTTTTCCCAAAAGCGCTTGATAAAGTGGCCCCAGTAGTTCCGCACGCCGGGATCGCGCATCAAGGTTTCGGCGTTATAACAAGGGATGTGCGTGCACTCGTCGTTGAGTTTCGGGAAGTCCTTGCTGGTAAGGTCCCTGTCGAAGTCGGGGTAGTGTTTGCTGTGAACGTCGTAGCCATCGATGTTTGCTGGAACGCTTTCCGGGTAGCAGAAAATGGCCGGGCGCGAGGAGTCCTCGGCCTTCGCATATTGCCGTTCCTGGGCAAAATTCGATCCCCAATTACTCTCATTTCCTAACGACCACATGATCACCGAAGGGTGGCTGCGGTCGCGCTCAATCATCTCGGCAAACTGGGCGAGAAAGCGGACGGTGAAATCGGGGACGGATTCGGTGGGGGAGGCAATCGACCAGGCTTGGTGGATAAAACACACCGCCGTTTCCTCCTCCACATAAATGCCAACGCGGTCACAGGCATCCAGGAACGCCTCGCTGGGAGGGTAGTGCGAGGTGCGGACGAAATTCACATTGGCGTCGCGCAATAGAAGCGCGTCCTGTCCGTCAATTTCCGGCGTCACCGAGCGGCCACCCAGCGGGTGCGTGTCGTGCCGGCACACGCCGCGCAACTTGACCGCGTCCCCATTGACATAGAGCCGATTCTTGCGCCATTCGATCTTGCGAAAACCGATTCGTATGGAATGCTTTTGAGTCTGCTGCCCACCAATTGTGAGTGTGGAATCGAGTGTATAGCAGTTGGGGTGCTCGCTATCCCACCTCTGTGGCGCGGCGACGTGGATTGCGACTTCACCGTCCGGCTTCTCGGCGCTAAGAGCCATCGAACTCGGTTCGAGGGGAACGGCGATTCCCTGCGGATCGCGCAAACGAAGGTGCAGTGAGGCAGATTGCCCTGAATTGAATGCTGCCGTTGCTCGGACACGCAGCACCGCATTCTTGTAACTCGAATCAAGGTCAGTCTCAGCATGCCAACGCGAAACGTAATCCGCGGGTACCACAAACAGCTTCACGCCACGCAGAATTCCGCCGATGTAATGCTTGGCGTAGTTGCTGGCATAGGAAATTTCATCAGCACGATCGGTAACGCCGACCGTGAGCCACGCCGATTCTCCAGGCGTTACGAAGGGAGTGATGTCGCAATCCCAGGAGGTGAATCCGCCGTGGTGCTCGCGAACAAACCGGCCGTTTACCCACACACGTGCGTAGCTGTAAACGCCGTCAAATCTCAGGAATACTCTCTTACCCTTCGCACTCGCGGGAACCGCGATCGACCGCTTATATGGGTACTCACTGTCCCTCGCAATCGCCTGTCCCTGGGCAGCGAGTTCCCCGGGGACGGTAATATCCGCCCAAGCCGAGGGATCTACGGAATTCAACCAGAATTCTGCGGGAGGAAGGAGACTGAATTTCCAGACGCCCGCCAAGTCAATAACGTGTGGCGATACCCCCGCGGTCTCCGTGGGAATGGGCACAATCACGGGCCTCGGCCACACGGAGTTTGCGGAACTCGCCGCATCCGTCGCGTCAGAGGGATCGCGTGAAGGCAAAGGCAACCCGGCGGCTTTAAGCGCCTCGGTAACTTCTCGGCGATGCAAAGCGAAAGCGGAAAGGAGGGTTGAGGTTCCAAACGAATGTACGAATCTTCGTCGATTCACGAAATTGCACCCTTGTGAGGAAGTGTGGGCATACTCTTGGCCAGTCAGTATGTGAGCGGTCTATGAGGCATTTTGTGAGGCGGTCATAGGCCTGGCAGAAGCTGTTCTTTGTATCACAAGAGGCTCGACACAACAACAGCCGAAGATTGCTGTCGAAACGTGTTGCCCAAGGGTGCCGAATCGGGAGTGCAACCAGGCAGGAAATTGCGGCTTGCAGGAGGACTCCAAAATGGTGAGCGCGGTTGTGGCGGCTTTGCGTGAACGGGTAGGGTACGCAAAGCCGTCACCGTCGCGTTAGAATGTGAAGGTCGCCAAGAAATCAATGCGACGATTCGAGGCCTGGGGTCCCCCGAAGCCTGCGCCGCCGAAGAGTCCTCCGATCGAGTTCGACTGATCAAACAGGTTCGAGCCAACTGTCCCCGCGCGTGGCCCCAGGTTTACATCATTAAAAACATTCCGAGCGTTGACGCTCAATGTGAGATTGTAGCGCCGATTGCTGTTAGTTCCGCCTCCGAACATACCGCCGGGCCCGCCGCCACTTCCGCTCAGCCCGCCGGGGCCCAGGCCTCCACCCACTCCGCCGCCGCGGCCGCCCCCGCCTCCACGGCCTCCTCCACCTCCGCCGGGACCTCCGAAGCCGCCTCCGGTTGAGGTGCGTCTCTGGGTTTCCTTCCCGAAGCCAAAGGTTTTGCTCAGTCGAAGATTAAACGTGAATTGCCCAGGATTGTCATACCCATAGGGAGGGATGATCGATTGAGCGGTTGAAGGGAGGGTGTTGAAGGTTCCGAGCGGTGTAATACACACAGGGTTGGTGCTGGGGTTACTCGGGGGACACGGGGCGCCGGTACCCGTAGGGGCCAATGCTGGACGAGCATCGAAGGCACCGGTCCCGAAAAGGTCCTGCCCGACGGTGACATTTAACGGTGTTCCTGATGCTGCCACGAGGAACGGACTAAGGGTGAACCGATGTGGGAGGTTCCAGTTTCCGATCAGGACAACTCGGTTCCGAACGTCGAATGCGGCGCGGCCGTAGTTCTGCGCGATATCGTACGGGTTCATTATCACCGACGGAGTGTTCCCACTGGTGTCGGCATCCGCGTAGCTCAGGGTGTAAAATCCGCCGAGCGTAAGCTTGGTATTGAGGCGCAAGTTGAAGTTGGCGATCAATTGGTTTTGGTTAAAGAGGCCGCCCGATTGGTAATCGTAAATGTTCCCCGCGGCATCACCGTACGGCCGGGTTCCAAGGTCAGGCTCTCCCAGCGGAAAAGTTCCGGGCAGAGGCGCATTGATGTCGTTAGTGAAAAGTTGGTGAAGCCCGTGGGAGTTGAGATACGTCAGCGAAACCGTGGCGCTCTTCGAGACCTGCTGCTCAATGCTTGCCGCCGACTGCATGATCGAGGGAGCTTGCAGATGGGGATCGATTTCATACCTGGTGGCGGCGCCCGCGGATAGACTGCTCAATGTACTGATGCTCGGGATCGTCGGGTAAAAATTTGGCGAGGAAACGAGATACTGCTGCTGAGTCGTGCCGTTCAAACGATCGGCTTGCAGGATAAGCGCTTCCGGGAACCGGTCGTAAAAAATTCCGAATCCCGCGCGTATAACCGTCTTCGCCGCCGATTTTTTACTACCACCCAGCCCCCAAGCAAAGCCTAAGCGCGGCGCAAAATCAGAATGGTCAGAAATGCCGGTTTGTGTTTCCCATCGCAGGCCCAGGCTGAGCGTCATGTTCGCATGAAGTTTCCAATCATCCTGGGCAAAGAGCCCTACGTCCAGCATATTCACGGTGGTCAGAGGAGTTCCAGCAACAAGGAGAAATTGGCTCGCCCCGCTGCAACTCGTTCCGCCAGCGGCCACACACGCTTCGGCGCTGGCATAGGCGGACAAACTCGGGAAGGTGAAGGTCCCATTGAAGTTTTGATTGGAGGTGCTGGAATCGTGGATGTCCCGCAGCCGCCCTCCGACTACCAAGGTATGTTTGCCCAGGAAGAAGGAGGTCAGGTTCTGCACTTCGTAGTGGTTCTGAATATCGGTCGATGTTCCCGTAGCGTTGCCGCCCCCTGTGAATTCATCCAGTACGGTAATGGTAGGGGCAACGGTTGCCGGCACCGAGGTCGAGTCATCATGCAGGTATTGAAAACGAAATTGGTTCAGCCGCTTGGCGCTGAACACCTCGGTGTCACTCAATTGCAAGGTATGCTCGTCACCGTGAGTATTGAGGCCTTGTGATGCCAAGCTGAACTGCCCGATACCGCTATCCTTGAAATTGTTGTCATAAAACTGGTAGCGGACCGAGAGAACATTGGTGGGAGTTAGCTGAAAATCAAACCGCGGACTCAGGTTGGTGCGCGATTGGGGGGTGGGGACTGCCTGGTTGAAAGAAACCGGGGCAAGCGTCGTGGGGTCGAGGACAAACGCCGACACAACGGAGTTGTCGCCGATGTCGCGGCGGAAAAAAGTGAAGAAAAACGAGGCTTTCTTGCTAAGTGGGCCGCCCACGCTGGCATTGAAAAAATCGGAGTGGTATCCCGGATCGTCCACGGCGAAGGGGTTCCGGGTATTGAAAATCGCGTCGTTCAAATCACCCATTACCTGCCCGTGAAATTGGCTGGCGCCGGGGCGCGTGGTGATTTCGATTCGCCCGTAACCGAGCTTGTCGTATTCCGCGGAGAAGGGGTTCTGATTGATCCGGATTTCCAGGATGTCCGCCTTGGGAGGAAGTTGCCCGGCAGTGAATCCATCAACGTAGATTTGCCCGCCATTCGGCCCCGCCGAGGGTCCCGCCAGTGCTTCGAGTTCAGACTGCAACTCATCGGGATCGTCTGACAGTGCCTGTAGATCCTCGCCCTTGATCACGAGGGCGTTTGCGTTTTCATCGGGGTTAACGCTTACGTGGGTGGATTCACTGGTGACCTGCACCTTTTCGACTTCCTGGGCGATTTGAAGGGCGATGTTTACTTTGCCTGTTTTGCCTGCGGCCACCTGCACGTTCTGCTGCGCAAAGGGCGTGAAGCCGTCGGCGTTGGCCTTGACCGTGTAAGCTCCCGGCGCGAGGCCGTTAATTTCGTAGGTCCCATCCGCGTGAACCACGCCGACTTTGACTTGCCCGGTGGAAGACACCGCCGAAACCTTGGCGGCCGGGACCGCAAGGCCCGAGGGGTCCGAAACCTGACCGCTCACCGCTCCAGAGGGATTTTGCGCGACGAGTAACCCTGGGGAAAGCAACGACAGGAACATCAAGCCTACAACGGTTGCTCGTACTCCAGAGATTCCAAAATTCATTCTGTCTCCTCAAAAGGGACTCGATCTTGCTTGCCCAGGGCCGCAAGGCCCGGGTCTCCCCGAGCATCAGTCCTGCTCAGAGGGAGGAAGTATTATGGTTAGCAAGCACATAGGAGAATTCCGCTCCTGCGCCCATCGCCCCATTCAATCGCCCACCCTGAATGAGACGTTTGGGCGCGCTTCGGGGTTTCATCTGGGGAACAATACTGGCTGATCTGTTCGTGGCGCTGTGCCAGAACTCTGTTATCCCTTCAGCTCCAAATGATGTTTTTTCAATAAGATAGCGGAATAGCCGCAATGCAACCTCTCCCTCCCTTCGTCTTCAATAACATCGTGGCAATAGCCTTCTTCCACCTTGACGGCTCGCTTGGGTAGAAAATAAGATTGATGACCTCAATTCAGGGCAACAATCAGAGGTCAAAGGAAAGGGATAGGACGAATTGTCGCCTCCCCGAACGACCCGGCAGAGCCAGGCCCAGCAGGACGCCAAGGAACTCGCCCGCTTAGGTTATGCCCAGGAGCTCCTCCGCAGCATGGGGGGCTTCTCCAACTTCGCAATTTCCTTTTCGATCATCTCGATTCTCACCGGCGCGGTCACCCTGTTCGACTACGGCTTGCAGATGGGCGGCCCGCGGGAAATGACTCTGGGCTGGCCGCTCGCCACGGTCGGCACGCTCTTCGTCGCGCTGAGCATGGCGGAACTCTGTTCGGCGCTGCCCACAACCGGCGGCACGTACCACTGGTCGGCGGAGCTGGGCGGACCCACCTGGGCGTGGTTCACCGCTCTGCTCAATATTGTGGGGTTGGTAGCGGCGCTCGGGGCCATCGACTACGGCTGTGCCCAATTCCTTGCGCCCATTCTCGGTCTGGAAGCCTCGAACAACGTTTTGCTGGTCACCTACGCTCTGATCCTCGCCTCGCACGGCTTCATCAATCACTACGGAATCCGCTGGGTGGCCTGGTTGAACGACCTCAGTGTGACGGTCCACATCGTGGGCGTTCTGATGCTGATGGGCGCACTCTGGATTTTTGCCCCCAAGCAGCCGCTGAGTTTTCTCCTGACGGCCACTTCCAGCAGCGCGATTCACGCGCCGTATGCCTGGCTGTTCATGCTGGGATTGCTTCAGGCGGCGTGGACTTATACCGGCTACGACGCGTCCGTCCACGTCGCTGAGGAGACGCTCGATCCCCGCCGCCGCGCCCCTTGGGGAGTGGTCTTATCGGTTGTGGTTTCGGGATTCTTCGGGTACCTGCTGATCCTCTCACTCGCGTGGGCGATTCCCAGCATTCCGGGCGTGCTCAGCGCCAAGGACGCGGCAGGGAACTCGCTTCCTGCGGTGCTCGCGATCGTGACGGCCACGCTGGGCCAGCGCGCGGGGAAGGCGGTGCTGCTGTTGGCGGTCGCGGCGATGTGGTTCTGCGGCCTCGCGACGGTCACCTCGGTGTCGCGGGTGATTTACGCCCTCGCGCGCGACAAGGGTTTGCCCCTGGCCCGCTTTTGGAGCAAGACACATCCCCAGCACAAAACTCCCGGAGCCGCGATCTGGCTCTCCGTGGCCGTGGCGTTGCTCGCCCTGGTTTACGGCAAATCGTATTCCGTCGTTACCTCGCTTAGCGTGTTGGGATGCTACCTGGCTTACAACATACCTGTCTATCTGGGTTGGAGGCGGAAGCGGGACTGGATCGATAAGCGCGGCCCCTGGCATTTGGGGCGCCGCAGCAATTTGATCAACGTGCTGGCGCTTGTCTGGACAGTGTTCATCTGTGCGATTATGATAATGCCTCCTAACGCTTTGGCAGGCATCAGCATGGCGGTGGTGCTGGCGGTGCTTTACGCGCTGCACCGGTTTACGGGACCGCATGAAATCCGCAAGCCCACGTGGGTCGCAGCGGAAAATTCGGTCACGCCCAGTTCTCGGTAGCGGCGAGGTCACGCCGCGATCGGCCAACGTAGCGGCGAGTTTGCCTCGCCATGAGGCGGCGTCTCGCCGACTCCAGACGAATCTCTAACCATTTCTCAACTCAGAGGTCAACCATGGACGTCGCGCGCATCAAGCAAGATTTTAGGCCCTACAAGCTGTACATCGATGGCAAGTGGACCGAGTCGTCGAGCACGGTGAGCATTCCGGTAATGAATCCGGCTACCGGGGAACAACTGACAACCGTCCCCGACGCGAATGCGCAGGACGTGGACCGGGCCGTTCACGCCGCCCGCCGCGCTTTCGAAAGCGGCGTGTGGCGCAAGGTGGATGTTTCGGCGCGCGAACGGATTATCTGGCGCATCGGCGAGCTGATTGAGAAGAACAAAGAGGAATTGGGCCTTCTCGAATCGCTCAACAATGGGAAGACGTTTCAGGAAGCCCTGCGCGGCGATATTCCCCCCACGGCCGACATTTTCTACTATTACGCGGGCTGGGCGCGCAAGATTTACGGCGAGACCATTCCCGTCGACGGCAATTTTCTGAACTACACGCTCCGCGAGCCCGTGGGTGTGGTCGGCATGATTACGGCCTGGAACTATCCCATGCTGCTCGCGGCGTGGAAGGTGGCGCCGGCGCTGGCGGCAGGCTGCACGATGGTCATCAAGCCCTCGGAGATGACGCCGCTCACCACATTCAAGCTGGCGGAGTATTGCGACGAGGCGGGTGTGCCGGACGGCGTGGTGAACGTCGTGACCGGGTATGGACCCACGGCGGGCGAGGCGCTGGGCCGCCACATGGACGTCGATAAAGTGGCGTTCACGGGCAGTGTGCGCACGGCGCGAGCGCTGGTGAAGGCTTCCGGCGAAAGCAACCTGAAGCGTCTGTCGCTCGAACTCGGCGGGAAATCCCCCAATATCATCTTTCCCGATGCCGATCTGGAGCGGGCGGCGAAGTCGGCATTCTGGGGAATTTATGCCAATAAGGGAGAAGTGTGCAGCGCCGGTTCGCGGCTGCTGGTGCACGAGAAAATCTACGATGAATTCGTGGGCAACCTGGCGGAGCGGGCGGGGAAGATGAAGGTCGGGGACCCGCTCGACCCGTCATCGGAAATGGGTTCACAAATCAGCCAGGCGCAAATGGAGAGGATTCTCACCTACATTGATAGTGGTCGCGCGGAAGGCGCGAGTCTGCTGACCGGCGGCGAGCGCGACACCTCCGGAGACAAAGCCCGGGGATTTTACGTGAAGCCCACGGTCTTCGCGAATGTTCAGCCACGAATGAAGATCGCGCAGGAAGAAATCTTCGGCCCGGTGCTCACGGCGCTGAAATTTCGGGATGCGGAGGAAGCCGCGGAAATCGCCAATTCCACAATCTACGGGCTGGTCTCTGCCGTATGGACGCGCGACATTGCGACCGCGCATCGCCTGGCGCAACAAATCAAGGCGGGCTCGGTTTGGATTAATGCCTACAATTGTTTTGATAGCAGCTCGCCCTTCGGCGGCTATAAGCAGAGTGGCTTCGGCCGGGAAATGGGTCCGCACGCGTTGGAGTCCTACACGCAAGTTAAATCGGTTTGGGTGGCCCTTGATTGATTTTGGATTTTAGATTTTGGATTCGCACCACGGCTGTTGAGAGCGTTGTGCGGGCGTGTGAGAGGGACCGCGCGACAGGAGTTTGCGCACGTTAAATCGCCGGTCCGGAATGGGTGTTCAATCCAAAGTCCAAAATCTAAAATCCAAAATGCCCGAGGCATAAATGACCATTGATGAAGTGAAGCAGCTCTTTGCCACGCACCACATCGAGAAGGTCAAGCTCGGCGGGTTCGACATCGATGGCATCCTGCGCGGGAAATATATCTCCCTCGAGAAGTTCTGGTCGGGCGCCGACGCCGGCCTGGGGTTTTGTGACGTCATCTTCGGTTGGGATAGTTCTGACGGGCTTTACGACAACGTCCAACTGACCGGCTGGCATACGGGATATCCCGATGGGGTGGCGCGAATCGATTTGTCCACCTTTCGCGTCTTGCCGTGGGAACCGGACACGGCATTCTTCCTCGTCGACTTCCTAAACAAAGATGGCAGTCCGCTGGCCGCTTCGCCGCGCCAAGTGCTTCGCCGCGTCGTGGAGCGCGCCACATCCATGGGGTATATCGCGAATGCCGCCATCGAATACGAATACTTTTTCTTCGCGGAGGACCCGCAGTCGATCCGGCAAAAGCACTACCGCGACCTCGTGCCGCTCACGCCCGGAATGTTCGGCTACAGCGTTTTGCGCGCTTCGGTACATTCGGACCTCGCCCATACGATTCTGGATGCGACGCGCGCGATGGGAATCGAGATCGAGGGATTCCACACGGAGACGGGCCCGGGCGTATACGAGACCGCCATTCGCTATAGCGAGGCGCTCAACGCCGCCGACCAAGCCGCGTTGTTCAAGACGGTGGTGAAAATTCTGGCACAGAAGCACGCTCTGGTTGCCACGTTCATGGCGAAGTGGAATAGCAACTTGCCCGGCTGCAGCGGGCACATCCATCAGAGCCTTGCCGACGCCCAGACAGGTGAGAATCTTTTCCACTCGCCGGCGGGCGAGCGGGAGATGTCGGGCCTGATGCGGCATTACATGGCGGGGCAGCTTGTCTTGATGCGTGAGTTAACCGCCATGTACCTGCCCACGGTAAATTCCTACAAGCGCACGGTGCCGGGCACCTGGGCGCCGACCAACGTGACGTGGGGGATTGACAACCGGACCACCGCAGTCCGCGCCATCCCCGCCGGAAGCAAGGCTACGCGCGTTGAGCTTCGCTTGCCCGGTGCGGATTCCAATCCCTATCTCGCGCTCGCGGCAAGCTTGGCCGCGGGGCTTTATGGAATCGAAAACAAGTTTGAACTCGACGCGCCGACGGTGAATGCGTACGCGTCCAAAGCGCCGTCGCTGCCCCGCACGCTGGGAAGCGCTGCGGCGCTTTTCCGTGCGAGCGATGCCGCGCGCGAGTACTTTGGCGAGGACTTTGTTGAGCACTACGCCGCCACCCGCCGTTGGGAAGTTCGTGAATTCAATCGCGCAGTGACGGATTGGGAGTTGGCGAGGTATTTCGAAATAATCTGAGCGGATGGCTCGGCGCGAGGCGTGTCGCGGGGAACGTAGCGCGGGCGTCCCGCCCGCTGGGGCGTGGGCATCCTGCCCGCGCGTTGGCGGGAGCGGGACGCTCCCTCAGTTCGTGGCATGGCCATCCTGGCCATGATGCGGCACGGGCGGGACGCCCCTGCCACAGCGGGCAAGATGCCCGCGCTACGTATGTGTGGCTGATTGCTGATAGCTGAAAGCTGGTAAATCATGATTTCCAGATTCTCTTTTCCCACCCGAATCGTTTTTGGCCCTGGCGCGCTGCGCGAGTTGGGCAATGAAGCACGGCCGTTGGGGATCACGCACCCGCTGGTGGTCACGGATCGCGGCGTGGTCGCGTGCGGGCTTGCCGAGCAGATTCTCGCGGAAACGCGGCGGGCAGGCCTGCACCCCTCACTCTTTGAAGATGTGGACCCCAATCCCGTGGAAAAGAACGTCCAGGAAGGGTTGGAGGCCTATCGGCGCGGGAATTGCGATGGCGTCATTGGACTAGGCGGCGGCAGCTCCCTCGACGTGGCCAAGGCCATCCGCCTGGTGGCTACGCATCCGTTTCCCCTCGATCAGTATGACGACATCTTGGATGGCGCGGCGAGAATCAAGCCCAACGTTCCCCCGATGATCGCCATCGCCACCACCGCCGGCACGGGCAGTGAAGTGGGGCGGAGCACCATCATCATTCTCGATGCGACCGAACGCAAGACGGTGATATTCAGCCCATACCTGATGCCCAACGTTGCGTTGGCTGACCCGCAGTTGACGGTGGGCATGCCGCCGAAGATTACCGCCGGCACCGGCCTGGACGCGCTGACGCACAATGTGGAGGCTTACCTGGCTCTCGGCTACCATCCCCTTTGCGACGCGATCGCGCTTCAGGGCGCCAAGCTGGCCATTCAGAATTTGCCCCAAGCGGTGCAGAAGGGAAGTGATCTGGAAGCGCGCAACAACATGATGATGGCCGCAATGATGGGCGCCATAGCGTTTCAAAAGGGGTTGGGCGCTGTACACTCTCTTGCTCATCCTCTTTCGAGTATTGCCCATCTGCATCACGGCACCACCAACGGCATTCTGTTGCCCCACGTCCTGGCGTTCAATCGTTCCGCCGCGGAAGACCGCCTGCGCGATCTTGCTGTCGCCATGGAGATTGACGGCGCCCAGGGGTCGGCCGCCGAAGCCGCCACTGCGCTCATCGCGCGGCTGCGCAGACTCTTGCCCGAAGTCGGCATACCATCAACTCTCGGCGCGCTAGGGGTGAGTCGCGACCTTATTCCTTTGCTCGCCAAGAAAGCCATGGAAGACGCCTGCCACCAATTGAATCCCCGCCTGTGCACGGAAGCGGACATGATCGCACTCTACGAAAAAGCCTTGTGAGCGGTACGTCTCGTAGGGGCACCCCTTGTGTGTACGGTATCATGACATCCTTTACAGGCTGTATCAGGACATCCTTT
>CAZCVY010000045.1:0-42076 GCA_964501985.1 uncultured Acidobacteriota bacterium | reverse complement strand
GGGGTCGCACTTCCAAGTCTACCGGATTGGAGCAGATGCCGTTGTCTCATTCGGACCTCGGCGTCCTTGGCCCTCCTCCAAGTGACTTATTTTTCATACACTTATTGGGGTACGCGAAATATACGCGAAATACTGTAGCTATAAGACCATTATTTTCTTCAAGCTATCGGGATGGCGGAAATAAAACGGAACAACGGTGAGTTTCTGAGGTCAAAAATCGATGTAACTAGGTTTGCTTTCTATAATTAATCAGCTATTTTCTATAACTATTGCGTTTTCAACTACTTGTTGGCTTCCGACATTTTGTCAGAAAATTGTCCGTTTGTTTTCATCAACTTATTGGGACCACCCTTCATTTTTGATGTTTTTTTATCTTTGGTGAGTGGGCTCGATTGGCATCGATAAAATGTCGCTTTGTGCGGCCTTTCGAAGAGGTCAATTCGTCTCTTCCTCTCGCTACTTCCGGCCCGCTGGAGCAGCTTTCCCCAACCACCGCGGGTGCGGGATTCGACTCCACCAACTTTCAGAGGAGCAATTTGGCCTCCAAACCTAGCGTCGAGACCGACAGACTGCCCGATAATCAAGGGAAAAATGTTCCCCCAAGGCGTCGACTGTTAGCTGTAAGCTGCTGGTTGTTAGCTGATTGCTCCTACCACCTCGGGTGTATGGTCTCGCCGCCCCCCGAACCGTAGGCCAATCCAGCAGCTTACCGGCCAAGTGAGCAGCCAGGACAGCCAGTACCAGTGCGGCCAGCCCTTGCTCCAGTTCGGAATGGTCGCGCCCACGCCCATAACTTCTCCGAGGATGAAAAACCAGAGCACATGCCGCGCGGCGCGCCGGGGAGCAAATCGCGCGCAGAGCCAGGCGCAGAGGATCGAGACGACGACGAAAAACCCGGTGCTGGCGGCGAGAGCCGTATTGGAGGGGACATGACCTTTGACGAAATCGCCCGGGAAGAGAAGAGAGAGCAGCGGGTCAGTTGCCAGGACAAGAATGATCGAGAGCACATAGCTGCCGAGGACGACGGCAATGGATTTGACCATGGGTACACCTTTCTGTGGGGGCGCAAAGCCAGGAATCCCATCCCTGCTGTCAGCCGCCCAGCCAGCAGCATCGGCAGGGATGCAATCCTGCGGACCATACTTCGAAACACAACGCCGCGTCAAGTGGAGCTCCGACACGTCTTCAAGCACATGATCCGTGTTAGGACACCTCGCGCCTATTTTCAGAACAGATTTGCTTCGAGCATTTGGCAGAACTACCTGCACCTCTCGGTGCTTAATAAAACTAAAATTACTTAAAAGGTTAAATCTCAACTGCGTATTAAAATTGTTAATATATTCAACATTCGGAATCTGGCGTTGCCCGACAACAACGTAGGCGATCCCACGTTTGGCGAGAGCCTCAGTACGCAGGCCACCTCGCAGGGCGCGCCGGGAATCGGATCCGGCCGGCCGTTCAACGTCCAGCTCGCGCTGAAACTCATTTGGTGAGCGAATGGATCAGACTGGCAGGGTGTCTAAAAACTGAACTCCGGTGAGGTAAAAAAGTGCGGACTCATCTTTCGGCCGCACCCAGACGACACGGCTGGGGATGGCGTGGGGAAATTCTCCCTTGGGCACGATCCCAACCCAGTCGCCAGGAACCAGCTTAAGATGAGTTTGGACGCATGCCCCGCCGAGCGAGAGATTAACGGTGGACGCCTCGTAGCTGGCCTGGCGGCCTTCCGATCGTAAGACCAGGCTGACCGGCAAGGTCACGACCTCACGTTCCGCCAGACGAAGGTTGGCCGTGGGAATATTCGCCATCGCTGATCTCCTCACTCACAGGCTAGGACTGCTACTCCCAACTTATGACGCCTCCGACATAAAGTCAAGCGGCTCTTTGTTTTCCCCGAATTGCTGCCTTATCCCGGAGGGCAATGCGATGCAGGGCAGCGGGGATCTCTTCAGGCTCCTAGCCCAAAGATGTTTCCAAATGGGCGGAGGGACGAAGCCTTACCGGCTGCGGAAGTAACCGCCCTCGCGCGGTTGCGATCAAGACCGATTCTAGTTGTTTGCTTCCTTTTTCATTCCAGCCCGAGATTCAGCCCGCCACTAAATGCGCATCTGAAGAAAGGAGGACGCTGGAAGACTTGACTCCTGCATCAGTAGGCGTGCCTCCCTGAGCGGCGTGGTTGTCTGCGGAGGACTCCATACCCAACCCCGCCCGGTCCCGCCGTTCGGAGGCCGCAATGATTCTTCCCGCTGTTGTTGACATGGTGTGGAGCGTGTGCGAAAATCCAAAGTTTTGAAGCGGGAATAAATCACTCTCCGGTAACCACTTTAGGCCAATGGCTGACGAAAAAAATGGACCGCCCAAGGCGGCCGAAGGGGCTGGAACGCAAAAGCCTGCGGAGGAGGGCGGAGGGGCAACTCCCCAAGCCAAGCCAGAGGCTGTGCCCCCGAATCCGGCAGCGCCTGCGGGTGCCGGCGGCGGTGCCTCGAGCGTGCCCGCAAAGCCTGCGGCCGCAGTTCCGCCGAAACCTCCCGCCGCGGCAGCGCCCAAGCCTGCTCCTGCCCCGAAAGCGCCCGTTAAACCCGACCCCTGGTCGAACTCGCTGCTGGATGAGCTTCAGAAAAGATTTCCGGGTGCGATTAGCGAGGCCGTCATCTTTCGCAACATGCCGTCGCTGAATGTGGCGAAGGAACACCTGGTGGCGGTTTGCCAATTCCTTAAGGGTGGCGAAGGTGGCGCCTACACTTTGCTGACGGATGAGACCGCCGCGGACTATCCCAAGCGTGAACGGCGCTTCGATATCGTCTATCATTTATATTCCTTCGAGCGAAACAATCGCTTGCGTTTGCGCCTGCAAGTGAGTGCCGAGGAAAAAGTTCCGTCAGTCACTGGCATTTGGCCGACCGCCAATTGGCTCGAGCGCGAGATTTATGACATGTTTGGTGTGGTGTATGAAGGCCACCCGGACCTTAAGCGAATCTTGATGCCCGACGAATGGGTGGGCCATCCCTTGCGCAAGGATTACGACATCCTGAAGCAGGACGAAGCCTGGGTTAAGAACAATCTGGGAATAGAGAGCGGGCAGTAGTAGAACAGTGACGAGTGAAAAGTGACGAGCAAAAACCAGAAATAAGCTGCGACGAGTGACAAGCAAAAGAGCAGATTCAGGGACTGAGAGCGGACCGTAACTCATGCCGGAAGCCACTTTCCTCGACGCCAATGAACTGGTCATCAACATGGGGCCGCAGCATCCGGCCACGCACGGAGTTTTGCGCGTCAAGTTGAAGCTTGACGGCGAGCGCGTGCTGGGCACGGAATGCATCATTGGCTACCTGCACCGCGGCGTTGAGAAGATCGCCGAGAACCGTACTTACGCCCAGTTCACCCCGTATGTCGACCGCATGGATTACTGCGCTGCCGTCACCAATGGCATGGGTTACGTTGAGGCGGTCGAGAAACTTCTGGGAGTGGAAATCCCACCGCGCGCGCAATACACGCGGATGGTTCTGGCGGAATTGCAGCGCATTGCGAGCCACCTGATCTGGCTTGGGACCCACGCGCTGGACATTGGCGCGATGACGCCGGTGTTCTACACCTTTCGCGAGCGCGAAGAAGTCCTGAAGATATTTGAGGAATATTGCGGAGCGCGGCTCACGACGCACGCCTTCCGCATTGGCGGCCTGCAATACGATCTCTACGACGGGTTCGAGAGAGACGTCTCGAAGTTCTGTGATTACTTCCCGTCCAAGATCGATGAGTACGAACAGCTTCTCACCAAGAATCGCATCTGGATTAACCGGACGAAAAACATCGGCGTCATCTCCGGAGAGGACGCGATTGCCCTGGGGGTCACCGGTCCAGTGCTGCGCGGTTCCGGCGTAAAGTGGGACATTCGGAAGGCCCAGCCTTACGAGGCGTATGATAAGGTCGAATTCGATATCCCGGTGGGTGAGCACGGTGACACTTACGACCGGTACATGGTGCGCATCGCGGAAATGCATCAGTCCGTGCGCATCATTCGCCAATGCCTTGAGCGCCTCGCGCCCGGGCCGATTTTTGGAAAAGTGGGAAAAGTTATCAAGCCGCCAGCGGGTGAGGTTTACCATTCCATTGAGGCGCCCAAAGGCGAACTCGGGTATTACGTGGTCAGCGACGGGACCATCACTCCGTACCGCGTGCGCGTGCGGCCGCCGTCGTTCCTCAACTTGCAGGCGTTGGATAAGATGGCGAAGGGCCATCTTATTGCGGACATCGTCGCGATCATCGGCACGATCGATATCGTGCTGGGAGAAGTGGACCGATAAGGAAAGGGTATAAGGATAAAGGGTAAAAGGTCCCACATCGGTTTGCGTTTCAGCCTTTAACCTTTACCTTTTAAACTTCTGTAACATGCTTGAGAGCATCCTCAAACTCATCTTCGCCACCCCGCTGCTGCTCGCTCTCATCAAGATTCTTATCATTTTTGCCGTCCTCTCAGGAATTGTGGCTTACCTTGTCTACATGGAGAGGAAAGTTCTGGCCTTCATGCAGGCGCGATTGGGGCCCATGCGCGTGGGGCCGTGGGGATTGCTGCAACCCGTGGCCGACGGATTGAAGCTATTGCTCAAGGAAGACATTATCCCGGCGGGGGCCGACGAATGGCTTTTCCTTGTGGCGCCCGGCATCAGTATTTTCGCCGCGTTTACGGTTTTTGCCGTGATTCCCTTCGCGGGCAATTTTTACGTCAGCGACATCAACATTGGGCTGCTCTTCATTCTGGCGATTTCATCCCTTGGGATCTATGGAATTATCTTGGGAGGCTGGGCGTCCAACAGCCATTATCCGTTGTTGGGAGCGCTACGGTCTTCCGCGCAACTGGTGAGCTACGAAGTTGCCGCGGGAATGGCGCTGGTGGGCGTGCTGCTGATTTCCAATTCCCTCAGCATGGTGGACATTGTCAATCGGCAGTTCAGCATGGGAGTTTGGAACGTATTCCTGCAGCCCCTCGCCTTTTTGATATACGTTATCGCGGCGGTGGCGGAGACGAATCGCAATCCCTTCGATTTGCCCGAGGCGGAATCGGAGTTGACCGCCGGCTTCCATACTGAATACAGTGGCTTTCGGTTTGCACTGTATTTCATGGCGGAATACACGAACATGGTCGTGGTGTCGTGCATCGCCGTGACCCTTTTTCTGGGTGGGTGGCTGCGCCCCTTCGCCAGCTACTCAGCCCTCGACTTCCTGAAGTTCGCCCCTATTTTGGCTTTCGTGGGAGCGGCAGGATTTGTGCTCTGGTTGGGGCTCAAGGGTTCAGTGGCGCTCGAACGTTACTTTTTCATCGTCCTCGCCGCAGGATTCGTGGTGCTCGCGATTCTGGTGGCTTATCCTCCTGTGCTCAACGCGATTCAGGGGATTTTCTGGTTTGGCGCCAAAGTGCTCGGATTCCTTTACGCCTTCATCTGGTATCGTGCGACGTTTCCGCGATATCGCTATGACCAACTGATGGACGTCGGTTGGCGGTGGATGATTCCCCTGGCTCTCGCGAACCTGATCGGCACGGCGGTGGTTCGCTATCTCTGGCTGTCCCACCACGCTCCGGCAGCGGTCGCGTGGCTGAGTAGGTGACGATGGATTGGAAAGATTTTCTTCGGCGGGTATTCCTGATCGACCTGCTCAAGGGGCTTCGGCTGACGTTTTCGTATCAGCGGCCTGACGCCATTTGCACGGAGCAATATCCGCTCGAACGGCCGCCGGTGGCCGAGCGCTACCGCGGCGCGCCGCGCTTGAATAATCATCCCGAATCGGGCGAGACGCTGTGCATTGCTTGCAATTTGTGCTCGATTGCCTGCCCGGAAAACCTGATTGTGGTGGGGTGGGCACGCACAGAGGACCGCAAGAAGCGGCTGACAACGTTTACCTACGACCTTTCGCGCTGCATGTTCTGCGGGTTGTGCGAGGACGCCTGCCCGGTGGACGCGCTGGAGTTAACGCAAGATTTCGAGATTGCAAACTATTCGCGCGAGGGAATGATCTGGGACCGGCAAGCGCTGGAGGAAGGACCTCAGCCGGCGAGATACACCAGATAAGGGTAAAGGATGAAGCGTGAAGGACGAAGGGTAAAAGATGAAGGGTGAAGGGTAACAGAAAAGGACCACAGGCCGCGCTGGCCGTGTTTAACCTTTATCCTTTACACTTTAAACTTACTCACCCATTTGAGTTTTGAGTTGGGAACTATGATAGAGCTTGGCACATTCCTCATTCTCTCTGCTCTGGCGTTGGTGTCGGCGGTCTTTGTTATCACTCGCCGCAATGCCGTTCACAGCGCGATTTGGTTGGTGATAACGCTCTTTGCGGTCGGCGGGATTTTTCTTTTGCAACATGCTGAGTTCCTTTTCGCGGTGCAAATCATTCTTTACGTCGGCGGCATCACGGTGCTGTTCCTGTTTGTCGTCATGCTCGTCGATATTGATGTGGCGCTCAAACAGGCACGCTTCGCGCGGCAATCGCAGTTGGCTTTGGTGACTTCCGTTCTGCTGGCCGGGATCCTCGCGTACGCCCTGTACAACCACGGATACGGCCTCAAACTTCCTGCCCGGCCGATGGTGACCGCGCCAGCGCAGAACACCCAGGCGGTGGGGATGGCTCTCTACCAGAGTTATATGTTGCCGGTCGAGATTGCTTCGCTTTTGTTGCTGGTGGCGATGGTCGGCGCTGTGATCATGGCCAAGAGGAAACTGGAATGATCCCCACGGACTACTACATTTTTCTTGGTACTGGATTGTTCGCAATAGGTGTCATTGGAGTACTCACGCGGCGTAATGTGCTGATTATTCTGATGTCGATTGAGCTGATTCTGAACGCGGTCAACATCAACCTGGTGGCGCTGTCGCAATACTTCAAGTCTGTGGATGGCCAGGTCTTCGCGATTTTTGTAATCACCGACGCCGCCGCCGAGGCCGCAGTCGGCCTGGGCTTGATCATCGCCCTCTTCCGCAATAAAGAGACGGTAAACGCGGATGAGATCGATCTGCTGAAGTGGTGAGACAAAAGTTTAAAGTGTAAAGGTTAAAGGGTAAAGAAGGTAGATGGGTGAGGCCGAGGATGGACCAAGATCCGGAGGTAGAGGTTAGTGTAAATGGCCAAGCGCGAGGCCGATTTTTTTACCCTTTAGCCTTTAAACTTTAATCCTCTTAACGACCATGCTTGACTACATCTGGTTAATTCCGGTTTTCCCGCTGTTGGGCGCGGCCATCCAGCTCTTCTTCGGCCGCAGGGCCTCGAACCGCGCGGTGTCGGTGGTTTCCGTGGGACTACCCGGCCTTTCTTTCCTGTGGGCAGTCGGGTGCTTTATCCAGTTCCTGGGTCTTCCGGAATCGTCCCACCACGTTTTCCTTCGGCACTTGTATACGTGGCTGCCGGCCGGGGCATTCCATTTATCGAACGGCTCTTTGGGAAACCTCAGTGTGAATGTGGGGATGCAACTCGACCCGCTCAGTTGCATCATGATGCTCGTCGTGACCGGTGTGGGCTTCCTCATTCACGTTTACTCCGTCGGGTACATGGCGCATGAAGGCGGGTATTATCGTTTCTTCGGCTATCTCAACCTTTTCATGTTCTCGATGTTGGTCCTGGTTCTCGCGGACAACTACCTGATGATGTTTGTGGGGTGGGAGGGCGTGGGTCTCTGCTCTTATCTGCTGATCGGATTTTACTTCCTGCGCAAGTCCGCCTCCGATGCCGGCAAGAAAGCCTTCATCGTCAATCGAATTGGCGACGCCGCGTTCCTGCTCGGTGTGATGCTGATGGTGGTCACGTTCGGGACGCTGGACTTTCATTCCATCACCGAGGCCGCGCGGAGCGGCCAATTTGCGATGGGTAGCGGGGTCATTACCACCATCTGTATCCTGCTCTTCATCGGCGCAACGGGCAAGTCCGCGCAGATTCCACTCTATGTGTGGCTGCCCGACGCCATGGAAGGCCCCACCCCGGTCAGCGCTCTGATTCATGCGGCGACCATGGTGACCGCTGGCGTCTATATGGTGGCTCGCTCAAATGCTCTGTTCGCACTCTCCCCCACAGCTTTGGCGCTGGTGGCGGGAATCGGCGCCGCGACGGCGATCTGGGCGGCGTCGATCGGCCTCGTGCAAAACGATATCAAGCGCGTGCTGGCTTATTCGACGGTTAGCCAGTTAGGTTACATGTTCCTGGCGTGCGGCGTTGGCGCATTCACCGCGGGCGTGTTTCACCTGATGACGCACGCTTTCTTCAAAGCCTTGCTATTCCTTGCCTCCGGGAGCGTCATCCACGCGCTCTCCGGTGAGCAGGACATGCGCAAAATGGGCGCGCTCAAAAGCAGAATTCCGACGACATACTGGACGATGGGTGTTGCTGCACTCGCGATCTCGGGGATTCCCCCGCTGGCAGGTTTCGTCAGCAAGGACGAAATCCTGTGGCAGTCGTTTGCCGGGCCTTACGGGCACACGCTGCTGTGGGCCGTGGGCTGGATTACCGCGGGCCTTACAGCGTTCTACATGTTTCGCCTGATCTTCATGACGTTTTGGGGAGAGTCGCGAGTTCCGCACGACGTTGAGCATCACATTCATGAGTCTCCGCGGCCGATGCTGATACCGCTGGTCACCCTGGCGATTCTTTCCATTGTTGGCGGATTCATCGGATGGCCGAAGTCTTTACTGGGCGGAGAGTGGTTCGGGAAATTCCTGGAGCCGGTGTTTGAAGGCAATCCCTCTGTACCATTGCATGATTACGGGCAGGGCATCGAGTATTTCCTCATGGGGCTATCGGTAGTGACGGCGATTGCCGGCATCAGCGTTGCCTATCGAATGTATATTCAGCAGCCGGCCCTTTCGGAGCGTATTGCCCGTTCGTTTGCCGGCCCCCACAAGCTTCTGCTTCACAAGTATTACGTTGACGAAATCTACGACGCTCTCTTTGTGCACCGCGTCAAGGACCTGGGCAGCGTCCTGGCTGCATTCGACATGGGTGTGGTGGATGGTGGAGTCAACGGGGTAGGCTGGGCCACGCGCATGTCCTCGGAACTCTCGCGCTTGTGGGATACCTGGATCATCGACGGACTGGTCAACGTCATGGCCTTCATCGTGAAGATCTTGAGCTGGCCGGCGCGAATCGTGCAGACGGGTTTGGTACAGAACTATGCATGGTTCATCACCGTCGGCGTGATGGCGTTCATGATTTATTACATGCTTCACTAAGAAGCTAGCAATAGGGGTACGGCGAGCCGTGCCACCACGACCTGACTCCTGGCATTTGTTATTCGAGGCAAACGATGACGTTTTTTCATGACCATATTCTGAGCATTATCCTGTTTATCCCGTTGATCGGGATGATCCCTCTCTTCCTCATCCCGGGGGAGAACAAGCAGGCGATCCGATGGTGCGGAAACGTGGTCCTGTTCGTGGATTTCCTTGCTTCTTTGCCTCTCGTCTTCTGGTTCGCGAGTGAGACGCCGACGGAACAGTTCAAGTTTATCGAGCTTCACGGTTGGATTCCTTCTATTGGCGCGCAATATCACTTGGGCATTGATGGCATCAGTTTCCTGTTGATCATGTTGACCACGGTGCTGGGATTTCTCGCCGTACTTTCGTCATGGACAAGCATCCAGGAGCGGGTGAAGGAATACTACGCCATGTTCCTTCTGCTCCAGGTGGGAATGCTCGGCGTTTTCATGTCGCTCGATTTCTTCCTCTTCTATGTGTTCTGGGAAGTCATGCTCGTTCCGATGTACTTCATCATCGGCGTGTGGGGCGGGTCGCGCAAGCTTTATGCCGCTATCAAGTTCTTCCTTTATACGCTGACCGGATCCGTCTTGATGTTGCTCGGAATCCTGACGTTATACCTCAATTACACAGTGCCTGACGGCCGTCATACCTTTGACCTCACCGAGCTGATGAAACACTCGCATTCCTGGCCGCTGCAAATGCAGGTTTGGGTCTTCATCGCTTTCGCGATTGGCTTCGCCATTAAAGTGCCGATGTTTCCGTTCCACACCTGGCTGCCGGATGCTCACGTTGAGGCGCCCACTGCGGGCTCGGTGATTCTGGCGGGCGTCTTGTTGAAGATGGGAACGTACGGCTTCATTCGTTTCTCGCTGCCTCTGCTGCCGGACGCCAGCTCCAACCCGACTGTGGTAAAGGTAATGGTGTGGCTTTCGCTGATCGCCATCGTTTACGGAGCGCTGGTCTCCCTGATGCAGAAGGACATGAAGAAGCTCATTGCCTATTCCTCCGTGAGCCACTTGGGATTCTGCACCTTGGGAATCTTCGCGCTGAACCCCCACGGCTTGCAGGGAAGCGTGATCCAGCAGATCAATCACGGGATTTCCACCGGGGCGCTCTTCTTGATTGTCGGATTGATTTACGAACGCCGCCACACGCGTGAGATCAAGGAATTTGGCGGGATTTCCAACGTCATGCCCATCTACGCGACACTGTTCATGATTGTGATGCTTTCCTCAATTGGGCTGCCGCTTTTGAACGGGTTCATCGGCGAGTTCACGATCCTGCAGGGGGCGTATGAGGCGAACTGGCATTGGGCGGCCTGGGCCGTGTCGGGAATCGTCCTTGGCGCCGCGTACATGCTTTGGCTTTACCAGAGGACGATGTTTGGCCCCTGCGAAAATCCCAAGAACCAGCTCTTGAAGGATTTGAGCTTCCGGGAAATCATGACGTTGGTTCCTCTGATCATCTGGGCATTCTGGATCGGGCTTTATCCCAAGCCCTTTTTTGACGTACTGGATAAACCTGTCAATGCCATCGTGGAGCGGCTGAATCCGAATTTCTTCAAGGCGCCGCAATCGGCAAGCGCCTCGCCGGCTTTGCCCGCGGGCCCGCAAGTCAGTATTACGGTTTCCGACCCCGCCGGAGGTGCGAGCCGCTAATGGGGAATGTCTTCTTCAGTCTAGCGGATTATCAGGGCATCAAGCCGGAAATCCTTCTCACTATGTTCGGCTTGGCCGTCCTGCTTTTTGATTTTCTGCTGGATAAGCGCGACAAGTACCTCAACGCCGTATTGGCCCTGATCGGGCTAGGGTATGCGCTCCTGCAATTCGGGATCTTCTGGTTTAGGCATTTTCAGTTTGGAGCGCCCGCATATGTGGGATTCAACGGTACGTTTGCGCTCGACTCATTTTCCGTTGTCGCCAAGACGATCATCGTCATGGCCACGGCCATCGTCGTTCTCCTTTCCGTCAAATACCTGGAGATTGAGGAAGCGAATCTGGGGGAATACTACGCTCTGCTGCTTTTTGCCGCCGTGGGAATGATGTTCATGGTTTCGGGCGTTGATCTAATCGTTCTTTTCATCGCCCTGGAACTGATGGCGCTGTGCGAGTATGTTCTCGCCGGGTTTCTGCGGGGGAACCGGCGGTCCAACGAGGCAGCCGTGAAGTTCTTTCTGCTTGGCGCCTTTTCCTCCGGCCTGCTCCTTTATGGTATGTCGCTGCTTTACGGAATTGGCGGTTCGACGAAACTAAGCGTCATTGCTGAGCGTCTTCGTGACCGCCCGGCTGCTGATCCGCTCTCCTGGATTGCTTTGATCACATTACTCGCCGGGATGTACTTCAAGATTGCTGCCGTGCCTTTCCATCAGTGGACCCCCGACACCTACGAAGGTGCGCCGACCTCCATTACTGCATTTATCTCCGTCGCGCCGAAGGTTGCCTCCTTCGCCTTTATCGCGCGGATACTCTTTATGGGATTGTGGCCACTCAGAGCGGAATGGCAGGCCTTGACCATCGGGGTTGCCATCGCGACCATGACACTGGGCAATCTTGCGGCGATCACCCAGACCAATATCAAACGATTTTTCGGCTACTCCACGATCGCGCATGTTGGTTATCTGTTGCTGGGATTGGTGGCTGCCGCGGATGGAAGCGGTGATGGGCTTAGGGCCATTATCATCTACCTGATCGTTTATGCATTCATGAACCTCGGTGCGTTTGCTGTCATTATTGTAATGCGGAGGAAGGACATCATCGGCGATGAAATCGATGACCTCTCCGGCCTCATGTCGCGGGCTCCGGCGCTGGCCCTCATGATGCTCATTTTTCTGCTTTCGTTGGCGGGAATTCCCCCGACGGCGGGATTTATCGGTAAATACTTCATCTTCCTGTCGCTCATCCAAACGGGGCATTATTATTTGGCATTACTGGGGGTTGGTTATTCCGTTGTGGCGCTGTATTATTACTTCCGGATTGTTGTCGTCATGTTTATGAAGAGGTCGTTGGACGAGGTTCCGCTATCCACCGGTTTCGCCCTGCGGGTAGCGCTGGGACTGACGGTGGTGATGACTTTGCTAATCGGAATTTATCCTCAGCCGATTATCGTTATTGCGCGTGAGGCCGTGCGGACATTCTTTTCGTGAGAGGGAGGCATCGTGCCCAAGATCCCAGGTGAGGGGATGGGTCTCTGGGCGAAAGTGGGCTTCTACTCGAGCCTTGGTCTTATTTTGCCCGGGGGAGCCGTGGCGGGCTTCGGCCTCGGCTGGCTCTTGGACCGGTGGTTGCACACATCTCCCACCTTTTCATTGATTTTGGGACTAGCGGGCGCGGCTGCGGGCTTAATCGATATTCTGAGAGTATTGACGCGAGCAGAAAAACAAGATGATGCAGACGAACGTAGCAGTGGACACGGACCAAGCTGAGTTGCGGCTACCGCGCTGGATGTTTGCCTTGGCGGGCGCTGGCACGCTGGGTATTGTACTGTCCACCCACGTGCGCTTCGCCGCCGGGTTCGCGGTCGGTTCCGGACTTGGGATCCTGAATTATTTCTGGTTACATCATGTCGTCGAGGCTTTGGTGAACGCAGGAAGGCTGCGGCCGCCGAAGACCGCTTTGGCCAAGGTTTTCGTCCGATATCCCTTGATGTTTGCGGGTGTCTATCTCTTCTACAAATCGGGATGGCTGCCTTTCACCGCGATTCTGGCGGGATTCTTCGTGCCCGTGGGTGGGGTTCTGATCGAGTCGGTCGTGCTCCTGCTCGAAGGCTGGAAGGATCCTACGTAACGAAAAAGGTTGGTTCAACATACAAATATGGAAAAGGAACTTTGGTTTACCGCAATCTTGAATAAAATCCTGGGAGGGCCGGTCGCGGCATTGCTCGTCAGTCTGAAACATCCCGCGGCCGATGCCGCGCACCCGATTCCCAACTACATTGCAATGGAGATTCTGGTGTTCGTTCTCATCCTGGCCGGCGCGGTTCTTTTGCGCCGGCAACTCTCCGTGGAATCACCAGGTAAGTTCCAGCAGATCATGGAGACAATCGTTGAATTCATCCGCGACATGAATGAGGAGATCATCGGCCATGGCTCGTCGCGGTATCTGGCCATGATTGGTACTTTCGGCATCTTTATTGGCTTATGCAACATTCTGGGATTGATTCCGACTTTGCAGACGCCTACCGGGCATATCGAGGTCACGCTCGGCTGCGCAGTCGCGGCATTTCTCTATTACAATTTTCAGGGAATCCGGCACCATGGGATTCTAGGGTACCTGAAACATTTCTGCGGGCCCGTCATGATGATGGCCATCATCATGTTTCCCATTGAAATTGTAGGAAACGTGGGCCGCCTTCTCTCCCTCAGCGTCCGTCTCTACGCCAACATGTTTGTCGGAGATATTTTGGAAGCGGTCTTTACCGGCCTAATTCCGATTGGCGTGCCCGCCGTCTTCATGGCTCTACACTTGTTTGTTTCGGCTTTGCAGGCGTATATCTTCATGCTGCTACCCGCGATCTATATCAGCATGGCTGTTACATCTGAACACTAGGAGATTTCGCAGGCGATACATCGAGATGCCTGCCGTGGTTTGAGTAAGGCCCGCCAGTGTGAATCCTGCCTGCACGAGGGGTGGCAGGAAACCACCTCCTGGCGGAATTCATCGCAGTCTCCGCTCCCTTCTAGAGCGGAGGCTAAAGGAGAAACAAGTGAAACGAAATGTACTAATGTGGTTAACCGCGATTGCCGGCATGCTGCTTGCGGCGCCTGCTTTCGCCCAGGGCACGGCAGGGGCACCAGCCGCTGGTGGGGTGAATTGGGTGGCGTTAACTTCCGGTTTCGCCATGGCGATTGCCTCGGCAGGCTGCGGCTACGCGCAAGGCAAGGCGGCGTCGGCGGCATGCGAAGGTTTGGCGCGAAATCCCGGAGCGCGGGCGGGCATTCAGTTCGCGTTGATTCTGGCCTTGGTCTTGATCGAGTCGATGGCGCTTTACACCTTCGCCATCATCTTCATCAAAGTGATCTAATCGCAATCTGCGCCAGCTCGGGCAAAGGGGAGGCTTCGGCCTCCCCTTTGTATTTGGCCTGAAGACTACGGACGGAGATCCTCGTTTGCGATAGCGCCGCCAAGGAGGGCCGACCGGTGTCTATAGTGGGAAAGCGTCTTCCGGGGATTCGCAATTTGGTCTGGAGCTCACCACTTGAGCAGAGGCATGGTTGCTTGGAGACTGAGACCCATAAAGGCATTCGGCGCGAGGCCGAGATAGAATATTCCCAGGACGCAGATCGCGAGGGCGGTGCGTACCGGCCAAGGCAGGGCGGCTTCAGCCATTTCGGTCTTTCCCTCGTGCATGTACATTGCGACGATGATCTTAAAGTAGTAATAGACGGAAACCACGCTGTTGAGCAGCGCGAGGATGGTAAGGCCCACCAGATGCGAATGGATCGCCGCCCGGAAAAGGTAAAATTTCCCCAGAAAACCCGCGGTGGTGGGGAAGCCGGCGAGGGCGAGAAAGAACACAGTGAAACATGCAGCCACGGCGGGCCGTGCATAGGCCAACCCTTTGTAGTCTTCGATCTGGACAAGACGTTCACCCGAGCCGGACAAATGCGAAATCAAAAGGAAAGCTCCAACATTCATCAGCGCGTAGGCGACGAGATAGTACATCACGCTGGAAATTCCGCGCGAGCCCCCCGCCGTGACGCCCACCAGGATGTAACCAGCGTGGGCGATGGAGGAGTAGGCGAGCAAACGCTTGATGTTGCTCTGCCATAGAGCGCCGAGATTGCCCACACACATCGTCAGCGCGGCGGAAATCCACAGAAGCCAGAAGCTGACCGCCGTGCCCGAGGAAAAGCTGCCCAGGAAAACACGCAGGAGAACAGCAAAGGCCGCGGCTTTCGGACCCACAGAAAGGAATGCGGTGACCGGAGCCGGTGCCCCCTGATACACGTCAGGCGCCCAAACCTGGAAGGGAGCGATCGAGAGTTTGAAGGCTAAGCCGACAAACATCAGTACCAGCGCCGTCTCGGTGAACGCCGTCCAATGCGACGGCTCGCTGAGGTGCGCGCTTGCTCCCAACAGATTGGTGGTTCCCGTCAGGCCATACACGAAAGCAATTCCGTACAGCAAGAATGCAGTGGCAAACGAACCTAGCAGAAAATACTTCAAGGAAGACTCATTGCAAAGCGGGTCGGCTCGCCGGTAACCGGCCAGGATATAGGTGGCGATGGATGATATCTCCAAACCCAGGAAAATCATGATGAGATCCGTGGAGGCCGCCATAAAACACATCCCCACTGTGCCCATCAGGACCAAGGAATAGAACTCTCCGTGCTGAAGGTGGTCGCGCTCCAGATAATTCATCGACCCCAGAATAACCAGCGCGGCAACGAGTAAAAACAAGTAGATGAAATAGAAACCGAACTCGTCCGCGGACACGGCCCCACCGAAAGCCGATCCCATTCCCGGCCAGGGGTAGAGAGTGAGCCGGGCAACGGCGCCCCCCGCGGCGGCGACGCCCAGGAGCGCCATCCAGCCTAATAGTTTCTTGTGGGCGGTATCGACGAAAGGCTCGAGGACCATGATGAGCACGGCGAAAACGGAAAGAATGATTTCCGGGAGAAGCCGCATCGTGTCAACCGGCTGGAGAGCAATCATCGACCACCTCCGGCGGAAACGAGAGGCGGTGGGTAGTCGGGATTAGGTAGGAAGCTATTGGCCGGAGCTGGCATGCTGGGAATTGGGTATGCTACCTCGAGTTTCACTTCCCGAGAGCGGAGTCCCACCTTCGGCACGCCGGGGGGGGCTGCACGATCGGTGAAGAGCAATGTACGGCTTTCGAGGTGCTGCATAATGGTGTCGACACTTCGATCCATGCGCCGCAGGAAGGGCTGAGGATAAACCCCCATGGCAATGATCACGACGACGATGACGCTCAGGATTAACTTCTCGCGAAAGTCGCAGTCAGGCAGGAGCCGGTTCTTTTCGTTCGTAATTTCACCGTAGAACACGCGCTGGTACATCCATAGTAAGTAAACCGCCGCCAGCACCACTCCGGCAGAGGCAAAGGCAGCGTACGCAGCATGGCGGTAATAAGAACCGACGATGATGAGAAACTCTCCGACGAAGCCATTCAGCAGCGGAAGGCCCAGGGATGATAACGTCACGATCAGAAAGAAAGTGCTATATACGGGCACAGAAGTTGCCAAGCCTCCGAACTCGCTGATCAGGCGGGTGTGACGCCGGTCGTAAAGCATCCCCACCAGCATGAACAGCGCTCCCGTCGACACACCATGGCTGAACATTTGATAGACGGCGCCCTCCATCGCTTCCGCTCGGAATACAAATATTCCCAGCACGCAAAATCCCAAGTGAGCGACGGAGGAATAAGCCACCAACTTCTTCAGGTCAGGTTGCACCATGGCGACGAGCGCACCGTAAATAATGCCGACAATCGCCAGCACGCAAATGACCGGAGCAAATTCCCGCGAGGCTTCGGGAAATAGTGGCAGGCAGAACCGCAGCATGCCGTACGTGCCCATTTTAAGGAGCACGCCCGCCAGTATGACGGAGCCTGCCGTTGGCGCCTCAACGTGGGCATCGGGCAACCACGTGTGGAACGGGAAAACGGGCACCTTGATGGCAAAGGCAATGAAAAAAGCGAGAAAGAGCCAACGTTCAGTTACCGGAGAAATCCGGGAAAAGGCTGCCAAGTGTCCCATCAATCGCGGAAGGTCAAACGTGCCCGTGACGTTGTACAGGTAAATGATTCCGGTAAGCATCAGGGCCGACCCGACCATAGTAAACAGGACAAACTTGATTGCCGCATACACGCGGCGCTCGTGGCCCCAGATGCCAATCAGGAAATACATGGGAATGAGCATCACTTCCCAGAATACAAAGAAAAGAACTAGATCGAGTGAGACAAATACTCCCAGCATTCCTGTTTCCAGCGCCAGCAGGAAGATAAAGAACTCTTTCACGCGTTGGGAAATTCCCTTCCAGGAAACCAACACCGACAGGGGGGTCAGGAATCCTGTAAGCAAAACCATTAGCGCGCTCAGGCCGTCGACTCCCAGGTGGTAGTTGACGGGCGGTATCGCCATCCACGGACGTAACTCCTCAAACTGCATACCCCCGCGCCTGGGATCAAATTGAGAATAAACACACACGGTGATGAGAAACGTGAGGACAGAGAACAGGAGTGCAATCCAGCGAATCGCCGATGCCCGCTCGCGCCCGAGAAAAGCGATGACGACCGCGCCAAGGAGGGGCAGGAAGGTGATGATCGTGAGAGAATACACAGTATACCAGGACATAGATAATTTCTATCGGCGTTGCCCGTTCGTTCCCAGCCGAGCGGAAATCCTCCCCGTTCGGGCGATCAGCGTGTGGCAAAAATATACAGGAGCCATAGGACTGCACCCAGCAGGACCCACGCAGCATAGCTCGTAATGTTGCCGGATTGAATTCGCCGCAAGACGCCGCCAACGCCGGCCGTGGTTTCGCCGGCCCCATTCACCATGAGATTGTCGATGGAGCCTTGGTCCACGACATGCCATAAGAACTTCTCCGAAAAGATGCGCAGCGGGTTCACAATAAGCCAGTTATAGAATTCGTCCACGTAGTATTTGTGTGTCAGGATGCGGTAAAGGTCGGCATAGCGGTCAGCCAATTTCTCCGGAATGTCCGTGGACTTCAGATACCACCAGAGCGCGACCCCAATTCCAATTGCGGCGGCGAGGATGGAGAATCCCATCAAAGCCTCGGGGCTGAGCCCCCCCACGTGTTCGGACGACACGCTGCGCAAGGCTTCGGTAGCTGGTGCGAACACGGGATCGAGGTAGCGATCAAAGGCCTCGGTACCATTAAAGGGCCAGGCCTTGGGCCAACTTACCCATCCGGCGACAACGGAAAAGAACGCGAGCACCATCAACGGGATGGTCATCTTGTAACTGCTTTCGTGCAAGTGGTGCGCGGTTTCAGGCTCGACGCGGGACTTTCCATAGAAGGTCATTGCGAGACCGCGAAACATGTAGAAGGCAGTGAGGCCGGCAGTGAGAGTTCCCAGCCAATATAGTATCGGTCGTCCGAGCGGGCCTTCGTAAGCGCCGGCCAGGATCTCATCCTTGCTGAAGAAACCCGCGCCGATCAGGGGAACACCGCTGATGGCAATCGTAGCAATCAGAAATGTCGCATGGGTCGTCTTCAGCTTGTGCCGGAGTCCCCCCATCTTACGCATGTCGAGTTCGCCGCTCATGGCGTGCATCACGCTGCCGGCGCAAAGGAAGAGTAGCGACTTGAAAAAAGCATGAGTCATCAGATGGAAAATTCCCGCAGCGAACACGCCGGCGCCGCACCCCAAAAACATGTATCCGAGTTGGCTGATGGTAGAGTAGGCGAGCATGCGCTTCAGGTCGTTTTGTGTCAGCGCAATGGTTCCGGCGAAGAATGCCGTCAGGCAGCCGACTATGCCTACGACTGCCAATGCCGAGGGAGCGTGGGCGAAAATGATGCTCGACCGTGCCACCAGATAGACCCCCGCCGTCACCATTGTGGCGGCATGGATCAGGGCGCTTACTGGTGTAGGGCCTTCCATCGCGTCGGGCAGCCATACATAGAGGGGAAGTTGTGCAGACTTGCCGGCAGCGCCGAAGAAAAGCAGGAGCCCGATCGCCGTCAACACACTTTCAAACTCGCCTGGAGGCAAGCTGGCGACCCGGGCGAGGACGGTCTGAAAATCCAGTGAGTGAAAAGTCCAGAATAGTAGCGCAACACCGACTGTAAATCCGGCGTCCCCAATGCGCGTGACGATAAAAGCCTTCTTGCCTGCGTCGGAGGCCGACTTCTTTTTGAAGTAAAACCCGATGAGCAAATAGGAACAGAGACCGACACCCTCCCAACCCACGAACATCAGCGGATAGCTGGAGGCCGTGACGAGCGTGAGCATCATGAAAAGAAACAGGTTCAGGTAGGTGAAGAAGCGGTAGTAGCCACCCTCATGCTCCATGTAACCGCGCGAGTAAAGGTGGATCAGGAACGCCACCACCGTGACGGTAAGAGTCATGATCAAAGTCAGCCGGTCGTAGTAGAGCGCGTAGTCCGCGTGCAACTCGCCCGCTTGAATCCAAGTGAAGTAACTATGGATAAAAGGCGCCGGCTGATCTGCGGACTGGGAGTAGGCCCAAGCCGTGAGAAGGGCAAAGACCATGGAAAGGCCCGCTCCCCCGCATCCCACGAGGGAAACTACCGACTGGGAAAAGCGGCGGCCCAAGATGCCATTGACGGCCGCGCCCACCAGAGGGGGCAACACCATCAGCAAGAGGAGACTTTCCAGGCTCATAAAAGTATCGTGTGAATCTTGGCGTCCACTCGGCCCGCAGCGACCGCTGTTCCGGACCTACATTTTCATCGAATCCACATCTTCGATGTTCAGCGACGCACGATTGCGGTGCAGGGCAATGATAATTGCGAGTCCCACCGCTGCCTCGGCGGCAGCCACCACAATGACGAAAAACACAAATATCTGCCCGTCCAGATTTCCCAGAAATCGCGAAAACGCAATGAACGCCAGATTCACCGCATTCAGCATCAACTCGATGCACATGAAAACAGTGATGATATTTCGCCGGAAGATGAAGCCGGCGGCGCCGAGAACAAAGAGAATGACACTGAGCGCCAGATAATGTGAGAGTGGAACCATTTTCGTCCTCAGGAGAAGCTAGAAGTCAGCAGGAAGTTAGAAGCGGGGAAACTCATTCCGAACGATCTCGACCCAACCCCTAACCCCCAGTCCCTAGTCCCTAATCCCTGCCATTCAGAATTCCTTCTTTGCCAAAACCACCGCTCCGAGCACTGCCACGAGGATCAAAACGGAGGTCACTTCAAAAGGCAACACATAACTCCGAAAGAGTAAGTGGCCAATCGCGGCTGGGCTTCCGTCAAGCGATGCCGGCGCCGCCGCCGAGCTGGGCGGAAACTGATCCCAGATCACCACCAGCATTTCCACCAGGAAGGCGGCAATGAGTGGCGCTCCGAGCCATTTGGCTATACGGCTTCGCTGGCTCGGAACCTCATGCCCGGCGTTGAGAAGCATGATGACGAAGACAAACAACACCATAATGGCGCCAGCATACACAATGACCTGCAAGACCGCCATGAACTCGGCGCCCAACAACAAATACACCCCGGCCAACGAACAGAGCACTACAATCAGGGAAAGCGCGCTATACACCGGCGTGCGTTGCAGCACCATATTCAGCGCGGCTAGAACGGTCACCGCGGCGAAAATGTAAAAAAGGACGGTCATAAGAGCAAAATCCAGGAGCTAGGAGGTAGAAGTTAGAATGGCACCGCCGCATAAACTTACCTCTCGGCGGATCGGTCAAGCCGATTCAAACTCCTAAGTTCTAAGTCCTTCCTTCCACGTTCCCCCTCACCCATGCCAGGCAATCAGAAAACTGGTCACCAGGATATTCAGTAGGCCGAGCGGTAGAAGGAATTTCCAGCCCAGCGACATGAGTTGGTCGTAGCGGAAGCGCGGAAGCGTTCCGCGCATCCAAATATAAAAGAACATAAAACAAAACACCTTCAGGCAAAACCAAAAGACCGGAAGAAAAATCCTGACGATTGTCGGAAACCAGGCAAATTCCGGACCGTGCCAACCGCCAAAGAAAAGCAGCGTGGCGAGGCAGGAAACCGTGATCATGTTCGCGTATTCCGACATGAAGAACATCGCGAACTTCATACTACTGTATTCAGTATGGAATCCGCCCACCAACTCCGTTTCTCCTTCGGGCAGATCGAAGGGCACGCGATTGGTTTCCGCGATTGCCGAGGTGAAGTATACGAAAAAGCCGACGGGCTGGGCAAAGATGTACCAATGCGGCAGCCACGTATTGATGCCGTGAATATGCCAGAAACCGCTCTGGGCGTTAACGATGCCCCGCAGGCTTAGCGTGCCGGCCATCATGAGCGTCCCAATTACTGCGAGGCCAAGGGACAGCTCATAACTGATCATCTGCGCGGAGGATCGCAGTCCGCCGAAGAGCGGGTACTTGCTGTTGGATGACCATCCGGCGAGCGCGATACTGTACACTCCCAGGGAGGTAACGGCGAAGACGAAGAGCAGACCGACATTCAGGTCGGCAATTTGGAACTCGATCCGATGGCCAAAGAGGGTAAAGCCTTCACCAAAGGGTATGACGGCAATGGAGAGGAACGCCAGGACAAATCCCAAGAAGGGCGCCAGCCAATAGATGATCTTATCGGCTTCGAGGGGCAGAATGTCTTCCTTGAGTATGAACTTCGCGCCATCGGCCAAGGGTTGGAGCAGTCCGTGCGGTCCCACCAGGTACGGTCCCCACCGCGCCTGAATGTGAGCCACTACCTTGCGCTCCAGCCACGTGGTATAGGCGATGCCAGTCAGCAAGATTCCGAGGACGACCGCAATCTTTACCAGCGCGATAAGGAGAAGAACTGTCGTGTCAGAAAATGTGCCCATTGGGTTTCTTGGCTTCGTCCACTGAATTCAGCGCCCAACTATACCGGCTCACCGTTCCCGACGTGAATAGTGAGTCTTGTGATGAAAAGACCAAATCGCTGCTGGCGAGGTCGGGAGGGGTGCCCGCCGGTTGCGTGGCTACAGCCCGGCCCACCAGCAAGCTGGGCAGAGCGATGGCGTAACCCGGTACGCACGCAATGATCTCACGCAGCACATCGTCAGACGATCGGTAGCTCCACGTCTGCCCCAACAACCTTGCGAGCGCCAGCAGAATTTCGAGGTCGCTGCGCGTGCCAGCTTTGCGCATGGTTTTCTTCAGAATCTGCACCTGTCCGCAGGTGTTCGTTACGGTCCCCGACTTCTCCGCGAAGCTGGTGGCTGGCAGGACCACGTGCGCGGCCTCGGCGGTTTCGGTAGGGAACAACTCCGCTACCATCAAGAAATCCAGCTTGCCCAAACAGTCTTTGGCAAGGCGGAAGCTCTTGGCGGGGTTTGAGCCAAATACCAGCAACGCCTTGATTTCGCCGGACTCGATTCCCTTAAGGATCGAGCGGATATTGCGCCCTGGCGCCGTGGGGATTCTCCCGTGCCACGCGGACTCCATCTCCTGCCGGGCTTTCGAATCGGAAAGTCCGCCGTAGCCAGGCAGGACGTCGGGCAAAAGCCCCATGTCAGCCGCCCCGCGGGAATTTGCATAATCCCCAAGTGCAATAAAGCGGGTCTGGCCAGGAAGCGTCAAGCCCCATTGCACCAAGCCTGCCACGTCTTTACCGCGGATCTCATCCCCGAAAATGATGATCGTCCCAGATTCCTTTCGCAGCTTTTCGCCGAGAGATGCTATCTCGCTAGCGATCGGGGATACTCCATCTGGTCCCAGAGATGGCTCTCCCGCCAGGGCGCGGACGGCTTCAGCTTCTCGTCCCGCCGGAATGATTACGCATTGCCTCGCCTGTCGTTGCAATTTGATGCCGCCTCTGTTCAGCAAATATAGGTGAGCGTCATGGTTCCGAACCGCTTGCCGAATCTGATAAGCGACCAGTGGATGCTGGTGGGTTGGGTCGTTGCCGATTACGAGAATGCTTGACGCTTCGCCGATGTCCTGAATGGTCGCGTAGCGGCCTTCGGCTTTGGCGGCGGTCAATGCACCCACCAGAGACGGGAAGTCAGCGGTTCGATGGTGGTCGAGATTGTTTGTTCCCAGCACCGTGCGCGCAAAACGGCCGAGCAAATAATTCTCTTCGTTCGTGGTGCGATTGGACCCGATAACAGCGATCGATGCCGGCCCATGCTCTTTAAGAAGGCCGGTGATGCGTTCCGCCGCAACGCCCAGCGCATCTTCCCACGTGCCGGGCTCCTGCCGGCCATTCTTGCGAATCAGCGGTGCAGTAAGGCGCTTGTCATGATTAACAAAGTCCCAGCCAAACCGGCCTTTGACGCACAGGAACTCCCCATTGAAGCCGGAGTGATCGCGGTTATTGGCGCGAATTATTTCGTTGTTGCGAATGGCTAACGTGGTTTTGCAGCCATCGCCGCAGTGGTTGCAGATGGTGCCCGTGTACGTCAGTTCCCAAGGGCGCGTTTTGTAGCGATAGGTGCCGCTCGTGAGCGCGCCGACGGGGCAGATGTCGATGCACATGCCGCACTCTTCGCACTCCAACTTCTCGCCCTGATTGGGAATGATCTCACTATGAGCGCCCCGGAAGCCGATGCCATAAGCATTCACATCCAGGCCTTCGTCGCACACGCGCACGCAGCGGTAACAGAGAATGCAGCGCGGCCAATCGTAGTAAACCAGGTTGGAAAACTGGCGCTCCTCATGGTGGAGCTTGGATTCCATGAACCGGGTCTCCGCTGCGCCATAGCGGAACACCGCGTCCTGAAGCTCGCACTCCCCCCCCTTGTCGCAGACGGGGCAGTCGAGCGGATGATTGGTGAGCAAAAACTCCAGCATCGCCTTGCGGGCGTTCTTCACGTCCTCGGTCTCGGTGTGAACTATCATTCCGTTCGCCACCACCGTCGTGCAGGCGGTTTGGAGCTTGGGCATCTTTTCGATCGCCACGAGGCACATCCGGCAGGCACCCTGGAGCGTGAGGCCGGGATAGTAGCAATATGAGGGGATCTCAATGCCAGCCTGCTTGGCCGCCTCAATTACCAGCGTTCCCGGCGGGACTTTTACCTGCTGGCCGTTGATCGTCAAGGTCACAGGTTCGGCGGCGGGATTGGCGCGCGGAGAAAGACTTGGACTGCGGGTGTATGGGCCCGGGATCTGGAGGTTTTCCTCCTTGGGTGGCATGTCCAGGATGACGAACCGCGAATCGTGGGTCCTCTCACTCATGCGACGGTCACCGCCTTCTTCTCATAGGGGCAGTACCCGAGTTTGACATGCTCCTCGAACTCGTGCCGGAACTTCTTCAAGATACTGATGGTGGGCATCGCCGCGGCATCACCGAGAGGGCACAGCGTTTTTCCGAGAATGTTGTACGAAACGTCGAGCGCCGTGTCGGGATCGTCGGGCAGTGCTCCTCCGGCATGGAAGCGATCGAACAAGTGTTTCAGCCAGGAGGTTCCCTCGCGGCAGGGAATGCACCACCCACAGGACTCGTGCGCGTAGAACCGCATGATGCGGCCCACGACTTTTGCCATACATGTATCTTCATCCAGGACGATGACACCACCGGAGCCCAGCATGGAACCGATCTTGGCCACTGAATCGTAATCCATGGCGACGTCGATCTCATCGGCCGTCAGCACGGGGCACGATGAGCCGCCCGGAATCACCGCTTTGAGTTTCTTGCCTCCCAGCACGCCCCCTCCGACTTCCTCAATGATCCGGCGCAACGGAAAGCCCATCGGCAATTCATAGACGCCCGGACGGGTGATGTGACCACTCAAGCAGAAGAGGCGGGTGCCGCCATTCTTGGGCGAACCCAATTTCGAGTACCAGTCCGCCCCGTTTAGCAGAATATGGGGAACATTGGAAAGGGTCTCGACGTTGTTGATCACGGTGGGACCGCCGTACAAACCCACTACCGCGGGAAAGGGCGGCTTGATGCGGGGGTAGCCGCGCAGCCCCTCGAGCGAATTCAGCAGCGCGGTCTCTTCGCCGCACTCATAAGCGCCTGCTCCCGTGTGTGTGCAAAGTTCGAAGTCGAACCCGGAGCCCAGAATGTTTTTCCCCAGGTAGCCACCCGCATAGGCCTCCGCCAGCGCCCGATCGATGATTTCGAGTAGGTAGCGATACTCACCGCGAATATAGATAAACCCCTGATGAGATTGGATGGCATAACCAGCAATGATGATACCTTCGATGAGCTGATGCGGATCGTACTCCATCAACGGGCGATCTTTGCAGGTGCCGGGTTCGCTCTCGTCAGCGTTGCACACCACGTATTTGGGCTTGGCCGATTGCTTGGGAACAAAACTCCATTTCATGCCGGTGTTGAAGCCCGCGCCGCCACGCCCTCTCAAGCCGGAATTCTTGACCTCGTTGATGACGTCTTCGATCTTCATGGCCAAGGCTTTTTTCAAGGCCTGGTACCCGTCATGTTGAACGTAGACGTCGAGGGAAGTGGAGTTAGGCAGGCCAAATCGCTTGCTGATGACCTTCACTTCCAGCGGGCTATCCCCCATCGGATTGTTGTAGCCAGGCATATTCGAAACTCGAAACTCGAAATACGAAGTTTGGAACGAGATGCGCTACGTTCGAACTTCGACTATCGAGTCTCGCCCTTACATCTTGGATCGAGGTTCTTTCTTCTTCAATTCCTCGATCAGCGCGTCAAACTTTTCCGCCGTCAGGTTTTCGTAAAAGTCGTAATTCACCTGCATGGCAGGCGCGCCGCAACAGGCCCCCAGGCACTCGACCTCTTCCAGCGAAAACAAACCGTCCGGCGTCGTCTGTTTGTTCTTGATCCCCAACTTCTTGCAACAATGTTCGAATACTTCGTCGGCCCCGCGCAACATGCACGAGATGTTGGTGCAAACCTGGATATTGTACTTACCCACGGGCTGGCGGTGAAGCATAGAGTAGTAACCGATAACCTCGACGACCTCAATGGGCCGCACATCTATGCGTCGCGCCACCTCGGTAATAACCTCTTCGGTTACGTGGCCGACTTCGTCTTGCGCGTAGAGTAGCAAAGGAACCATTGCTGAGCGCTTGAGCGGATAGCGCGAAATCAGTTGATCGAATTTCTTCAACAAGGATTCAGAAAGCATATTACAAACTGTAATGTTTAAAGTTTAATAGTCCCGTTTAGCGCTTTTTACACTTCACCCTAATCTTATCGGTCGACTTCTCCCAGCACGATATCAATTGTCCCGATACACGCGACTACGTCGGCGATCAATCGGCCCTCGATCAATTTCGGTAATGCTTGTAAGTTGGCGAAGGAGGGGGCCCGTACATGGCAACGGAAGGGCTTTGGTGAACCATCGCTGACCATGTAGAAACCCAGTTCGCCGCGCGGCGATTCAATGGCCTGGTAAACCTCGCCGACCGGAGGGTGGAATCCCTCGGTCACAATCTTAAAGTGGTAAATGAGAGCCTCGATGGAGGTTTTCATGCTCTCGCGATCGGGCAGCACAATGTGCGGGGCATCAGCTTTTACCGGCCCCTCGGGCAAGCCTGCCATCGCTTGATTCACGATTCGAAGCGACTGCCGCATCTCTTCGACGCGCGCCAGATAACGTCCGTACACATCGCCTTCCGCGCGGGTCGCGACCGTGAAGTCAAACTTTTCGTAACTTGAATAAGGCTGTTTCTTGCGAATGTCCCAATCGACGCCAGAGCCGCGCAGCGATGGGCCAGAGAGGCCATAGGCGATGGCATCATCTCCGGAGATGTACCCTACCCCTTGTGTCCGGCGCAGCCAGATAGGATTGCGTGTGAGCAGTGCTTCGTACTCATCGATGCGCGCGGGAAAACTCTTACTAAACTTTTCCACGCGTTTCAGCCAGCCCAGAGGAGGTTCGAGTGCCAACCCTCCGACGCGGAAATAGCTGGTCATCATTCGTTGGCCGGAGACGGCCTCGAAAATGTGGAGGATTTCCTCGCGCTCACGGAAGCAGTAGAGAAAAACCGACATGGCCCCGAGGTCGATGGCGTGTGTTCCCAGCCACACCAGGTGGCTCTGGATGCGCGTCAATTCGGTCAGGAGCACACGAATCCACTGTGCCCGCGGGGGAATTTCCAAGCCCAGCACCTTCTCGGTGGCAAGACAAAAGCCCAGATTGTTTGAGAGGGGCGCAAGATAATCCATCCGGTCGGTGAGAGTGATTCCTTGCGAGTAAGTCTTGCTTTCAAATGACTTCTCGAAGCCGGTGTGCAGATAGCCGATATCGTAGATTGCCCGAATTACAGTTTCGCCCTCGAGCTCCAGCACCAACCGCAGCACGCCATGTGTGGAGGGGTGCTGCGGGCCCATGCTCAGGATGACCCGGTCTTCGGCGCCCGCGACTCTCTCTAGTGTTACCGGCATTTAACGGTAACCCTCCGTGGGATAGTCTTTACGCAACGGGTAGCCTTCCCATTCTTCCGGCAGCAGCAAGCGGCGCAGAAACGGATGGCCATCAAAGATGATTCCAAATAGATCGAAGACTTCACGCTCGAACGCGTTGGCCGATGGCCAAACGGGAATCGCAGTAATGAAACGGGGGTCGTCTCCCGGCACACGAACCTTCAGGCGCAGGCGCCGGGCTGTCTCTATGGAGAGCAAATGATATACCAGCTCAAAGCGCGGCTCCTGGGGGTAAAGATCCAGCGCCGTGACGTCTGCGAGAAAGCTGAATTTCAGGCTTGGCTCGTCCCGCAGAAATTCACAGACGCGAAGGAAGTGGGCGGGCTTGACGTACACCGTCACTTCGTCGCGGAATGCACGCGCGTCTTCCACTGCCTCGGGGTCAAACTCCCGCAGCTTCTGGAGAGCGGCGTTGCTTTCAAGGCCGGATGCCATACACTTCGGGTGATCTGGAGGTCGCAAAATCGGGTGAACAAAGACATGGGATGAATCGGTGATCTGAGTACCAATCCTTCACCTGCGCACCCAATCTCCCGACCACCGTGTTACCCGATCGTTAACGGGTCCAGTCGAGCGCCCCTTTCTTCCACAGATAAATGTAGCCTGCAAGCAAAACGGCGATGTACAAAGTCATCTCGAAAAAACCAGACCAGCTTAGACTCTTGAATACGACAGCCCAGGGGTACAGGAATACAGCCTCGACTTCGAAAAGGATGAAAATCATCCCCACCAAGTAAAAGCTTACCGAAAAACTCCCGCGGGCATCGCCGACAGGGGGGCTACCGCACTCGTAGGGTTCGAGCTTTTCCTTGGAAGGGCGTTTAACTCCCACCCACCATGAAAGGCCCAACATGCCGCCAGCAAGCGCCACGACGGCCAAGATATGCACCAGAAGGGGTATGTAAACTCTAGCCATTACAGTCACTTAGGAGGACTTCGATGTGTTGTACCCTAACAGAAAACTATACGGGCCGCGTCCGAGAAGTGTCAAGTTTTTTCTTGCCTGGACGGGGAGGAGTCATTAACATCAGGCTGACAAGTTCAGGGGTCTCGTCGTCGCGAGGACATGCCATGGTGATGGGGTTTAACACCGACATTAAACACGAGGGCGTCGTCTATCATATTCAGACGGAACCCCGGAAAGACGCTGGAATCGACACGACGGTGTACACCCGAGGCGCCGTCATTCACAAATTCAAAAGTTCCTATCAGGACATGCTGGACTCGCCTGATTTCAGCGACGAAAAATTGCAGCGCCGCCTTGAAGACCAACATCGTCTCATCATCGCACGTATCCGGGGCGGTGAGATCAAACCTGCCGCCGAACAAGCGGGGCCTGCCTGATCCGGGGCTTTTCTCTATGACTATCTACCTGAATGGGGAACTTCGCGAAGTTCCAGAAAACTTGACTTTGGCCTCGCTGCTTGATTGGCTGAAGCTGGCAGAGGATCGCGTTGCGGTGGAGCGCAATCGCGAGATCGCCGCGCGCTCCACTTGGGGTGAGACCATGATCCAAGGCGGCGACCGTTTGGAAGTGGTACACTTTGTGGGTGGTGGCACAGAAGAGATGATCGGGGCGTTGGGCCGTTGGGTAGATTGAAAAACCGACACATTAACGCAGGGTCAAGTCATAACGTTGCCCAAAGCCTTGAGGGTGCGAATTCCCGTCGTCTGACCGCAGCCAGGGCCGCTCCCATGGGTCCCGAGCGTTGGTTGACATGAACCCCGTCCCACACATTCCCGCGCCGTTCACCGTTGTTGATCTCCTCATCAAGTTGGCGGTCATGGCTTTGCTGGCCGGTTTTATTGCCCGCTTCAGCATGTTTCGCAACCTCCTGGTGATTGAGCAGCGCAGCCCCCGCCAAAAAGTTCAGTTCGCCGCATTTCTGGGGCTGCCATTCATGATAGGCGTGTTGGCTCGCCTGCTGGCGTCTTATCCCACCGCCGATCTCAGTTTGGAAGTGACGGTGGTGGCCGGATTGTTGGGTGGGACGATTGTGGGCCTGGCCGTGGCCTTGATTGTCAACCTGCCGATTGTGCTGATGTGGCTATGGGTTGCCGCGTTGTCACTGTTTCCAGCTCTTGTGCAGAGTACCCCGGCCTGGCTGATTCCCTATTACCGCCCCGAGGTTCTCGCGCCGCTCATGGCTACCCTTTATGCGGTCGCGGCGGGCACCGCTCGCTGGGTCTGTCCGGACAAAGAAGAGATTTGGAAATTCTCCCCTTCGCTGGATTTGAGCTTGTACCGTTCGATCCGGGAAAAGTTCAAGCACCGCGCCTTTGACTGGCAAGTCCTCTTCACGCTCATCTGCATTGTTTTGGAAGTCATTCGTATGGTCGTGGTAGGACCCATCTCCAAAGGGACTTTGTTTTACCCGTGGTCGCCACACTTTTGGACCAGTGTCCTGATCGTCCTGGCGACATTGATCGGTGTGAGCTTGCCGGTTCGAATGTGGAACACCACCCGAATCGAGCGCAAATTGGTGGAGCAGGAAAAAGCGCTGCTTCAGGCCCGCATGGACGCGCTGATCAGCCAGATCAATCCCCACTTCCTTTTTAACACCCTGAACACGATTTCCTCGCTGATACGCTTTGATCCTGACATGGCGCGGACGGTCCTGCTGAAGTTGTCGAATATCCTTCGCCGGCGATTGAAGGCCCAGGTACACTTCGCGCCATTGCAACAGGAGCTGGATTTCATCGACGATTACCTGGACATTGAGGTGGTGCGATTCGGGCGCGACAAGCTGCAAATTCGCAAGGAAATCGATCCCGAGACGCTGGACATGGTCGTGCCCAGTATGATTCTTCAACCGCTGGTTGAGAACGCGCTACGGCATGGCATTGCCCCCAAGGTTGAAGGCGGCGCCATCACTTTGCGAGCCAAGCGTGAAAATGGCCGTCTGATCGTCGAGGTCATCGATGACGGCGTGGGAATATCCGAGACGCGGCAGCCGGACCTTGGTGGCAACGGGATTGGAATGAGCAATGTTCGGGAGCGGCTTAAGGTGGTCTACGGCCAGGACTGCGTGCTGAAAATCGATAGTCGGACGGGGAAGGGAACCGCGATCCGCATCGAGATTCCCGAACTGCTTTCGGCCCTTCCGTCCGAAACTGTCGAGCCTTCACACGTCTCCTCGTGAAGACGTCTGGAGGGTGGTACGTTGGCAATTCATCTTCTGGAAAAACGGAACTTTGGCGACGGGGAACGAGAAGCCTTGGGGTTCCGTATATGCAAGGGGTGCATTTCATCGAATAACTAAAGGAGCGAGGATTCCGTATGGCGACTGATGAGCCCGAAGCAAAGAAGAATCCCCCGGCATCGATGAGCATGATCGAGCCGCGGATTCGTAATATTTACCTTTCCTTCTACAAAGAGAGTTATTTCAAACCCTCCGCGCTGGATCTGAAAACCAAGGAACTCATCGCCATTGGTTGTTCCCTCGTGGCAAAGTGCGAAGGCTGTTTGGAAGGACACATCAAGAAGGCGTTGGAGTTGGGCGCTACCAAGCATGAAATCAGCGACGCGATTGTCGTCGCCGTCGGTATAGCCGCCGCCGGAGTTATGGATTTCTCTGACAAGGCGGCCATCAAACTTGATTTGCACCATTTTGAATAGAAGGGATTGGGGGTTAGGTGTTAGGGGTTAGAGACGGGTGTGGAGAATTGTAGAGTTTAAAGTGTAACGGGTAAAATCTCATGAGCGATGCTTATGCTTTATCCTTTACCGTTTACACTTTACCCTTTTAACTTTTCACATATTAAGACCGATCACTAACCCCTAATCCCTAAATCCTGATCACTAACCCCTAGCCCCCATGGACTCTCTGGTCATCGCCAACCTCTTCCTGCTGCTCTTCCTGGGTTTAGCGGATAACCAGATGATCGCCGCGCTCTTGCCGTCCCTGGTGAAATCGCTGGGGATCAGTGTTTCGACGGCGGGACTGCTGGTGGTGGTGTATTCGTTCGCGGCGGCAGTGGCGGCTTTTTTCTCCGGGACGCTTTCTGATCACTACGGCCGGCGGCGATTTTTGCTCGGCGGCGTGGCGTTCTTTGCCGTGGCTTCGTTTGCCTCGGCGCGCAGCCGCACTTTAAATGAGTTGATGCTGGCGCGCGCGCTGACGGGACTGGCGGCCGGCACGCTTTCCACCTGCTCCATCACCTTCGCCGCTGATTGGTTTCCTTACAACGTGCGTGGGCGTGCCATCGGCCTGATTTCAGCGGCTTACTTCGCCGCACCCATTTTGGGGGTGCCGATTGCCGCGCAAATCGCCGACCGCTTCGGCTGGCGCGACGCTTTCCTGTTTTTTGCCGGTCTGGCAGTTGTCACCGCAGGCGCCACCCTGCGATTGCCCCCCGAGCGATTGAATCCGCGCCCCTCGACCGAAAAGCTGCGCGACGCGGCCAAAGCTTATCGCTCTTTCTTAGCGCGGCGAGATACCGCGGCTGCGCTGGTAATTGCCTTTCTAGTCTCGGGCGGTTTGGTAGGGTTCCTCACCTACATCGGCGCCTGGCTAAATTCGAGCTTTGGCCTTCCCACGCGCACGATTGGGTGGGTCTTTATGCTGGGCGGAATCGTGGCAGTCGGCAGCGCACCCCTGGGAGGGATTTTTTCCGACCGCTGGGGAAAGCGCGGCGTTTCCATTGCCAGCAACATCCTGCTTGCAGTGGCAGTGGCGTTCGTAACGGTCTTGCCGTGGGGATTAGGAATGTTGGGAGTGTTCGCGCTCGCGAGTTTGGGAGCTGCCTTCCGACAAGGGCCCTTGACCGCATTGATGACGGAAATGGTCCCCCAGGCGCAGCGTGGGTCGTTCATCGCCATGCGGAATATCTCCTCGCAGATAGGGATTGCCGCAACTGCATACGTGGGGGGACTGCTTTTTCAGAAATCCGGATATGCCGCTGTTACCGCCCTTTGCGCGGTGATGACGGCCGGTGTAGTAGTCCTTCTCGCCACCCACATCGTCGAACCCCAGGGTGAATGATCGATACAACCGCGACCTGCACGCAAGGTTGTTACCCAACAACCAAATAAGCAGTCTCAACAGATTTACCACGAAAAGCATAACGCCGTGGGGGGCCACCGAGTCCGTGATAGCGCCGCTGAAGCTCCTGTACGTCACGGGGCTTCAGTCTCCCGCCACGCTACAGCTAGCGACGGTCACCCAACGTCATCGCAGTTCGCCCTTATAATCGATCGCTCCTCAATGTTACTATTGGACGGGTCCGCGGGTCTTCACTGGCAAAAGCCACTTATCTCTTAGCGTGGAATTGAATTGCGGGTGCACCGCCCTGCCACGATGTGCACGGAAAAGCCTCGGGCCTATAAAACACGTCCACGCTGCACCTTTTGGCCCCAGGTGGAACGAGGAGGATAATGTGCCGTCCCGGTCGCGAATTCTGACGATTTTTCGAAACGTTCTGCTGATCCTGGCTGGGCTGGTGGCGGCATTCTTTCTGATCGTCGTCCCCTGGCTATTCACGGCAATGATCACGCACAACCAGTTTCATTATCCCGACCCGAACGACGGCAAGACGCCGATATCGTATCACCTCGATTTCCGCTGGATTTCGTTCACTACTTCCGACGGGATAACTCTGAAGGGTTGGTACATTCCCGCGGATGGCACAGCGCGTGGCACCATTGTCTACGGTCACGGGCTCAACCGCACCCGCATCGAGATGCTCCCGGACGCTGCCTTTGCCCACACCTTGGGATACAACGGTTTGCTCTTCGATTTGCGTCATCAAGGAGTGAGCGGCGGCGACATCACCACTTTGGGCTATCAGGAAAGATTGGATGTAGAAGCGGCGGTCCGCTATGCGCTCGGTCAGGAGCACGCGGGACGGCCAATAGTAGCGTGGGGCGTATCGATGGGCGCGGCGTCAGCATTGATGGCGGCGGCTGAATCGCCGGACATTGCCGCGGTCATTTCCGATAGCTCCTTCGATTCCATGATGGGCACCATGCGCCACCATTTGAAGCTGTTTCTTCACCTGCCGGGTTTCCCGATCGCCGATGAGGTGGGTTATTGGACCGCGTGGCGCGGCCACTTCAGCCCCACAGACTTCGATTTGGTAAAGGCCGTCGAGCGGATCGGCGACAGGCCCATCCTCTTCGTGGCCGTCGAGGGCGACCGTCGGATGCCCCCTTCCATCGCTCAGACCCTCTACGCGCATGCCCAGAGCCCGCTCAAGAAAATTATCGTGCTTCCAGGACGCCGTCACGGTGAGGGGTTCAACCAAGCTACTCAGCCCTATGAAAAGGCCGTGACGGAATTCCTCGCGAGCCTTCCCGCCGCCAAGTGACCCTGCGCAGCCGCCAATTCCGGGGCAGCCTACTCGCCCGTGACCTTCAACAGTGTCACGCTGTGCGGCGCCAAAGTCCCGCGGAAGTATCCATCGTCGAGCGTGACGTCCGCGTGTTTCCACAGGTCGCGAACCTTTTTCCCCGTGCCTACCCATTCCGAAACGTCCTTCGGCTTATCGCCGCGATTCAGCAGCGCGTAGGCCGTGTTGTGGCCGCTCAGATTCTTGGCCCAGATTTGCCAGTCGCCATAATCCCGATACTTGATTGCCTGACGGCCGAGCGAATCCTGGTCGATGGCAATGGCTTCCTTATTGGTCAGGATTTCACGAATCGCCGGCGGCATGCTGCGCAAATCGTTTCCGGCGATCAGCGGAGCCGCCAGCATGCACCAGAGGCTGAAGTGCGCGCGGCTCTCTTCCACGTTAAGGCCGGGATTACCTACCTCGAGCATGTCGGGATCGTTCCAGTGGCCCGGACCGGCGGCATCCGCGATGCCCGCCTCGATGTCGAGAATTTGCATCACACCCAGCGAGTCACCATTCCAACCCGTGCAGTTCCAGCAATCCGTAATGTCTCCTGTCGTGCGCCAGAGGTTGCCGATTTCTCCGGCCCACTTCCAGGGAGCTTCCACGCCCCACTCGCAGAGGCTGAAGACGATGGGGCGGCCGGAAGCCTTCAACGCGTCGCGCATGAGCGTATAAGAGGATTTGACGTCCTGCGTGCTGTGATTGCACCAATCGTATTTGAGATAATCCACGCCCCACGCGGCGTAGGTGCGGGCGTCCTGAAACTCGTAGCCGCGGCCGCCGGGACGGTCCTGGCAAGTTCCTGTGCCAGCGTCGGAGTAAATCCCGAATTTCAAACCCTTGGAGTGGACGTAGTCCGCCACGGCCTTAATCCCGGAAGGGAAGCGTTTGGGGTCAGCAACGATGGCCCCGTCGGCTTCACGGCTCACCTGCCAACAGTCGTCGATTACGACGTACTGATAGCCGGCATCCTTCATTCCGCTCGTTATCACGGCGTCGGCCATTTCCTTGATGAGTTTTTCGCTGACGTCGCAGCCAAACTTGTTCCAACTGTTCCAGCCCATTGGCGGGGTTAGCACCAGGCCGTTGTCGAGTGCCCACGCCGGAGAGAGCGCCAAAAGAAAGAACGTGACAAGCGAAAGGATAGTCAATTTCATAGTTTGTCTCCCATAATTGCGGCAATCGTTTCTTCGCCTTCACTCGATTTGCAGTGCCTCCAAGGAAGCCGGAACCGGCGAAAGCCACAGCAGTATACACGCATGCGGCTCGCGAGGTTCTCCAAAACCAAGTAAAAAGCCAAAGGGCAAAAATCGAAGGTGAGAATCTGCCTCCTGATCGCTAGCTGTCTCCAGCGCCCAAGGGCGTCTCCGCTAGCACCTGATCGTAACTTGAAGGGTCGTCTTGCGCCTCGGCAGGCTGGGTCTCGCGGAAGAGCCGGAGGTTGGACTTGAGCACGATGCCGGGGCTCAGGTATTGGAAGGGAGGGAAGGGCCTATTGTAAATGATGTGATCCACCACGAGCCGGACTGCGGTCTGGCCCTGCACGAATGGCCGTTGATAGATTGAAGCGGTGATGGTGCCATTTTCGATATAGGGAATCATGGGGGGAAACAGGTCGGTGGCGATCAGGCGAACTCGGCCCGCCAGCCCTGCGGCTTCGATCGCGGCGCAGACCGGCATGCAATTGGCCGTATTGACGTAGAGCCCGTCAAGCTCCTTGGTGCTCCGGCAGAGCTCCAGAGACTTCTGGAAAGCTTCCTCTTCGTCATCGTGAGTTTCGATGACTCGCACGACCTCACCCCCGGGACAGAAATTCGGGAAAGCGTCCACGAATCCCCTTGTCTTTCTGCGATGATCTTCTGTCTGGAGCATTCCCGTCAGCACGACGACGCGCGAATGTTTGGCGAGAAACTTGGCCATCAACTCCGCCGCGCATCGGCCGTTCAGTTCCGGGTCGACGCAGACCACTGTCGAGCGGGCGCTGGTGGGGGCGTCCGAGGCAACGCACACGACGCGGATGTCCCGCTTTTCCGCCTCGTCAATCAGTGAGGCCACCGACGCGGGATCGCCCGGCGAGACAATCAGGGCGCGAATATCCGTGGCCAGCAAGCGGCGCACCCGTTCCGCTTCGCCGGCGCCCAGGCGAGGGACAGGGTCGTAAATCACACTCACGCCCAGAGACTCGAAGCGGCGAGCCTCCGCCATGATGCCGTCGCGTACCTGGTCGTAAAAATAGTGAATCTCCCGCGGGATGCACGCTCCGATCCGCAACGGGGATCGGCCCACCGCCAGCATGCGGGCGGCGGGGTTGGGCGTGTAGCGCAACTGGCGCGCCACTTGCAGCACCCGCTTACGCGTTTCCTTGTTGATGCCTTCTCGCCCGTGCAAGGCTCGATCCACGGTTCCGATCGAGACTTTGGCGAGCCGGGCGATATCGTGAACTCCAACTCGCTTCATCGTGCAGGACCTCAGCTCCGACCTTGCCGGCCGCAGCCCGCTGGCTTGGGGCCGGCCGGTCAGTGGGTAGCTTTGATGCGATCGTGCGCTTTTGCCACCAGCTTGCGGCCTCCGGGTGTTGCGTCGATCAGTTTCTCGATGTTGGCCGCGAAGGCGGGCGCAAAGACGTCCCTGATCTCCTGAAGCATCGGCTCGATCTTGGCAAACACGACGATGTGCTCGCTGAAAGTACTGTTGAAAAGCTCCAGGCTAACGGCGCCATCATTGACGAGCGCCGCAGCCATGTCCCAATAGGCGACCAGCGCGCGCAACTGGCCGCTGTGCTCACTGAACATTCCTTCGTTGAAATTGGCGATCGAGTGCGGGTGGAAATCCCGAAAATACCAGTCGCGCGCTTTGCGCAGCGAGTCATCCTTGCCCAGTTCGTACAGTTTCAGGATGAGCGCGGCTTCGTCTTGTTTCGACATAGAATTGATCCTCCATTTGGGATTGCGGTGGGCGGGCGTAGAGTGCAATTCTGCGCCTTGACATCCTATATTAACGCCTGTCATGCCCGCCCACAAATCCATTTTACGCGAGCAGGCGGCTGCGCCGGTCCCAACTGGCATCGAATCACGAAATGGAGACACACATGGATTCCGCCCACCCCCTTCGTTGGAAGCGCCCCGTCATTGCCATCCTGCTGTTCGGAGTATCCTTTGGCTATGTCGAGGCGGCGGTGGTCACCTACTTGCGGCCGCAGTTTGACGCCGTCCGCGCGACGTTCGCCCCCAATAGCCACGATCTGTTTCCGCTGCTTTCGCCCCAGCAGGTCAGGGCGGCCGGACCGGACACGGTTAGATTGGTGGGCACGGAGATTGCTCGCGAGGCTGCAACCCTGCTCATGCTGGGCGCAGTGGCCGCAGCGGCCGGCGGGAATTATCGCCAGTGGTTTGCGTTCTTCATGCTGGCTTTCGGAGCTTGGGATATTTCCTACTATGCCTTTCTGAGGGTCTTAATCGATTGGCCGAAGTCGCTGCTCGACTGGGACATCTTGTTTCTCATCCCCGTGCCTTGGTCAGGACCGGTGCTCGCGCCGGCCTTGGTGGCATTGACGATGGTCGGAACGGGTCTCGTCTACCTGTGGCGGGAATCAAGCGGTCATTCGATTCGGATAAGTGTCGTCCACTGGCTCGGTGCTTACGTGGGCGCGCTGTTTGTCCTTGCCGCCTTCATTTGGGATTACCGCAACGTCATGGGCGGCGGAATGCCGAAGCCTTTCCATTGGCCCCTCTTTGCTCTCGGCGAAATCATCTGGCTGATCGCGTTCCTCCACTGGCTTAGATATCGAGGCTCCAGAGAAGCAGCCGGAGCGCTTTAGCGCGGGCGGACGCGCCCTAAGAAGGAAGGGGTCTAACTCGGCCACGGCGATTGAGATTCCCGCGCTCCCGAGCTTCGACCCTTTGCCTCCTATTCTAGGTTGTTATTTGGCCTTTTTCAGGGGTCCGATCCCGGCCTCTTCCGGCGGCATCAGCGACCCGTCGTCTTGGATCGTGAAGGAAAGAACGCGATTCTCGCAAGTTAATGCCAATTTCTTCCCATCCTTTACGTAGGTGCAAGGGGTTGGGCTGTTCAGCGTGGTCAAGGTGGCCTTTCCGCCGCCCTTCAACTCGACCTTGAATGCGCCAGAGACGTCTGAGTACGTGCCCTCAACGTTTCCAGGCAGGCAGGAGCTACAGGCGCTGATGGAGAGGGCCGCCGCCAGGACCATAACGCCAAGGATTGTTCGAATCAAAACTTGCTGTTTCATAGGAGTCTCCTTCGTGGAATTTGGATTTGCCAATCGCTTCATTGCCTACAGGGTTGCTCCTGCCGTCAAGACCGTTCACTCGAGCCAATGAAGTTTGTAGCGCGGGCGTCCCGCCCGGTGGAACGTGGGCATCCTGCCCGCGCCATCCGCGAAAGCGGGACGCTCTCGCTCCAGCGGGCGGGACGCCCGCGCTACGTCCGCTTGCGTTTCGCCCATCAGGCTGCGCGTTGCCGCAACACCGGTGGCGGTGATACAATTCCGTGTACCCAGCGAGAACAGGTATCACCCGTGAGACGGGCTTGCCCGAGATGGCCTTGTACCATGTTTTGCGCAAAAGTCTATTGCCCTGCACTATGCTATGCGCAAAAGCGACGGAAAAACTGTCATGGCGGCGAAAAATACTGACGTAAGCCGGGGCCGAGACTCGGGAAGCGCCGAGTCGCCCGCCGAGGCCCGCCAATCGCTGGATCACCTCTTTAGCGTGGCCTACGAGGAATTGCGCCGCCTGGCCTCCAGCGTCCGCCGCGGTGATCCCAGCGCCACGCTGAGCCCTACCGCCCTGGTGAATGAGGCCTGGCTGAAACTGGCGCAATCGCCCGAGATTGCCGCGACCTCGCGCCTGCATTTCAAGCGGATCGCCGCTCGCGCCATGCGGCAAATCCTGGTCGAGGCCGCCCGGCGCCGCAACTCGGAGAAGCGGGGGGGCGGGCAGGACTTCACGGTCGCTATTGACGAGGCGTTCCGGAACAAGCCTTCGGGCGGTGAGGAACTTCTGGCGCTCGACGCCGCCCTGAATCAGCTCTCGCGCATGAATCCGCGGCAGGCAGAGATGGTGGAAAGCCGCTTCTTTGGAGGGCTCGACGTCCCCGAGACGGCCGAGCTCCTGAACGTTTCCGAAGCCACGGTCATGCGCGATTGGCGGGCGGCGAAGGCGTGGCTTGCCCATGAGCTCCGCCAAGCCTAGCGGATGAGCCGCAACGTAAGGGCAATCACGATGGACAGTGCGCGATGGCAAAAGGTTCAAGCGCTCTTTCACCAGGCCGCGGAACTGCCACCTGGCCAGCAGCGCGGTTTTCTCGAAACGCAATGCGGGGACGACGCGGCGATGGCGGGCGAGGTCCTTGTTCTTCTCGAAGAAGACGCCGCGGGTGGCTCTTTGCTCGACCGTGATGTCGCACACGTGGCGCAGCAGATTCTCCACGATCCTTCGGCAAGTTCTCCACCCTTCAAGGAATTTGGCCCCTACCGGATCATCCGGCACTTGGGCGAAGGCGGCATGGGGATGGTTTACCTGGCGGAGCGCCGGGACCTGGGCAGTCAAGTTGCCATCAAGGTTCTGCGCGACGCCTGGGTGTCGCCCACTCGCCGCCAGCGCTTTGCCACTGAGCAGCGCACTCTCGCGCAACTCAATCATCCCTGCATTGCCCGGCTCTACGATGCCAACACTTCGGCCGACGGCACTCCTTTCTTTGCCATGGAGTATGTCGAAGGTGTCCCCATCACTACCTTCTGCCGGACCCACCAGAGCTCGGTCGCGGAGCGTTTGCGCCTCTTCCGGGAAGTATGCGAAGCCGTGCTGTATGCCCATCGGCAGGCGGTCATCCACCGCGACTTGAAGCCCTCGAATATCCTGGTGAAGGAAAATGGAACTGTCCGCTTGCTCGATTTCGGCATCGCCAAACGTCTTGAGAGCCTTGGAGAAAGCATCGACCAGACGATCGGAGTCCGGCTGATGACGCCTGCCTACGCCGCCCCTGAGCAGATTCGCGGCGAACAAAGCGGAATCCAAACGGACGTCTACTCGCTCGGAGTTGTCCTGTACGAGCTGCTCGCCGGACGCCTTCCGTTCAACTTGTCCGGCAGCACGCCTGCGCAAGCCGAAAAAGCTTCGACCGCACGAGCGGTTGAGAAGCCCTCGATCGTCGCTCGCAGAACCGCAGCGGCCGAGGGGGGAAGGGAACTGCTGACAAGCAAGGCCGCCTGGGCTGACCTGGATGTGCTCTGCCTCACTGCCATGCACGAGGATCTGCGGCAGCGCTACCCGTCGGTGGAAGCTCTCTTGCGAGATATCGATCATTATCTCAAGGCCGAGCCGCTGGAAGCTCGCCCTGACACCGTGCGCTACCGGGCGAGAAAGTTCGTGAGCCGCAATTGGCGGTCTTTGACGGCGGTGGCAGCCGTGCTGGTGGTGGTGGCCGGCATGGGCGTCTTCTTTGCCATCAGGCTTGCCAATGCGCATCTTGCCTCGCTTGCCGAAGCCGCTCGCACCGAGCGCATCCAGAAATTCATGACGAACCTCTTCCAGGGAGGCGACCCTGACGCCGGCCCCGCCGACAACCTGCGCGTCGTGACCCTGCTGGATCGCGGTGCGGAAGAGGCCCAGTTGCTCAACGCGGAGCCGCAAGTTCAGGCAGCGCTCTACCAGACGCTGGGGTCCCTTTATGAAAACCTGGGCAAGTTCGATCAAGCCGACCGTTTGCTGGGTCAAGCCTTGACCGAGCGACGTTGGTACTTCGGGTCCGACCATCCCCAGGTTGCCGAGAGTCTGGTTGCACTTGGCCTTCTGCGCGACAACCAGGCGAAGCTGCCGGAGGCGGAACGGCTGGTGCGTGAGGGCCTTGCCATGGCGAAGCGGCACTTTCCACCGGACAACCCCGCGGTTTTGAAAGCCAGCACCGCGCTGGGAAAGGTTCTTGCCGACCGCGGCGCTTATGGGCCCGCCATCCAAACCCTCGACGAAGTGGTTCGCCTTGAGACGGAGAAAGGCATCACGGGTTCGGAGTTGACTGATAGCCTCTATGAACTGGCCGGCGCTCACTTTCTCGCCGGGCACTACGAGGTTTCCCAGTTTCTCAACGAGCGGCTGCTGCCCATGTACCGCCACACCTACGGGGAACACCACCCGGGCGTGGCAAACATCCTGATCAACCTGGGCGCGATTCAAAACGACTTGGGCCATTACCCGCAGGCGGAAAAATATGAGCGGCAAGCCCTCGACATCGCCCAAGCCTGGTACGGGACAGGCAGCACCGAGGCGGCAACGGATATGACCATCCTCGCCCGCACGCTGGTTTACGAAAGCCGCTTCGACGAGGGCGTCGACCTGTTGCAGCAGTCCCTGACCATCAAGGAAAGGGCATTCGGAAAGATGCATCCGAGCGTGGCGTCGTCGCTGAACGATTTGGGCAACGCCGCCAGCAGGCAGGGCAACTATGATCTGGCGGAGCAGTACTTTCGGCGCGAGGCGGATATCTATCGAGCGGCCTACGGCGACCGGCACTATCTTCTGGCCACGGCGCTTTCCAATTTGGGCAGCGTGTATATGGGAAGGCATGATTGGACTCACGCGGAAGAGATCTTCCGCCAAGTGATCCCCATCTATGTTGAGGCGCTCTCGGCCACGGATACCAATACCGGAATTGCGCGAATCAAGCTCGGCAGAACCCTTCTGCGCGAAAACCGGTATTCCGATGCAGTCGCCCAGACCCGCGGCGGATATGACATCCTCATCACCCAGATGGACCCCAAAGTGAGCTGGCTCGTGAACGCGCGCAAGGATCTCGTCGACGAGTATTCCGCCCTGAAGCAGCCGGATCAGGCCGTGAAATTTCGAGCGGAGATCGCCGCCATCGAAGCCAAGCCTCCTGAGGAGTCGGCCAGAAAGTAGCGGCAATTTCAGACTGGGTCGTGTCATGCACGAACAAACCTGCGCGAAAACGAATTGAGCTGACAACTTGTCGTCGCAAAGCGGGATTTTTCTGCAAAATGGGCATCAGTTACGTAAAGATGTCGAAAACTAAGGCCTAAATGTCTGTTTTTATTCGGGCATTGTGTCTTGTGATCCTTTGTTTTCATAGACATTCCGGCTTCGCTCGTATTTATTTAACACCTTTTTTCGCTCCCCTGCCGGGAATGGGTGACACCCTTGGCTGACTTCGGCCTCCGGCGTCGATCCTTGGGCGCGTTGGGGGCGGCCAACCCCGGCGCACAACTACCTTTATTTTCATAGATATCGTAGGTATACAGAATTAAGTTGCTTGTTTTCATGAACATCGTAGGAGTAGCCCCGGCGGACGTTTTCCCTCCGTTTGTTTTCAATAACATCGTAGGAGTAGCCCGCATTTTTAATTCCCCTTTTTTCACCGCTCCCGCGCTTTAGCTTGACGTTAAGTCTTTTTATATCATACATATACATTTTTTAGGATTTCGCTCTCCCCACCGCTAAGTGCTTTTGTTTTCTGATA